>JACQZM010000264.1 GCA_016213885.1 Candidatus Rifleibacteriota bacterium | reverse complement strand
TCTCGATCCACGTCGCGCTCAAGCTCCCCGTGTTCGTCTCGTGGTCCGGAGCGGCCAGGCTCGTCGCCGAAGGCGAGAGGGCCGGCCGGGGGCCTGCCGCCGACGCCAGCCTCTCGTGGCTGGGCGGGGCCGTGCTGGCGGTGCTCGCGGCCGCCGCGTGCTACCTGATCGGCCTCGGCCAGGGGGCCCGGGAGATCCGCGTCGTCTGGGAGGCCCCCCGGCCGGCCCGGCCAGCCGAGGTCGAGCCCCCCCCCGGCCAACGGCCCGAGGCGGCCGCGTCGTCGGGGTCCGCTGCCGGGTCGCCCCGGGTGCCGGCGCCAGTCGTGACGCCCACGCCCGACCCTTCGCCCTTGCCGGGCCGTAGGGCGGCGGACCCGGCGGGACCTCCGCGGCGGTCCGGTCCCGGGGTCGGCCCGCTCTCGGTCCTGCAGAGCTACCACCTCCTGGCCTCCTACAGCCGGCTGGTCGACCTTCCCGAGGCACCCGGTGCCGACCGGGGTGCTCCGCGACCGTACAAGACCTATCAGGGCCGTGCCCGGATCGCTCTCCCGGAGCCGCTGGTGTCGGGGCGGCTCACCGCGAGCGAGGCGGTGCTCCGCCGCGGCCTCTGTCCAGGAGCGAGCTCCGGCCCGGTCACCCTGCGGGAGCTCTCGACGCTGCTGTTCCACTCCGCGGGCATCACCGGCCACCGAGGCGGCCACGCCTTCAGGGCTGCGGCGTCGGCCGGGGCACTGTACCCGGTCGAGGTCTACGTTCTGGCCAATCGTGTCTCGGCCCTGGCCGCCGGCCTGTACCACTACGGCCCGCGAGATCATACCCTCACGCGCCTGAGGGAGAAGGACGCGATCGTGGAGATGGCCGCGGCGATCGAGGCTCCGGCCCTGGTGAACGAGAGCCCGGTCGTGCTCGTCTTCTCGCTGCTGTTCGCCCGGACCGGCTCCAAGTACTCGAACCGGGCGTTCCGGTACGCTGCGCTCGATCTGGGGCACGTGATGGCCAACGTGACCGCCGTCGCCGTCGACCTGGGTCGAAGCGTTGCACCGATCGGTCGGTTCGACGACTCGCGGGTGGAGCGCGCTCTCGGGATCGACGGCCTCCACGAGGGCGCGTGGCTGATCGTGCCGCTGGCCGCCACGACGGTCACGAGCCTGGCCGGACGCCGATCATGGGCGTTTCGACACCCGCCGGATCGCCTGCCCGCGGGAGCGGGTGTCAGCGGCCTCGCCCATTGGGCCACGTCGCTCGACCTGGGACCCCGACGCGAGGAGCTCGAGGGAGCCATACCCCCGGACCCGGGCCCGCTGGCCCCCTACGTGAAGCCCGGGAGAGATCAGCCACCGGGGCCCTGGATCGCGCTCCCCGCGCCGACCGCCGGCAAGGCCAACCTCCTCGAGGTGATCCGGAGGCGGCGGAGCACGAGGCGATACGCGGACAGGCCGCTCACGCTGGCCGAGCTCTCGTCGGCCCTCTACTTCGCCACGTCCACGACCGATCGCTCCACCGGGAGCGTCAACGGCGCACCGGTCGATCTGTCGCGGGGGCTCTCTGTCCACGTCATCGCTCGCGACGTGGACGGGCTGGCCCAGGGGCTCCATGCCTACGACCGGGCCGGGCACCGGCTCCGGCTGGTGCGGTCCGGGGACCTGTCCGGCGAGGCCGGCTCCGCAACGGTGAACCAGAGGGCCATCGAGCGTGCGCCGCTCGTCGTCGCCTTCTCTCTGGACCTGGTCGAAGCTCTCGCCAGCGACGGCGTCCGCAGCTACCGCTATGCCCTGCTCGACGCCGGCCGCATGGCCGGGAGCAGACGACGAAGCTCTCCGACTCACCGGGGGCGATCCGGACCGGCAGGTGGTCCTCCACTTCATCGCGGTCGGCCCGGCGGACCGGTAGCAGGGTGCCCGAGTGTCGCCGGGCAGCGACGCAGGCCGATGCCGGGACGCCCGGACCCGACAGGCGCAGAACCCGGTTGCAAATCCGTGACGACTGGACGACTATCGTCGTGAAAAAGGAGGTCGTCGTGGCCGACACATGCACCGTGTCCCGCTACCTGCTGAGACGCCTGGAAGAGGTCGGCATCGGGCACCTCTTCGGCGTCCCGGGAGACTACGTTCTGGATTTCCTGGACGAAGTGCTGGCGAGCCCGATTCGCTGGATCGGCACCTGCAACGAGCTGAACGCAGGCTATGCGGCAGACGGCTACGCCCGCATGGCCGGGGCCGGGGCCGCCGTCGTCACCTACGGCGTCGGCGGGCTTTCCATACTGAACGCCGTGGCCGGCGCCTATGCGGAGCGGGTTCCTCTGATCATCATCAGCGGTGCCCCACCCTCCCGGCACAGGGACGCAGGCTCGATGGTCCATCACCTCATCTCCGACTACTACCTCCAGCTCGAGATCTTCAAGAAGCTGACCGTCGATGCGGCGATTCTGACCAGCCCCGAGACGGCTCCGGCCGAGATCGATCGTGTCATCCAGAACGGGATCGCGAAGAAGCTGCCGGTCTACCTGGAGCTGCCCGCCGACCTGGCCCGGGCGCCGTGCAGCCCACCGGCCCCCACGGCGGAGCCGGCGCGGCCACGGACGGATGCCATGGTGTTGAAAGACTGCGTCGAGGAGACCGCGGAGCTCATCAACAGATCGAGCTCCCCCGTCGTTCTGGCCGGCGTCGAGCTTCTGCGTTTCTCCCTCGGCTCCGCCGTTCTCCAGCTGGTAGAGAGGGTCGAGCTGCCCTTCGCCACCACGGTCAGCAGCAAGAGCGTGCTCCCGGAGCTGCACCCCCAGTTCATCGGCCTCTATCAAGGCGCCTGGAGCCGCGACACGGTACGGCGACAGGTCGAATCGGCCGACTGTCTCCTGTCGCTGGGCGTGTGGCGAACCGACCTCGACACCGGGCTCTTCAGCTTCAAGATCGACCCCCGACGAACGATTGCAGCCACGGAGAACCAGGTCTGCATTCGCAATCACTACTACCATGGCGTCCGGCTGGACGACTTCGTCCGGGAGCTGACCTCGGCGGTGCGGCCACGGTCCTACCTGGCTTCTCACCCGGCCGCCGCGGACCACGCCAGGCGGCCGTTCGAACCGGACGGATCGCGAGCGCTGACAGCGCCACGCCTGTACGATGCGCTGGACAGTTTTCTGGACGATCAGATGGTCTTGCTCGCGGAGCCGGGCGATGCGTTCTGCGCCGCGCCCGAGTTCCACATCGAAGAAGCCCAGAACTTCATCGTGCAGGCCTACTACTGCTCCATAGGCTTCTGCACTCCGGCGGCGCTGGGCGTGTCGCTGGCGCGGCCCGGGAAGCGCCCCGTGGTGCTGACCGGCGACGGGGCGTTCCAGATGACCGCCCAGGAGGTCTCCACGATGATCCGGCAGCGGTGCCCGGCCATCGTGCTGCTGCTGAACAACGACGGCTACCTCATCGAACGGGTGCTGCACGAGGATGGCGCCTACAACGACGTGCAGATGTGGAACTACTCGGGCCTGCCCGCGGTCTTCGGAGGCAGCGAGACGGCCATCGGAATCCGGGTGACCACCGAGGGGGAGCTGGCGCACGCCCTGGCCACGGCCGCCAAGGAGAGAGACAAGCTCGTCTTCATAGACCTGTACCTGGCCAATCGCGACTGCTCCCGGGGCCTGGCGCGTCTGGGCCAGGCGTTCCGCCAGGCTCAGCGGAAGAGGTGACGCCGCACCGGCAGACGGCTGGCCAAATCCCCGGTCCTGTTCTACTCTATGGCAACGCCCGGGCCAGCCGCTCCGTCGTCGGGGCGGCACCTCCCGGCGCACTCCCCGGCAAACCCTCGACTACTCCATGCAGACCGATCGACTCCAGCGCGGCATGGTCGTGGCCCTGACTCTGTCCGGCGCCGCGGCGCTGATCTACGAGACCGTCTGGGCCAAGATCCTGGGCTACTACATGGGCGGCACCACTCCGACGGTGGCCCTGATCCTTGCCGCGTTCATGGGGGGGATGGCCATCGGCTCCTGGATCGCCGACCGGTGGGCCGACCGCTCCAGGAACCCGCTGGCGCTCTACGGAGGTCTGGAGATCGCACTGGCCGCGTTCGGAGCCACCGTTCCCTGGGCCATCCCGGCGCTGGGGTCGGTCTACCTGGATCTGGCGAGACACCTCGGCGCCGCGTCTCCGGCGCTGTTCGTGCTCCGGCTCTCGCTCTTCATGGCGCTCTTGACCGTGCCAGCCTTCATCATGGGAGCCACCTTTCCGCTGGCTTGCCGGGGAATGGTCGCCGACGAGACCCGGATGGCCCAGCGGGTGTCGGCGCTCTACGCAGCCAACAGTCTCGGGGCGGTGATCGGCTGCATCGTCTGCGGATTCGCGCTCATCCCGGTCCTGGGGCTCTCGGCCACCTCGCTGGCCGGAACCGCGCTGAACGTCGCCTCCGGAGTTCTCGGCCTGGCTCTTTCACGCGCCTCCGGCAGGGGCCCGAGAACCGCGGAAGCTCGGAGGGAGCCCCCGGAGGATCGGCCGGGCCTTGTCCCTGACGGGCGGGCCCGCCTGACGAGCCCTCCGGGCTCGCCGGCTGCGCCGGTACTCAGCCGGGGGACATTTGAGCCGGGGAGGCCGTTGCTGCGCACCGGCCCCCCTGGACCCCCCCGGGCCGTCCCTGACGGGCCGGCCCTCGAGCCGGGCGACGGGATTGGCGAAGACGATCCGTTCGTGGCGGCGCTGCCCTTTCACCTGCTGGTGTCCGGGTTCACCGCCATGGCCTACGAGGTGGCCTTCACCCGACTGCTGCCGCTGGTGATCGGAGCGTCCACCTACTCGTTCACGCTCATGCTCGCCGCCTTCATCGCCGGGATCACCCGGGGGGCCCGGGTGCTCTCGTCTCTCACGGAGGTCGACGCCCGCCGGATCCTCTCCCATTGTCAGCTCAGGCTGGGACTGACCATCCTGATCGGGCTCCCTCTGTTCTCGCTGCTCCCCTTCGCCTACGTGATCATCAAGTGCGGCATGGCGCCCCCGGTCGTTCTCTTCTGGGGGCTGGTCTTCCTGCTGGTCGTGCCGATCATGGCGTACCCGGCCTACCACCTGGGGATGGTGATCCCGGCCGCCTCCGTCGTCTTCACCCGGAAGGCCGCCGGGCTCGGCCGGGGCATCGGCAGAGCCTACGCCGCGAACACCGTGGGCAACGTGGCTGGTTCGCTGGCCTGCGGTCTCCTGCTCATCCCCGGGCTGGGCCTTCACGTCACCTTCGTCCTGATGGCGCTCTTCAACCTCGGGTCGGGTCTCGCCCTCGGGCGGTTCCTCGATGCCGGGGTGCCGCTCCGGTTCCGCCTGGGCATCGCAGGCGGGCTCGGGCTCGCACTGCTGTTTCCCGCGTGGCATCCGGCCCTGGTGGCAGGCGGTTCGTTCCGCATCAACGATCGGAACCTGAAGACCGCCTTCGACCTCGTGGCGTCCCAGGGAGAGCTGCCGGTGCTGTTCATGGCCGACGACGTGAATACCACCGTGATGGTCCAGCAGACGACGAGGCTGGTTCCGCCGGTCCGGCTCCTGAGGGTCTCGGGGAAGGTCGACGCCTCCGACTCGGGGGACATGCACACCCAGCTGCTGCTGGCCCACCTCCCCCTTCTGCTCCACCCCGCCCCCCGGAACGTCCTCGTCATCGGCATCGGAAGCGGAGTGACCGCCGGTGCGGCGCTGACGCATCCGATCGACCGGCTGGAGGCCGTGGAGATCTCCCAGGGGGTCGTGGCGGCCTCGACGCTGTTCGGCCACGTCAACGAGCGCTACTGGGAGGACAGCCGCGCGCGCGTCATAGTCGATGACGCGCGGCACTACCTGCAGCTGACGCCTCTGAGCTACGACGTGATCATCAGCGAGCCCTCCAACCCATGGATGGCCGGGATCGTCAACCTCTACACCGGCGAGTTCTTCCGGATCGCCGCCTCCCGGATGCCTGCCGATGGCCTGTTCTGCCAGTGGATCCACATCTACGAGATGGACCGGGAGAGCCTGGCCATGGTCATGCGGACGTTCCAGTCGGTGTTCCCGGAGGTCCGCGGGTTCGTCACGGGCGTCGCGTTCGACCTGCTTCTGATCGGCAGTCGCCGACCCATCGCCCCGACGCTCGGGGCCATGGCCGCTCGCCTCGCGCTGCCCCGGACGGGCGGGAGCCTCCGCCGGATGGGGGTGACGTTCCCCATGACCCTCCTGCTGCTGGAGGTCTTCGATCCCGCCGAGGCCAGGGAGTTCGCCGGGGCCGGCGTTCTCGTGACCGACGACCAACCGCTGCTCGAGTACACGGCCCCCCGGGCGTTCTACGCCGGCTCCCGGGTGGATCTGCCGCTGGATCGGCTTCTGGACCGGACCGGCCGGATCTGGCGGCGCAGCCGGCCAGATGGCCAGCTCGGAGCCGACGAGCTCACCGAGGCGATCGGGTACAGCCGGATCGTCTTTCCAGGCCCGGCTCGCCGGTCGCTCCTGGAGCGGCTCGAGAAGCTGGGCACACTGACGAGGCCGCTGGCCGGGGAACTGCGAGAGCTCCGGTCGGTTCGATGAGGGTCATTCGAGCCTCTGCCCGGCGGGTGACGGCCAGGCTCCAGGGAGCGAACGGAGCGAGGTACTAGCCCATGAACGCCGAACAGATCATCTTCTCCGGGGACCTCCGGTTCAACGTCATCGCCGGGGTGGTGGATCTGGCCACGATGGGGCTGGCCGTCCATCTTCAGCGCCGGGGAGTCCGGAACCGGAGGGTCTGGCTGGCTCTGAGCCCGCTCTTCGCGGTCCACGGCATCGTTGCGCTGCTGATCGCCCTGGATCTGCGGCTCAGGATCTTCGCCGTGTTGCGGTGGGTCGGGATGGCCCTCTTCTGGCACGTCCCTCCCTTGCTGCTCGCCCTGGCGTGGCTGTTCCGGTCGGACCGGCGGGAATCGCGGAAGATCTCGGTCCTGGCGGCGGTGCTCGTCCTGGTCCACATCTGGGCCTACTGGATCGAGCCGTTCTGGCTGGAGGTGACCAGGTACGAGCTCACCCACCCCAGGCTGGCCGGTCTGACCCGGCCCGTGGTCGTGGCCCAGGTCAGCGACATCCAGGTCGACTCGGTCGGGGAGTACGAGCGTCGAGCCATCTCGACGCTGGCCGGGCTGAAGCCCGATCTCGTGCTCTACACCGGCGACTTCGCCCAGGTGGAATCGGAGCAGGAGTACGCCCGGCTGCTGGCGCTGCTCGGCGACCTCATCGACAAGGCCGGGCCGCGGCCACCTCTGGGGAGCTACGCCGTGTGCGGCGATGTGGACCTCACCGACCCGGGCGACCGGCGGACCGACGGCACCTGGGCGGCTGCCATGGTCGCCGCGGGGATCACCCCGCTGCGCGACAGCACCGTGATCCTCTCGCTGCCCGGGTGTGCCGTGAACCTGATCGCCCTGGACGTGGTCACCTCCCGGGCGACCCTGCCGGCGCACCTTCGAGCGGCCGCCCGGGGACGGGACGAGAGGCTGTTCGACCTGGTCATCGGCCACTCCCCGGACTACGCGGAGGTGCTGAGCCAGCTGGGGCGCCCGTTCCTGGCCCTGGCCGGGCACACCCACGGCGGCCAGGTGCAGATACCGGGTGTCGGTCCGCTGGTGACCCTGAGCCGGTTGCCCAGGCGGTTTGCCGACGGGTTCCTGCCGTTCGGGCCCGGCACCCTCTCGACCTCGCGCGGCATCGGCGTCGAACGCTACGATGCGCCGCGGCTGAGACTGTTCTGCCGGCCGGAGCTGCGGCTCGTCACCCTGCGGCCGCCACCCCGAAGGTAGTCGGCGGCAGGCATCCCGGGAGCTCGCCCCCGGGCGGCCCGGCGATCATTCGTTCCGGAGGAGCAGCCGGACCATGTCGTTGAACTGGTCCTGGGAGTAGGGCTTGGGCAGACATGGGATCGGATGGTCCGCCAGCAGCGTCTGGAGGTCCTCGTCGGCGATCGACCCGGACACGACCATGGTCCTGGCGACGAGCTCCGGTCGCCGGGCGACGATCTGCTTGAAGACTTCGATCCCGTTGATGTCGGGGGTACGGACGTCGAGGATGACGAGGTCCCACTTCCCGGTCGCCAGCACCGGCAGCAGCACGCTCCCGTCGTCGAACATGTCGGCTCTGACGCCGAGAAACTCCAGCTGCGCGGCGATCAGGTCGCGGACGTGCGGTTCGTCCTCCAGCACGAGCGCCACCGGCCCCTGCGCTTCCAGGGGCAGGACGACCGTGAACCGGGCGCCTCCGGAGGGCAGGTTCTCCGCCTGCATGTGGCCGCCGTGCTCACGGACGATGCCGGCCGAGATCGACAGGCCGAGGCCGGTTCCCTTGGCCTTGCCGAAGCTCGAGAACGACTTGAACAGGTTGGGCAGGGCGTCCGCCGGGATGCCGGGCCCGTTGTCGCTGACGGTCGCCACGGCGCTTCCTCGGTCCTGAGACAGGCCGATGGTCACGACCCCTCCGCCGGAGGCGACCACCAGCGCCTCCGCCGCGTTGGCCAGAAGGTTCAGAAAGACCTGATCCAGCGCCTTGGCCGCGACCCGGACCATCACCGGCCCGGGGCAGATGTCGCGAACCACCCTGATGTTCTGCAGCTTCAGCGACTCGGTCTCGGCGTCGGCCAGGGTGGGCAGCACCTGGGCGAGATCGACCGACGTGCGGTCCTCGACCTCCTGCCGGGCGAACTTGAGCAGCCGGTCGACCAGCCTCTCGATCCGGTCCACGGATCGTCGGATGATCGGCACGGCGTCCGGGACCGGCATGGCCGGGGCGTCGCCCGCGGGCGCCATCGCACTGGTCACCATGGCTATGCACGCCAGCGGGCTCTTGATGTCGTGGACGATCGGTGCGGCGAAGCTGTCGAGCAGCCCCCGGTGGGCGCGCTGGGAGAGCTGGAGCCTGAGCCGCGAATGGGTGCTCACCTTCATCAGCTGCTGGCGGTGGCAGGCCACGACCCGGGCCACCGCCGCCGGCAGGTACCGGAAGAAGCCCTCGTCCTTCTTGATGTAGTCGGCAACGCCGAGGCGAAGCGCCTCGATGGCCGTGGCCTCGTTGCCGTGGGCCGTCATGAGGATGGCCGCCAGCACGTAGCCCCGGCGGCGGATCTCCCGGATCAGCTCCAGCCCGTTCTGGTCGGGCAGGATGAAGTCGATCAGGGCGACGGAGAACGTTGTCCAGTCCAGGAGGTGCAGGCACTCCTGGGCGGTGGGGACCCGGACCGAGGTCCAGCCCTCGCCAAGGCTGGTCAAGACGGTCACAATGCGGGACGCCTGGGCGGCGTCGGCCTCGACGATCAGGACCCGGCCGGTCAGGGCGCCCTCCTCGGCACAGGTGGCGGTTCGATCGTGGTCGTTCACATGACAATTATACCCGGCTGCGAAGACCCGGCGCCTCGTCGGATCCGAGTCGCAAGACCCGGCGCCTCGCCGGGTCCGAGTCGCGCCCCCGAGCGCGACCTCAATCCGGATCCCCCCCTCTTCCCTTCTCCTGAGCGCGACCTCCAACCTGATCCGGTCCCCTTCCCCCGAGCGCGACTTCGATTGAATCCCCTCCACCGGGAAGCACGGGGCCCGGATGCCGGCCACCGCGGTCCGGGGATCGGTCGAGCGGCGCCCGGCCGAGGCGCTCGCGCCGGGGGCGCCTGTCATCGGTCGAT
>JACQZM010000185.1:3343-9474 GCA_016213885.1 Candidatus Rifleibacteriota bacterium | reverse complement strand
GCGGCGTCGAGCTGGGTGCTGTCGCCGGGTCGCGCCGCGGGGCGGCGGGCTCCCGGACGGCCGTACGGGTCGACTCCGTCCGGCAGCCCCGCCGCCCGGACCAGGCGTCTGCGGCGGGCCTCGCGGGGGTCCCACGTCCAGCCGGGAAGGCTCTCGAGTTCACGGTCGATCGCACGACGAACGCCGCGCCGGTGAGTCGCCCGTAGCCAGAGCACCCAGGAGCGGAGATCGACACCGGAGTGGGCTCTGTTGGAGCTGAGCTCCGCCAACGAGTGGTGGCGAAGAAACCGCCGGAGGAGCCCCATCTTCTTGCGCTCCAGTGCGGCCTGGCCGATGAGCAAACAGCCGCCGCAGAGCTTCGTCAACCCCCTCCGAAGCCACGCCGGCAGGGTGCCGCGGCGCAGTCGGCTTCGACAGCGGGAAAGCCAGGCTCCGAGATGAAGTCCATCGATCACCGAATGCCGCTTGATCTCGTCGAGCTTGCCGGCCTCGGCCAGACGTTTCGCGAGGTCCAGGAACCGACGGTCCTTTTCGAGCAGCGTCTCTTGGTGCCAGGTCCAGCCGGGCAGCGATTCCAGCTCCCGGCCGATCTCGAAAGGTAGCTGGCCTCGTTTCCTCAGCTCGAGGAAGTACCGGCGCAGGTGCCACAGGCTGTTGTGCACGCACTCACGCGACCTCCCTGGCCTGGCCGGTCTGGCGAGCAAGACGCGAAGTCTGGCGAGGTGCTGGCGCGCGACTCTCAGCGTCCGGGGTGCATGTCTGCGTTCCTCGGGCACCAGCGCCACGGAGAAGCCAGGCAGGCGCTCCAGCCGCTTCTTCAACCACGTCGATATGGTGCCCCTGCGATGCCGGCACCTCTGTGCGACCAGCCACCTCCCTATCTCGAATCCACGGTGGGTCGTGTTGCCGTCGACGTCGTGGAGACCATGGATCTGGGCGTACTCCTCGGTGGCCTGGAGAATCGCCGCATAGCGCGCAGTGGCGCTGACCCACACCCACCCGGGAATCGCTTCCAGAGCCTCCACGATGTGGGTGGGCAGCGTCCCTTTCGCATAGCGAGCGCGAAATCGCGTCGCCGCGGGTCCGCAGCGATCGCGGTACTCACTGAGAGAGCGGGCCATCAGCTCGCGGATCGCCCGCACCGCATCCATATCGTCCGAGAAGGACCATGGCTTTCGTGGCATTTCAGTTCAAGTATGATCCGTCGGTCGCACTCCGAGCAAGTCGGGGCCAAGAGGGGGGCGGCTTGAACGGGATGAAGGGGGGGGTCTTGGGTCAACGCCCCAGGCCAGCCAGGCGGGAGACACTCCTCCCTGGTGGATCTCCTCGAGCAGGCTGTCCGGGCTTCCCAGGCACCAGAACACCAGATGCTCGGAGTACTCCGCCACGGTGTGGATGATCTCGACGCCCCGGTTGCCGCGAAGGCCCCGGTACATCCTTCCCACGCGCCGCGATGCCTCGAGCCCCACGGTCCGTCGATCGCGTCGGCCGTGGGAGGTGGCGACCCGCCGAGGGGCGGTGCTAGACTCGGACCCGACGAGGTGGTCGGCCGATGATGCGTAGCAGGCTGCTGAGAGACCCCGGTTCTTCCGCGGCCGGCTGCAAGACCGGGTCGCGCCTCGACCGTCGTCGGCCCCCCGGGGCGTTCACCCTGATCGAGGCAGTGGTCGCCTCCCTGATCTTCGCCGGCGTCCTCTATTCGCTGTACGGGCTTCTGTTCAAGGGCACCCGGCTCGGTCAGCAGGAGCTCGAGATCTTCGGTCTGCAGGCAGAGGGCCAGCGGTCCCTGGTCCGCCTCCTCAAAGAGCTCCAGGAAGGCATGGAGGTGGTACTCCCCCAGCCGGGCGGGACGCTGCCGTACGCCGTCGTCCGGGACAAGCTGAACCGGATGGCGGTCTTCCATCTGGTCCCGGGCCGGGAACCCCGCATGTACGAGCTGAACCTGAGCGTGAGGTCGCCGCAGTCGAACAGCACCGAGGTCCTCGTCAAGGGTGTGGCTCGGCTCACCTTCTCGAGCCTCTCGGACGGGGCGATCCGGGTGCATCTGACCCTGGGGACCGGGGCCCGGCGGTACTCCTTCTACAGCTCGATCCGACTCCGCAACCGGGCGGCCGTGGGGGGGTGATGGTCTGAGACGCGGCGTGTCGATGACGGAGGTCCTGGTGGCGACCGTGATCGCCGTCATCGGCGTGTTGCCGGCCATGACGCTCTTTCTCCAGTCGGGGTCGAGCATCCGGCAGACGCAGCCGTACTACCAGTCGCTCTTCCTGGCGGAGCTGGCCGTGGAAGAGGCTCGCCTCGGGTCGGAGGAAGACCCCCACTACCTGGACCGGCTCACGCCCTCCGACCTGAGCTCCGGGCGCTGGTCCGTGGTGCGGTGCGAGCACCCGTACCTCTCGGCGCTGGAGGACTCGGCCACGCCGTTCGGTCGCATGGAGAAGGGGACCGACCTCTCCCTGGAGCCCCGGGTGGGGCCGCTGTTCGATCAGGCCGAGCCGCTGGGGCTGACGGTCTCTTCCACCATCGACCCGGCGCGGCGCGAGGCGACGGTCCGCACCTCCTTCGACTGGATCGACCAGCGTGGCCACTCGAGCGCCTACTCGATCGCCACCCCGATCCTGTTCTGGCAGTCGCTCTCGAGGGTGGATGTCAAGGGCGCCGGGGCCGGAGGCGGCGTCGCCCAGGTGCTGGCCATCGGCGATGCGGCCCGACTGGCCCGCGGCGGTCTGGCTGGTCGGCTCGCCGCCCTCAACGGCCGCCCGCTGCCGTCGGGTTCCCACGCCCGGGCGTTCAGGATGCTCGAGATCTCGATCGAGCAGGAGCGAACCACGGCGGAGCTCCTGGGCCTGCTCCAGGCGCTGAGGCCCTGCGTGGAGGCGCTGGCGGCGGGGGGGCGCAACGGGGCCGGCATGGCGCCGGTGGACGCGATCAAGGACACGCTGGAGCTGTTCTACAAGACCATGGCGGAGACGATCTACACCTGCGTCGCCGCGGCCAACGAGACCGGCCAGCCCATGTCCATCCTTCTCGGCGCGCAGAGACGCCTGCTCCGGGTGGCCAAGATGGACAGTCTCACCCGGGGCTGGGCGCTGTCGACCCTGTCGCCGTACCTGGCGGCGCTGGAGGAGCACTACCGTGGACGGATGCCCAACGTCATGCACTTCTTCGCCGTGGAAGCGCAAGACGTCGCCACCTTCCCGGCGAAGTACACCCTGAAGGACGCGGCGCAGGACGTCCGGGCGATCAGGGAGAGCTTCACGATGGCCGCTCTCAACTGTCTTCTGTGACCGACCGGTCAGAGGCGAGCTGATGACGGAACACGACCACGGGCCGGCGGGAACGGGGGCGCCTCGCTCGCCGGGCTCGAAGAACGGCATGGCGATCCCGATAGCCATCGGCGTGCTCCTCATCCTCGCCTTGCTGGCGTTCGCCGTCTACACCATCCGTCGACACTCCTATCGAGGCATCGGCTGGGCGAACACCTACCTGCGAGCGGTCTCGGCCGGAGAGGCCTGCTACACCAGGTTGATCTCGCGCCTGGCCGGCAGCTCCTGGGAGAGTCGCTGGTTCGCCAACGGCCGCGATGCCGGTGGCGACTCATGGATGGGAGACTCGTACACCTACCTGCTCGCCGACCGACCTCCGCTGGAGGCCGAGCTGGTGGTCTGGGGGCGGTGCGACAACCACGAGGTGCCGATGTACTGGCGGCTGAGGGCCGATCCGAACACCCTGTCGCCGTACCGCCAGGTCAAGACGGTCTACTTCACGTTCTTGAGCCCGGCCCAGGCGGCGGTCGGCCTCGGGCCGCTCAGCACGACGATCGACCAGGCGATCCAGGTGCGGGACGGCAACGCGACGTGGCACCAGACCGTGAGGGGCCGGCTGATGGAGACCGGCGGCCCCGCCGGTCCGCTGACCGTGCTGAACATCCCCGCCGCCACGGAGGCGGTCGGTCAGATCCAGCCGCTGAGCCCGTCGGGGAACCCGACGCCGGTGGATCCGGGCACCGGGGCTCTGGGGAACCTCTCCCCCCCGGCCGTGCCCGGGCTGCCGGTGGACCAGGGCGGCGCCGTTCCACCTGGCCCGCGGGCGACGCCGGAGACGGTCCGGACGTTCGCGACGACGCGCGACAAGGTCGAAAGGGCGCTCGACAACGTGAAGAACCTGGGGGTCAAGTTCAGTCAGATCTTCCCCGGGCGCTTCGCCGAGCTGAGAGACCGGCTGAAGGACTGCGCCTCCGTCACCTGCGGCGGGGGTGCCATCTCGATCTCGAGCGGCTCCAGGGCCTGCTGCGACTGCTACGCCGACGTGAGGCGACTCTCCGGTCAGGTACTGGCGACGCGGGCCGCCCTCGAGGAGTGCATTCAGGGACTCTCGAGAGTGGCCTCGGCGATGGATTCGGCCGCCACGACCCCCGGGCCGAGCGAGTCCCGGGCCAACGAGCTGATCGGCCGGGCCAACAGCGTCATGACCTGCGAGCAGCAGAGCTGTCAGCAGGTCCGGCAACTGGTCGGCGCGATCAATCGAGCCGCGTCCCCCTGCGGCAGGCAGCTCGACACCGGCGGGGGCGGGACGGCGAGCTGCCCCTTCTGATCCGGCTCTTCAGTAGGTCGAGATGCCCACGCCAAGCCGGGCCTTCTTCGCCAGCGCCTCCGTTCGCAGGGCGCCGAACTCCTGCTCCGAGAGCTTCAGCGTCGCGAGGTTCCCGGCTCTGGCCACGACCCTCTCCTGGGGCCTCGCGACCGCGGGAGGCGTGGCCGCCGACGACCCCTCGAGGCGCACCTCGACCTCCCCTTCGACGACGGTCACCTCGGCGCCTCCGTCGGTGGCCTGCATGCAGAAGATCGTGCCCTTCACGGCCGCCACCACGGAGTTCGACACGGCCTCGAACTGGACCTTCTTGTCAGGGGAGGGCGGGAGCAGGAACGTCGCGAGCCCCTTGAGCAGATGGACGCGCCCCCCTTCGGGAGCGGTCGTCGGGGGAGCCTCGACCCGGAGCTCCGAGTCGTGATCGAGGAACTGGACCCTGCGGCCGGATCTCACCACGGCCTCGGAGTCGGGGCCGGTGCGAACCGTGTCTCCGGCGGCGACCTGTTGGGTCTGGCCGGGGCGGATCTCCACCGGCTTCCCCTCGTGGGTGAGCGTCACCACGCCCTTGATGGCGCTGAGCTCTCCGAGGCCGCTCTTGCCGGCGGTGCCGGTCGATCCGCCGCACCCGGGACAGAGCGCCACGATCGATAGCCACACGATCGACAGCCACACGATCGGCATCCGCCGCGGGAACTTCGGAGGTCGCATCGCTTCGAAGGATACCACAGGGTGCTGGACGTCCACGACCCGGTTCGCCTCGCGGCCGGAAAAAGAGGACAGACCCCTTCTTCCCGGGGCCGCCTCTCGTGAGCCTCCGGATCAGCTCTCGCTCGCCTGGGGTTGCCGGACGGGCATCTTGGCGATCAGACCGGTCGCGAACAGCACAACGGCGAAGAGGTAGATCGTGAGCCTGGTTCCCAGGAGCGGGATCGTCAGCAGCACCGGCAGGAACGTGCCGATGAGGGAGCCGACGGTGGAGGCGGCGTAGACCTTGCCGCTCACGTCGCCAGAGGTCTCCACGTCCAGCGCCCCCAGCCGGATGGCGAACGGGTTCACCATGCCCAGGAGCAGTATCGGAGGGGCGAACAGCACCACCGTGCAGACGAACGATCCGGGGAACTCCGCCAGCTCGAACCCCTCGACGGCGCCCCGCAGGATCACCACGGAGACCGCGGGAATCAGGCCACAGATGAGACCGCAGATCGCCACGACGTTGCCCAGGGCGCGACGGGTGGGGTACTTGTCGGCCAGCTGTCCGCCGAACGTGTAGCCCAGACAGAGGCTGACCATGATGACGCCGATGATGTTGGTCCAGACGGCCAGCGACGTGCCGAAGTAGGGCGCCAGCAGACGGGAGGCGCTCATCTCCACGGCCATGGTGCACACCCCGCAGATGAACGTCACCATCAGCGGCGACCGGCCCGGGAGCTTCCGCTTCTTTCTGCTCATCGGGTGGCACTCTAGCAGACCGTCCTGTCGGTGAGCAAGGCGACCGATCGAAGACCCGGCGCCTCGCCGGGTCCGAGTCGCCAGACCCGGCG
>JACQZM010000185.1:0-3318 GCA_016213885.1 Candidatus Rifleibacteriota bacterium | reverse complement strand
CTCCCTCCCGAGCGCGACCTCCACCCTGATCCTCTCCTCTTTCTCTCTCCCGAGCGCGACTTCAAATGAACCCCCTCCACTTCCTTGGTGACTCTGCAGCCAGCCCGAGGCCTGATCACGGGCCCAGCCTCGCGATCGACCACGGGAAGTCGGTCAGCCTGGATCCCCGGCCCCGCTATTTTTCCACCGGATCGCGGCGATCCATGGTAAACGGTTCCTGGGATCGGACCGGCCACGGGCGGTCCCATGACCCACGACCTGCCGCGGCCCCCCGGGGACGCCTGGCCGGGCAGCGCGTCACCGACGAGCGTCACCTCCCCGGCTCGATGGACGATTCATCCGCCACGACCCCCGCGACGGCCGCGCCGCTGGCACTCCCCACGGCCCCGGCCGCGGCGGCCACGGAGCCGGACCGCTCCCCCGATCGCCGCGGAGTCTTCGGGGCGGCCCTCGGGTTGGCGCTCCTCATCGCCGCGACCCATGGACCGGTGGTCTTCTGCTCCCGGTCGCTCTTGCCGTACCAGTGGCATCCGCGGGGAACCGTGGCGGCCGGCCTTCCCGGCGGTGCCGGTCGCGCCCCGGCACCGACCTTCAACGTCGACCTGGCCACGCCGGCCTGCTACGAGACCCCGCTGGATCGTGCTGTCGGCACCGCCCTGCGATCGGGGACCATCCCTCACTGGACCGGCAACCTGGCCTGCGGAAAGCCGTTTCTGGCCGAGTACAGCACCCGGGTCCTGTTCCCCTACCAGATCCTGCAGAACCTCATGCCGACGACCTGGTGGTCGTTCCTGATCCTCGGTCGCTTCTGGGTCATGGGGTTGTTCACGGTCCTGTTCTTGAGACGCGTGGGGGTGCCGTGGACCGCCTCGATGGCCGGCGGGGTGTTCTACGAGCTCGGCGGTTGCACCGGCTGGTTCGGCACCCTCCAGATGATGTCCAATCCGGCCATGACGCTGCCGATGCTCCTCTGGGCCGCCGCGGGGATCGTCCCGCTGGCCAGCGGCCGGGCCGTGTCGACGCTGGCCGTCGCGGTCGCCCTGGTGCTCCTTTCGGGGCAGCCCGAAACAGCTCTGTACGAGCTGACTCTGGCCACCCTGTTCCTGATCACCCGGGCGCTGGGCGTCCGCGGACCCGGGGGCGCCCCCAGAGCCCTGATCCCGGCGGTCATCGGCTTCCTCTGCGGGCTCTGTCTGGCGGCGCCGCAGATCCTGCCCTTCTCCTCGGCAAGTCGTTCGGGCATCCTGCATTCCTGTGGGTCGGTCACCTCCCCCTGTTCGGAATGGTCTGGAGTCAGCGCTGGGCCGGCCCTGTCTGGGTCTTCGCCTTCTCATGCGCCGGAGCGCTGGGACTTTCGGCGTTCATGGATCATGCGGCTCGCCGCGTCGATCGGGCAAGGCCGGAGGCTCCGCCGGCGAGACCCTGGTCGCCGTGGGCCTGGGCCATCGGCCTCGTGGCAGTCTGCAGCGCGACGGCGGTCACGTTCGGTGACGTGGGCGTGGGCCCGGGACCCGCCTCCGTGACCGGCAGGTCAGACGGGGTGGCGCGCGATCGCCTGGTGGCGGTGACGATGGAGGCGCTGCTGATCCCGGGACTGTTCGCGTATGTTCTGTGGCGGCGGCTGCGGCGCCCCGAGGACGGGTCGCTGTGGCCGCTCAGACTGGTGATCGGCGCGGGAGTGGCCGCCGCCGTCGGCGCGCTGATCCCCACGGTCGCGGTGGAGGCCGCGGCGGCGCTGAGAAACCCGGAGGGAGGGTTCGCCTTGCTGGCCCGGATCGGTGGCCCCCTCGCCGCTCTGATCTTCGCGCTCGCCGCCGGCGTCCTGATCCACCGCGGGGTCAGGCGCGGGTGCTTCTCCGGGGCTCTGGTCGCCCTGGGCGCCGTGGATCTGTGGTACTGGCTGCCCAGGGGCTGCGAGGCCTCGTCGAGCGCCTGGATGGCGGCGCTCATCCTGACCGGGCTCGTGCCGGTGGCGCTCGTCGATCGTGGCAGATGGAGGCTGGCAGCGGTGCTGGGAGCGCTGATCGCGGGCGCCGTGACGCACGTCGGCGAGAACGCCGTCCGGGGCCTTCCGCGCAGGCGTGAGGTGCTTCCCGAGACGGAGGCGATCCGGTTCCTCAAGCAACGGGCCGGTCACGAGCGGATCCACGGAGTGGGCGGGGCGCTGTTCCCGAATCTCGCCCTGGCCCACGGCCTCAACGACGTGCGCTACCTCAACTCCCTGTCGGTCCGGCCGTACTCGGACTTCGTGCTCCGGTCGCTCCGCTCGCGGGACGACCCCACGTGGACGCCCCTCTGGTTCCCGGGTGTCCAGGAGGTCAAGCCGGACGGGACCCCGCTCACGGAGGATCCCGCTGTGTGGCTCGCCCGGAACCTGGCGGCGTACTCCTACCTGGGGGTCCGGTACGTGGCGGCCCCGGTCGGTCTCGCCCTGGGCGAGATCGTGCGACGGGAGGCCCGGGGCGGTCCCTCGCCGCTGGTGCTGGTCCACACGAGCGACGCCGCCATCTGGGAGAACCGCAACGCCGCGCCGCGAGCCAGGCTCTCTGGCTCGGTCAGGCTCGGAGCTCCTCTCGATCGCTGCGCACCTTCGGGCCCGGTGGCCGCCGGCCCCCGGACCTGGCCGGCCCGGGCGCCGCCGAGCCTCGAGTCCCTGCCTGAGCTGGTGCCGATCTCCGAGACCGCAACGGCCGTGCGAGGCGAGGCCACCATCAGTGCCGACGACGGCCACCGGGTGGTGGTCCGGGCGACCTGCGACCGGCCGGCCCTGCTGATGCTGGCCGATGTCCACTACCCGGGATGGCGCGTCGACATCGACGGGCGGCCCGGGCCGATCCTGCGCGTCGATGGCCTGTTCCGTGGGGTGGAACTGAGAGCGGGATCTCACGACGTCACCTTCACGTACGGGCCTGCGGCCTTCCATCTGGGCCTGGTCCTGGCCGGGCTGAGCCTCTTCGCCTTGCTGTGGATGGAGCGCCGGTCCGGGCGGGGAGAGCGGCGGGGGTTCATTTGAGGTCGCGCTCGGTCGATTGCCCGACGTCGACTCCCTGTGATATACTCGAGCCGCTTCTCGAGCCCTTTTCGCCCCGCAAAGGAGCGCCATGCGCACCAGGATATTCGCCGCCAACTGGAAGATGTTCAAGACCAACCCGGAGGCGGAGGCTTTCTGTCAGGATTTCGTGAACCTGCCCCGCGTCCAGGGGTGCGAGGTAGTGCTGTTCCCGCCGTTCACCGCCATCGCCACGGTGCGGCAGCTGATGCAGGGCCGGGGCGTCACCTGGGGCGCCCAGGACGTCTATCCCAAGGCCTCCGGCGCTT
>JACQZM010000333.1 GCA_016213885.1 Candidatus Rifleibacteriota bacterium | reverse complement strand
GACGTGGGGCTGCGCCCCACACCCCCACCTCGAGGCCAGCGGAGCCGGCCTCGACCGGTCGCTTCGCTCCCTGGTCCCCGCAATCTGGCGGTCTTTCCCGGTATTTCATGGGTATTGGCTCTAGGTCCAGACCCAGGACTCCGTCGATGCTCTGGTCGTCGGAGAGCGGGATGGGATCAAGGAGGACCGTCAGAGGCTGGCACTCTCCAGGCGAGCGGGCACCGCAGGGAAGGTCTGTCCACTGACGGAGTCCCGGGTCACGGCGCCAGGCATCCTCTTGCCTCGGCCCATGCTACATGGTGGCAGGAGTCCAGACCCCGACGACGACGCAGCGAGGTGGTAAACGTGTTGGACAGGAGCGCCGAGCTCTACGACCTGATCTACAGGTTCAAGGACTACAAGGCCGAGGCGACCAGGGTAGTCGACCGCCTTCTCGCCCTGAAGCCAGAGTGCCGCACGGTCTTGGACGTCGCCTGCGGGACTGCCGAGCACGACCGCTACTTCAAGAACCACTTCGAGGTCGAGGGGCTGGACGTGAACGAGCGGTTCGTCGCCATCGCCCGGGTCAAGAACCCCGAGTGCCGCTACCACGTGGCCACCATGACCGACTTCGACCTGGGAAAGCGCTTCGATGCCGTTCTCGTGCTGTTCAGCTCCATCGGCTACGCCATCACGCTCGAGCAGGTGGCCTCGACCTTCAGGTGCCTCCGAGATCACGTGACCCCCGGGGGCGTGATTCTTGTCGAGCCGTGGTTCACACCGGAATCGTGGAAGCCGGGCCACGTCCACATGGTCACAGCCGAGGCGGACGGAGTGAAGGTCTGCCGGTTGAACGTGTCAGAGACTCGCCAGGGACGCTCGTATTTCGAGTTTCACTACCTCGTCGGTACAGCGGAGGGCGTCACGCATCTCACAGAGGAGCACACCCTCGGTCTCTTCACGGTCGAGCAGATGAAGGCCGCTTTCGGGCAGGCTGGCCTGACCGTCGAGTATGATCCCGATGGCCTCACTGGACGAGGGCTCTACGTCGCACGGCCCGGAGCTCCCTGACCGGGGATCTTCGATCCCGAAGACATCGAGCTTGCAGGAGACGATCTCGGAGAGGTGGAGCAACCGGTCTCTGCCCAGGAACGCGTCGATCTCCTGCCTGTCGTGCACGCACACTGTGCTCATGGCTCAGTCCTCATCGTGGGTGGTAGACCCCAGTGTACAGTCCCACTGGAGGGCCTCTCAAGGCGGCAGCCGCTCCTCATCGGCCGCCGGGCGCGAGCCGGAGGGAGACCGTGATCTACGTTGTCTCCCCCTTGTCGGGGAATGGAGTGCAAGCCGCGCACGGCCGTGACGGCGAAGGCCTGACGCCCTGCGACGCCGCTGAGCGTCCCGGAACGGCCCGGTGAAGGTGATCCTGAGCCTTGCGCCCAGGGCGACGCTCGGGGCCGGTCCGGTGTACGCTGCTCACTTGATCATAGGGAGGGGACATCGACGACCGTTCCAAGGTGGCGCCGGAGTTTCGTCCGGGAGGCGTGCAGGGGGTGGTGATGAACCGCTCGGGGTCGGGGAGAGCCCCGGCCCTTCTTTCTTGCTGTCTCGTGCACGACCACCTGCCCCGTCCCTGGAATCCAGGGTCAGGCCAGACGCACCAGGTTTCGACCGGCGGTGCTTCGGGTCAGTCCTTGAGCCCAGCCAAGGCCCGGACGGTCGTGCCGTTCTTCCTGGCCTCTCGACGGAGGAATTCGAGGATGGCCCTCCGGTAAAGCGCGGCTGCCTTCTCGTGTGTGAGTTGGGCCAGCCGGTTCATCGCCGCATGGTGCTCCCGGCCGACGTAGAGAGTGGTGACCATCATTGTGCCTGCCGCTTCGGCCTTGGCAGCAGCCCTGGACAGATCCGCCTTGGCCCAGTAGTCACGCTCATCCTTGACCGATCGGAACGGTTCTTTCGCCGTCATGGTCGTCACCCCTTGTGGCGCCTCCAGATGCGCCGGTCGCCGGCGGCCACCATCGGCATCGCTGTCACGACCCACCACACCCCCTGGCGGGTCGGCCCGAGAATGATGCGTAGCAGCCGGCCGGAGTCAGTAGTCCCAAGCAGAGCCCACCGGCCGTGCTCGACCGGAAACAACAGGCCTCCGTTCGCCGCGGCCTCCTCGACCTCGACGAAGACGACTCCGGAATTCTGGCTGAACATGCAGCGGGACTTCGAACTGGAGAAGGCAGAAATCGAGGCAGGCGAGGAGATTGCTGCCAAGGTGCACGTCCGCGCGGCTTGACCGGCGACCGGTCCATCTGGTCTCGATCGCTGCCCGCTCGTTCCCGCCAGCCACGGTTTCTGGCACCACCACGGCCGGCGAATCCCCGGGGGACGCGCGGTGTGCGGTCCGAGGGCCGGCGGATTCGACCAGCACGATCCCGGGAAGGGTCAGGAGGCCCGTAAGAGCACCCTGCTGTTCTACCTGCGGATCAACGAGGAACCCCGGCGGGAGGTCTTTCCGCCGTTCCACCACGGGAGCATGATCCGGACATCCGGCAGACTGAGGTTGGCGCGGCCCCTCCCAGGAGCGGCGCGCAGGGTATCTCCACGCGGCCAATCGAAGGAGCCGCCTCGGCAAGACCATGACGGAACAAAGTCACCCACGGCACTCGGCCACGCCAGCACGACTCAGGATCCGGAGCGATGGTCCTGCCCGCACTCCCCGGGACGGGCGATCTCGCCGGCTGGGTGCTATAGTAGGGGGATGGAGCGGACCGTCCGGGTCCGGGGCTGCGGCTCACCGGGGCCGCCGATCCGTGGGCCTGATTCGATACGCGTTCCAGGCCGCACGTGGGCCCGGAGAGCCCTGGATGCTACTCTTCGTCGGGGGCATGCGTTCGACCGTCCTGTCGCTCGTCTTCAAGGAGGATCGCCGGGTGGCCAAGAGGAACTGCTGGGAGCACAAGAGGTGTGGGCGCGAGGCGGGGGGCGCGCGGGTCGGTGAACTGGGTGTCTGTCCTGCTTCGATGGAGCGCAGGGTCGACGGCGTGAACGGCGGACGGTGCGCGGGTCGGGCCTGCTGGGCCATCGCCGGTACGTTCTGCGGCGGCAAGATCCAGGGGTCTTTCGCGATGAAGATGTCCACCTGCACGGAGTGCGATTTCTACAGGCTCGTTCTCGCGGAGGAGCGCCCCCGCACCGTGCTGGCCAACGACATCATCCGATTGCTCGAGTCGTACCGGCCGATTCCCTACTCGCCGGAGGCCGGCTCGCGCAAGGGCTGACGCGTGGAACCGGGTCTGACGATCCGGGCCGCCAGCCGGGTCACCTCTTCCTCGCGTGCCGGCGACAGACCAGCCGCTCCTCCAGGTTGAGGTGCCCGGCGGTCCGAGGGGCGATGGCGTACCCCTCCTCACTTGTCGCAACCGCCCGGCCTCGGCCCAGGCCCGGCTGCTCCTGATACCTGGCGCGGCTCTTCCCATCGTCCCGTTCGATCGCTCGGCTCCGGTCGAACTCGGCCTCCGCCAAGAGGTTCCCGCCACGCCTTCAGGTCGATGGTGTCTTGGGGGTGGACTACCTTGCGGGGACGGACCTCCACCTCCTCTTCCGGACCGGTGAGGTCATGCTGGAGTGGTAGGTCATCTGGCCTACTCCACCACCGTCCACCCCCGGTCTATCGTTTCGTAGTGAAGCGGCTGTTCGCACCCCGGAGAGGGGTCGGATCGCATTCCAGGGTCCCCCGCTGCATCGACAATTGCCGGGGGCTCCGGATCCGCTCATGGCCACGGCCTGAAGGCCACGAAGGGGCCGGAAGAAGGGCGAAACCCTGGCCTAGCGCTTGATGTTCACTCGCATGGTCAGCTTCTGACCCGGCTTGAGCTCCACCGCGTACAGTCCGAGGACCTCGCTGGACTGCCAGTGGTACGCTTCCACGACGTACTTGCCCGGATCCAGGTGGAAGACGCGCGGACGCGGTGTAAAGCCTCCATCCACGGGCTTCGCCTTGGGGTCCGGGTTGCGCTGGCCAGCCCAGATCTTGATCCCGCAGACCGTCAGCTCCCCGGTGAGCTCGATCGTGAGCTGGGCCTTCTGGATCTGCCCGCCCACCTCCATCACCTGCTCGCCTCCGGAACTGGCCGGCGGCACCGCAGTCGCCGCGGGTGACGGCGAAGGCTCCGGTGGCGGCGGAAGGGGCGCCTGATAGGTGATCTTGCCCTGCCCTGTCTTGCCCTGGCTGGCCGACGTCACGGTGATCGTCCGCTTGGTCCCGTCGGGCTGCGGCTTTGGAGACCGGTAGACCACGCGGTACTGGAGCCGGACGTCGGTGAGCACGCGGGCGAACGCCTTTCTCAAGGCCCCGGCCTGGGCCGGCAGGTACGACTGCCCTCCGGTCACCTGGGACAGACGGCCAAGGAACTTGCCGTCCACGGCAGGGCCCAGCCCGATCGACCACAGCGGGACCTGGCAGTCCTTTGCCATCTGGGCGACCTGCCTGGCCCCGATCGCCGACTGGGCTGCTGTGCCGTCCTTGTTCTGGTCGCGCCCGTCCGTGAAGACCACGGCCAGGCGCCGCCCCCTCACGGATCTGAGCTCGCGAACAGCCCGCTCCATTGCGTCGTACAGGGCGGTCGCCCCATCGGCCTTGAGGGACTCCACGGCGTTCAGAAGGCCGCGCCTGCTCGCCGTGAGCGGCTGGTTCAGCAGGACCCAGTCGCTGAACGTGATCAAGAGGGCACGGTCCTCGGGCTCCAGGGTGCGGATGAACTCTCCCACGGCGCGTTTCAGCTCGGCCATCGCAGGCTGCATGCTCCCGGATGTGTCCAGAACCAGGGCCACCGAGATCGGCGCCTTCTCGACCACCACGGACACGATCGAGACGCGGTTCCCGTCCTCGTCCAGCGTGAAGTCGTCCTTGGTAAGGCCGGGCACCGGCTTGCCTGCTTCGCTGAACACGGTCAGAAGCACTCCCACTTCGGGATACCTGTCGATGTCCGCCTGGGACAGCCGCGTGGAAAGCCCCTGGCCGAAGGCCGTACCGAAGAGGGCGAGAATGAGCAACAGTCGACCGATCATCGCGACCCCCGGGAGTGTCCAGCGACCCCGTGCTCTTTCCGAAAGCAGGGATGACGATGCCAGGTTATCACGAGGCCGGTCGTGGGTCCACGATGTCCCGATCGGCTCCTGTCCCCTTGGAGCTCACTGTGCATCCGGGCTCGGCTGCGTCCACGACCTGGGTGGAGCGACCGCCACGGTCAGCACCCCGAGCAGCAGCAGAAAGCCGATCAGGTGGAATTCGCCCATGGCCCGGCTCAATCGCCCCTGCGCCAGGCTCGCGACGATTCCGATCGCGAGCGCTGCCCCGGGTAGCGCCACGATTGGTCAGACGAGGACATCGTGGAGACTCAGCAGGGACGACACCCTGGGTGCCTGGAATCCCTGAAGGCCATCGACTACCCGGACTGCCGGGTGGTGCTGGTCGACAACAACGCAGACGGGTGCGGGCGATCTTCTGCGGGTTCCTGGACTTCTTCCGCGGCAGGCTGGGCCCGCCTCCGGCCTGGCTCCAAGGGAAGACGCCGCGGCACGGCTCCCGAGATACTCGAAGAGCCGCGCGTCGCCCTTGTGGATCCTGACACGAGCGGGTGCTCCCCCCACGCGCACCTCGATGATCGGCTCCACCTCGTCGACCTGCATCATCTGCTGGCTCGTGTGCTCGCCGCCTCCCTTGCTGCCGGTCCGGCAGAACTCCTTGACCGTCCGGTACTGGACCTCGGTCTTGTGGATGTGCGCGTGGATCACGGCGCGGACGCTGTCCCAGGCCGCGACGACCTCCCCGGAGCCGGTCACGAACCGCGCGTCCTTGATCGACAGGTGTACTTCACGCACTTGCTCGACGATCGAAGGAAGCACGATCACGCCGGCGGCCAGGAGCATCGCGGATTGTCCCCTGGCCCACCTGTCCGACGCGTGAGCGAGCGCGTCCCGGACCGGGACCTTCCCCCGATCTGTGAGAGCAACGCGCGGCGGAAGAATGTCGTTCGGGAGAGTTGTCCGGACCTCGGCCGAGCGGGTAATGTGTGACGCTGACGGAGAAGCTACAGCCAGGCCCGGAGCCGGCGTCGGATCGCGTGCCACGGACAAGGAGCGAGGCCATGAGCCCAGCGGTCGGTCACAGCCCCATCGCGAGATACGCGCACGCTTCCGCGGGCGGAAAGCCGGTGCAGCTCTTCGTGTCACCGAGCCAGTACGTCCAGGGACCCGGCGTGCTGGACAGCTCCGGAGCTCTGCTCGAGGGGCACGTTGCCGCCGGCGTGGGGGTCGTCATCACGCCCGGCCGGAACAAGGTCCTGGGAGAGCGCCTCCGGACCGCCCTGCGCAGCGCCGGCATGCCCGTGGTCCTCGAGGAGTTCAGGGGCGAGTCGACGCTCGAGGAAGCCGAGCGGCTGGCCAAGGCGCTGAAGGGCGCGAAGCATCCGGTCGACCTGGTCATGGCCGTGGGCGGCGGCAAGTGCCTGGACGCGGGACGGATGGCGGCGAACAGGCTCGGCGCGAGCGCCGTGATGGTGCCGACCACCGCGTCGACGGATGCGCCCACGGCCGCCCATTCGGTCATCTACGACCAGAACGGGGTGTTCGTGGGCATCGAGTTCAGCCTGACCAACCCGTTGCTGGTCCTGGTCGACCTGGACGTGATCGCGGACGCTCCGGCGCGTTACCTGGTAGCCGGCATGGGAGACGCCTTCTCGACGTTCTTCGAGGCCCGCTGCTGCCTGGAGAACCGGGCCTCGCAGACCTGCCGGGGCGGTAGGCCCACGGTTGCGGCGTACGCCATCGCCCGGCAGTGCAAGGAGGTGCTGCTCGAGCATGGCGTGGCCGCGCTGAGCGAGCTGCGCGAGAAGAAGCCGGGGCTGGCCCTGAGTCGGATCACCGAGGCCAACATCCTGCTGAGCGGCCTCGGGTTCGAGAGCGGCGGGCTGGCCGCGGCGCACGCGGTGGCGCAGGGTCTGACCGCGTGCACGGATCTGCACCGGAACTGCCTGCACGGCGAGCTCGTGGCCATCGGAGTCATGTCCATGCTGATGCTCGAGGATCGGATGGCCGAGGCCAAGGAGGCCGCCGGGTTCATGCGGTCGGTCGGGTTGCCGCTTCACCTCGGACAGATCGGCTTCGACCCGGTCCAGAGAGCCGCGGACCTCGATCGGATCGTCGACTGCGCGATGGGCGTGGCCTTCCTGAGCGCGGAGCCGTTCGCGGTGACGCACGGCAAGCTGCGAGAGGCGATCATGAAGGCTCACGAATTCGGGAAATGAACTGGGGTTTTCGCGGCTCGGCATCATCGTCGTGGCCGGTCGGGTGGGGGTTGGAGCGGCCTGCAGGCCGTTCAGGGTGCCTTCGTTCGGTTCGGAAAGGCTCCAGGGACGTGTCGAACGAGGACATCGGTGGCTTTCGGACTCGGTCGACCGGCGATCCGGCTTCGCTGGACACGCCAGAATCGGCCTCCGTCCTGATCTTCAGTTTGCCGGAGCGCCGCCGAACAGCTCCTCGGGTGACTTGGCGGTACTCGGTGCAGGAGCTACGATCCGGCCGTTCCCGTGTACACGGAGCAAAGCTCCGCCGATTCGTCCCCCGGGCCGACGCCGATCGCCCAGGCCTACCTGCCCGCGAGGATCCGCTCCCCGTACAGGGTCAGGTGATCGAGCACGATGCCCTGACCGACCCTGGTCGGGGAGCTCGTGACGAGCTCGACGTTGAGCCCCAGGCTCCGGTCCGAGAGGAGCCGCTCGTCGACCCGGAAGCTCCCCTCGCCCAGCGCCGGCGTGCCGCTCTTCCGGAAGCAGGCCAGCAGCTTGCCCCGCTTCCCCGGCGGGCCGACCCTGAGCACGAGCCGCTCGAGCGGGTCGCCGCCGGCGATCCGGAAGCCGATGCAGGCGCGCCGTAGCCCCCCCGGCGGAGCCAGCGGCCCCGGATGGTGGTACGACGTGCGGGTCGGAGCCCCGGTCGTCCGGTCCAGGAACCCGATGAGCCGCTCCCGGAAGTGCGCCGGTCCCGCAACGACCGTGGTCCCCGGTCCGTCCGGAAGTACCGGCCGACCAGCGGACCGGCCGCCGTCGTCGAACCGGAGGCTCCAGAGCTTCTCGAGTCCGCCGGGCACGGTGGCCTCCGCCGCGGTGCCGGGCCCCAGCACCGAGGCAACGGAGTGGACCGGTTCCACCTTGAGCTGGCTCCTGAAGAACTCCTCGAGGTCCAGGGCGTCCCACAGCCTCTTCAGGAGCTGCGACCGGAGACGCGCGTCGATCTCGGGCGTGTCGGCCATCCGGTCCTTGACCTGGCCGTAGGCCGCCGCGGCGCGGGGGAGCTGGCCCATCCTCTGAAGATAGAGAGCCCTGTGGCGCTCGAGCGTCTGGCCCGACGATCCCTGGCCTCCTCGGCTCGCCGCGTGCTCGTTCCTGATCTCGTCGAAGAACGCCGGGTCCGTGGCCCTGCCGAGGAGCTCGACGAAGTCCGCCACGGTCTGCTGGACCGTGGGGAGGCGCTCGCGCCAGCTGTCTAGGGTGGCTCCGTCGGGCGACCGGACCCGGCACTCCACGTCGACGCCCGGCTCGAGCCCGTGAACGGCCAGGGCGTGGGCCTGGCAGGGGGCGCTCTCCCGGGTCGTCGCCCCGCCGGAGCTCACGGACAGCATCCCCACCACGGGCGTGGGGGTCATCCAACGCACGGCGAGCCCCGTGGGAGAGAGCTCCACCTGGCGGTCCACCGGCTTGACCTGGCCCTCGACCAGGAGCGGACCCGGGTCGAGCCACTCCCCCTTCGAGGTGGCAACCCGGTACCAGAGAGACCTCCCCCGAGACGGCCAGGCCGTGAAGCGCACCTGGCCGGCCGGCCCGGCCGTGGCCATCGGACAGCTCCTCCAGGGCCCTCCGGCGCTGTCTGCCACCTGCACCTCCCTGGGCGGCCCGGCCGGGCCGTCCAGGGAGACGACCCAGACCCGGTCCGCGGGGTGGCCCTCCGGGTGGGATCGAGGAACTGGAGCGCCCGGCGGGACGATGCGAACCGGTCGTCAGGGTTCTTGGCGAGGCACAGCCCGAGGAAGTCGCGAAGGGTAACGTGAGCCGGGTCCTCCAGCTCCGGAACGGGCGGGGGGGGCGCGTTGACGATGAGATCGATCAGCACGGCGAACGATTCGCCTACGAAGGCCGGACGACCGGCCAGGCACTCGTAGAGGATGAGCCCCGCCTGGTACACGTCGGACCTCGGATCGGAGACCCCGGTCTGGATCATCTCCGGGGTCATGTAGCGGGGCGTGCCGAGACGGGCGCCCTCGGCGGTGAGGACGGTCCTGTCGACCGGCTTCACGATACCCAGGTCGAGCACCCGGGTCAGCCCCGACCGGTCGATCATCACGTTCGCCGGCTTGAGGTCCCGGTGGATCAGCCCGGCCTCGTGGCAGGCCACCAGAGCCTCGAGGATCTCGATGGCGATCTTCGTGGCAACCGGTATCGGCAGCTTCCGACCGCCGGCGAGCTGGCTCTCCAGGGTCTCGCCCTCCACGTGCTCCATGGCCAGGTAGTGAGTGCCCTCGTCCTCGCCGAAGTCGTAGACCTTGACCAGGTTCGGGTGGGAGAGCCTTCCGGCGCACTCGGCCTCGCGCCTGAACCGGGCGAGGACCTGGGAGCTGGCCGCGATCGCTCGATGGAGCACCTTCACGGCGGCGCGACGCTTCAGCCTCTCGTCCTCGGCCAGATAGACGGTCCCCATCCCGCCGGCTCCGAGGGCCCGGATCAGCCTGTAGTGGGCCACCCTCGACTCATCGGCCACGGGCAGCCTCCCCGGGGCGGGACCGGCCGAGCTCCCGGAGCGCGGGAGCGAGCGAACCCCGCATCGTGGTCCAAGAGAGCATGCACCGCCGCCTCACGTCGATCACCGTCCGACCGAACCGATTCTAGCCTCTCGAGCAGCACCGTGGCATCCAGTACGATTCCTGTCGGCCGGCCCTTGAAGACGCTGCCCGTGACACCTATGATCGTAGGCTGACCATGGACATCACGCTGAGCTCGGAGTTCCTCGGGAAGTACGTCCTCGAGAAGGAGGTCGGTCGCGGGGCCGGTGGCGTCGTCTACCGTGCCACCCAGGTGTCGCTCGCCCGGACCGTCGCCATCAAGTTCGTCGATCGCGTTCCCCTGACCCACCCCGGCGGCGTGGACCGGTTCCTCAACGAGGCGCGGATCCTGTCGAGCCTGAGTCACCCTCACATCCTCAAGGTCCACGACTTCGGGATCGAGGGGGCGGTGCCGTATCTCGTGGTCGGGTTCGCCCCCGGGGAGACGCTGAGGCACCGGCTGCTCGTCGGCCAGGTCTACGGGCCGGAGGAGACGGTCAGGGTGCTCCTCCAGATCACCGACGCGCTGTGCCACGTCCACGATCGAGGGCTCATCCATCGCGACCTGAAGCCGGACAACGTCCTCATCGGAGACGGCGGCACCCTGCTCCTGGCGGACTTCGGGCTGGTCGTGCCCACGGCAGGGCCGACGTTCGAGCTCCTGACCGGCCGCCCGCCGTTCGAGGGGCCGGAGGAGCACGTGGTTCTCCGGAAGCTCTCGGAATCACCGGTCCCTGTCAGGGCCGTGGACCCGAGGATCCCGGGGGCGCTCGGCGACCTGGTCGACCGGCTCATCGAGAGGGAACCGTCCCGTCGGTTCCCCGACGCTGCGGCAGTATTGGCCCAGCTGCGCAGGATCGCCGAGGTTCGTGCCGGGCCGGAGAGCGCGATGGACCGCACCCGGCCCAGGGTGCCTCCGCCGGAGACCGCCCGGAGCGCCGGGCCGCGGCCCGGGGCCGGACAGCGCCGAGCCGCCGGCCGGGGCCTGGGGCGGGCCACGCTCGTCGTGCTCACCTGTCTGGCCGCGGCGCTGGTCGCGGCGGTTCCCCTGCTGATGCGGTCTGCCGATCCGCAGGCGCCTCGGTCCCCTGGACGCTCGGGGACGGCCTCCCCGGCTCTGCCGGCCCGGCGGTCGCCGGAGTCGAGGGAGGCGCTGTTCGAGGCGCTGGCCAGGTTCGGGATCCACCAGAGGCTCGCGACGCTGGCGAAGCTCCGGAGCCCGGGCCAGGGCGTCGGCGATGCGGCGGGTCGGGCCGGGCCCGGACACGACGTCCTGGAAACGTGCTGGACCGAGATGGAGCGCGCCGTGCGGGAGCTCGATCTCGAGCGACTCTTGAACAGCGACTGGGGGGCCGGTCTGGGCCGGCGGGCCGGCATGGTCTCCCGGGCGGACCTCCCCCTGTACCGCCGTCTCCACGAGCTTGTCCAGCTCTCCTCGCTGCTGGGGAGGGTCACTGTGGGCGCGGCGCGGACCAGGGAGAGGAGCCGCCTGATCGACCTGTTCGCCGACGCCGTGCCCGAGGCGTGGCGGGAGGTGGCCCGCCCGTCGACCCGCAACCCCGTGGCGTTCACCGTCGTGCCGAGGGTGAGACTGGGCCACCGCCCTGTCGGCCTTCCCGAGGGCCCCTACGAGCGGCACTCGATCGTCGACGGCCCCGAGACGTCCCTCCTCGCCGATCCGGAGTGGCCCACCCCCGGGGCGCTGCCGCGGATCGGAGAGACCGGCTCCGGCAAGGTCGGGTACCGGCACCCCGCGCCGGTCCCGATCGGCCGGTCGGACCGGATCGCCGACCTGGAGGTGGGAGTCGGCTGCGGGAGCGCCACCGCGGGCAAGCGGACCTTCGTCGTGGAGCTGGGCACCGAAGGCGGATCCTGGACCGACGTGGCCCTGATGGGAAGGTACGCCGCGGCCGGCGATTCCGAGGAGGGCAAGGCCTGCTTCCTCAGGATCGACCCCCGGCTCGTCACCGGGCAGACCGTCTTCCTCGGGGTGAGAGTCGAGATGGGCCCGGGGTTCGGCAGGGCGCGGCGGGCCCACGTTCACTGGCTCACCCTGCGCTGGGTCGCCAGGTCCGACCGGGCCCCGACGGTGACGGGATCTCCGGGTGGGGCTTCGAAACGGGGCGGCGCGAGCGCCCCCGGCGACCGGTAGCGGGCCGTCAGGGCTCGAGGTTGTGGCGGGCGATCTTGTCCAGCAGGGCCCGCCGGCTGATGCCCAGGACCCTGGCGGCCTGGCTCTTGTTCCAGCCGGTCTTCTTCAGAGTGGCGAGCAGGACCTGCACCTCCACGTCCTCGAGCCTCTTGTCCCCGGCCAGCATCGCCTCCTGAGCCGGCAACGTCGGCTCCTCCGGAGCACAGAGGGTCAGGTGGCACGCCTCGACCGGGCCGTCCCCGGCGAACAGGAGAGCCCGCTCGATGACGTTCCTGAGCTCCCGGACGTTTCCCTCCCAGCGATGGCTCATCAGCGCCTGTAGCGCCTCTTCGGCGACCTGCCTGCCCGGGTGGCCGAGCTGGTCGACGAAGCGCTCGACCAGGGCCGGGACGTCCTCGGCCCTCTCGCGCAGCGGCGGAAGCTGCAGCTCGATGACCGACAGCCGGTAGTAGAGATCCTGGCGGAAGGTCCCCTCCCGCGCCATGGTCTTCAGATCCCTGTGCGTGGCCGCCACGACTCGCACGTTCACCTTCTGTGGCTGGTCGGCCCCGAGCGGCACCACCTCTCGCATCTCCAGGGCTCGGAGCAGCTTGGGCTGGAGATCCAGCGGCAGCTCGCCGATCTCGTCGATGAACAGGGTGCCGCCCTCGGCGGAGACGAACGCCCCCCTGCGGCTCGCGACCGCCCCGGTGAACGCTCCCTCACGGTGACCGAAGAGGGCGCTCTCGATCAGGTCCCTGGCCATGGCCGCGCAGTCCAGGACCGAAAACGGCTTCGACGACCGGGGGCTCGACCGGTGGATCGCACGGGCGACCACCTCCTTGCCGGTGCCGGTCTCCCCCACCAGGAGCACCGTGGCGTCGGTGGGGCCGACCCGCCCCAGGATGCCGAAGATCTGGCGCATCTTGAGGCTCTGGCCGGTGAGGCCCTCGAAGCTGTCGTGCTCGCTGGGAAGGATCTGGACCCGGTCGCCCGGCGGCTCGAACCTCAGGCTCGTGGCGCCGAGCCGGATCGTGGCTCCCGGAGAGAGGTAGGCCTCCCGGATCCTGTTCTGGTCAAGGAAGGTGCCGTTGGTGCTCTTGAGGTCCCGGAGCAGGAACCCCTCCGAGGTCTCCTCGATCGCCAGGTGGTACTTGGACACCGTGTCGTCGGAGAGGACGATGTCGTTGTCCTTGCTCTTGCCGATCCGGGCGCCCGGGGGCCTGAACGCGAACCGCCGCCCTCTGTCGGGGCCCTCGACCACGACCAGGTGGCCGGTCTTGATCCGCAGAGATCGGCTCTCGGCCTGCGAGGGAGCGACCCGGGCCGTGGCCTGCGCGTGGTTGTCTGGCACGGTCTGCACTCCGGAGCCCCGGTGTCGATCGGTGCGCTCCGGTTCCTTTATATCACACCCGGGAGCCGAAGCTCTCGTGAGACCCCGGAGCTCACGGGTGGGACCCGGCCAAGCCGCCGTCGGATGCGACGCCCAGCAGCGACACCTGCTCCCCTCCCCTGGCCGGGCCCCGGGAGGTGCCGGCAGACAGTGCCGGCGACACGGCCAATCGGGTCGGCCCGGTCTCGAACTCGTAGGTCGCCTCCACGGCGAAGTGGTCGGAGAGGTACCCGGTTTCCCTCACGGCCAGGGTGGGGAAGCAGGGTCCGGCCGCGGGGCCGCCCGTGTTCGGCGTGACGTAGGAGACCGGCTGCGCCGGCCGCATGAAGACGGTCACCACCCGGGAGCGCCGGGGCGCGAGGTGGGTTTCGGAGTGGAGCACGTAGTCCAGGTACTCCTGGTCTTTCTCGGTGCACAGGTCGTTCAGCCGGAAGTCGTAGGTGAACGGGTGGCCAGCCATCCGGTCGGGCATCCTGGCGGCCAGCAGCGACAGCATGCTGCTGAACTCCGGGGACCCCCGGTCCACGTTCATGTCGCCGCCGATGAGCACCGGCTCGTCGGACCGGATCTTCTGTTCGTCCACGAACTGCCGGATCGCCAGGAACTGGCGAGCCCTGAGAGCGGAGTGCTGCCGGTGCGCCTGGGTGTGGGTCCCGAACAGGTGGTAGCGACGATCCGGCCGCTCGATGCATCCGTAGACCACGCCCTTGTTGGCGAAGCTGTCCACGCCGGCGCTGGAGTCGAACACCATCTGCCGCTGCCTGACGATCGGCCAGCGGCTCAGGATCACCACGCCGCCGTCCTGGAGGACGTTGTCGGGGCGGTCCACCACGCTGGTCCTGAACGGGTACCACTCCTTGGCCGTCCTGAGGACCTTGCGACGCGCGTCGTCGTCGAATAGCTCCGAGAGGATCACGGCGTCGTAGCCCTGGATCGCTCTCCCGATCGGCGCCGCCCGCTCCGACTGGCCGTTCGCCTCGGCGCCGGTCGGGAGCAGCGCCGTGTTGTAGGCCAGCACCCTGAACTCCCGGTCCACGAGTCGCGGCGGCGTCGGAGCCACGGTGAAGACGTAGAGCAGATCGTCGTTCCCGGACGTGGCCACGGCCCGGTACCTGAGGAGCACCCAGCCGCTGCTGACCTTGAACGACTGGGAGTGCACCTCCCTGTCCCCGAACCACTCGTCGGTCCCGGCGGACTGCCACAGCCGGCTGTCGATGGCCAGCCCGTAGACCGCCTGCTGGAGCTCCACGGACGCCCCGTCCATCGAGACCTCCGTGTGGAAGTAGAAGTACTCTCCGCTCGTGATGCCCCGGTCCCGGTTGAACCGCAGCACCTCGACCTTCTCGTTGGGTCTCACTACGGACCGGGTCCGGCTCCACCGCGAGGTGGACAGCGTGCCGCCGGTCTGGGTCGTACGGAGCCGCAGCTCGTGCGGCGTCCTGTTGTCGATCGTGACGTACGTGACGGCGCTGACCGTCGATGCCACCCCGAGCCACCCGATCGTTGCGATCACCATGAGCCTGCCCGTGTTGCCGTGGCCGGCGCTTCCGATCCGGTCCGCTGGTCTGATCATCGCGACCCTCGCTCTCCGTGTCCCTGACTGTTCGAGGTGCGCCTCTCGATGCAACCGGCGTGCCCGGCAGAGCGCTCGTGGAATGTGGCGGTACGGACCCGGCGCTGTGAAGCGCCCGTACAGGTCTGTGAGGATTCCGTACAGCGCGGAGCGGACCGGGAGACGGTCTCGATCTCTTGATCGCCGGCTCGTCGCTTCCGCGCGTGAGCTCGGGCGCATCAGGCCCCGGGGCGGTAGACCGAGACGTGCGCCGTGGTCGTAGATCCGGACGATCGATCGGTGCTCCAGCGCTGCGGTGATGCGCGCCTCCGCCAGGAACCGATCGATCTGCTCCTGATCGGCCAGCATCCCGTCCAGAAGGAGCTTGCGAAAGGCCTTTCGCTGGAGCGACCGCTGGGTGACCAGGTAGACCGCGCCGCATCCGCCCTGGCCGAGAAGTGCCTCCGGCTCGTGACGGGCCCGACACCGCCTGGGGATCTGTTCGTCCATGAATTGTTCTCGCGAGAGGAGAGCCGGCTTTCCGGATTCGCATCCAGCATGGAACGAGAACCGGCAGGGAGGGACCGGCACACCGGACCGGTCGGTCGATTATCTGAGGTTCCACCGGCGCTGGCCGGCTGTTCGACTCCCCTGCGGCTCCTTATGATCTCACGGTCCCTCTGGCCGTTCACGGTCACCGTCGCGAGGTCGACTCGATGAGGATCCAGTTCTCCGCAGCTCTCGTGGGCGCAACGTTTGTCCTGGCCATCTCGACGGCGCCGGCCGTCGCCGACCCCACGGTCAGGGAGGCCCGCTTCCGCTCCCTGCACGGGCTGAGCGGCCCGCGGGGCCGCGAGATTCCCCAGGGACCCGGCGCATGGTACGAGTTCCGCAACGGCCCCCAGAACCGCGGCGTGTCGCCGTTCGCAATCCGCGATCTGCCCGGCGGTCAGCGCGCTCCGTGGGCCTTCGCCACCAAGGGGCTCATCTGGGGCACTCCGGTGATCGACCACGAGGGGAACATCTACGTGGGCTCCGCCGACAAGGTGTTCTACGGCTTGACCGCCGGCGGTCAGAAGCGCTGGGCCTACACGCTGCCCGACGCGGGCGACGCGCTGGTGGACTCCGCGGCCGTGCTGACCCCGGACGGTCTCGTGGTGGTCCCCGGCGGGGACGGAAAACTCCACGCTTTGAAGAAGGAGACCGGGGAGCTGGTCTGGAGGTTCGCCGCTCACCACGCCTCCGACCACGAGAGTGGCGTCAAGGTCAACTCGTTCGAGGGCAACGTCACCCTGGGCCCCGACGGACTGCTCTACGCCGGCTCGGACAACGGCTACCTCTACTGCGTCGACCCGGCCGGCCGGGAACGCTGGAGCTTCCGGACCGGCTTCATGATCTGGTCCGCCGTGGCGTTTTGCCCGGACGGACGGTGGCTGACCTTCGGCTCGCTGGACGGGCGACTGTACGTGCTGGATCGATCCACCGGCGCCTGCCTGGCCTCGTTCAAGGCCGGAGGAGAGTTCAAGGGTTCCCCCGCCGTGGCGGAGGACGGGCGGATCTTCGCGGGCAACGCCGACTTCTCCTTCCGGTGCCTGGAACTGTCCACGGGCACCTTCGGCCAGACCTACCTCCGCGAGGTGTGGCGACTGCCGACCCGCGGCGAGATCTACTCGTCGCCGGCCATCAAGGACGGCCGCGTGGTCTTCGCCAGCCACGACGGGTACCTGTACTGCGCCACCCTGGATGGAAAGCTCTCCTGGAGATACGGCATCCACCAGCGCGTCTCCGCAAGCCCCCTGATCACCGCCGACGGCGTGGTGATGGTGGGCGCCAAGAACGGCAAGCTCTACGCGGTGGACCTGGCCACCGGCCTCCGGCTCTGGTCGTTCAAGACCGCTCCCGGGATGGCCAAGGTCAACCTGGACTCCTCACCGGCGCTGACCCCCGACGGCATCGTGGTGGCCGGTTCGTACGACGGTCGCCTCTACGGGGTCCCGGTGGAGTACCCGGCCACCCATCCCGACGATCCGCGGTGCCAGCTCGACCCCGGTCCGGACCTGCCGGAGTTCGGGCAGGACGTGCCGATGGACGGGGCCACCTTGAGGTTCCAGGACGACCAGGGACAGTTCCCGGCCGGGCCGGCCGAGGAGGTCTCTCCGGTGGCGCTGCTGACTTACCGGCTGGTGGCGCGTCGTGGAGGGCAGTTGATCTCCAACGCCGCCATGGCGACCTGCGGGCTCAGGGTCCGGGTGGAACCTCCGGATCCGGTGGAGATGATCGTCTCCTCCGACGGCTACTCGCTGACGCTGGCTCCGGGCCGGTTCTTCCGGCCCGGAACGAGCTATCGCGTCACCATCGAGGGGCGCTACTACGAGCGAGGCAACCCGTTCGTGGACCTGCTCAAGTGGTTCAACCTGCCGCTCTTCACGGCCACCACCACGTTCAGGGTCCGGGCTTCCGGAGGGCCGTTGCCGGTGGCCGGCCCCACAACGGTGCCGGCCTACGGCATCCGGAAGATGTACATCTATCAGCCCGAGATCCTGGACACGCTGATCCCGGCCGCCATGGAGGGACAGGCGTTCATCGCCACGGTTCCCTACGTCTGTGAGCCCGCAGGCACTCTTTCCATGCTCCTGCTGCCGGCCTACCCCCGGCCGGACGGAGTCGTTCTCAGGGCGGCGCCGGAGAAGGTGTTCGTGATGAACGGCCGCTTCCAGGGGGATCGGGTGGCCGTGGAGGGAGACTTCACGATGTCGGCCATGGGATCCACGATCCCGTTCGCCCCGCTCCGGTTCTACGGTCGGCTGACCCAGGACCGCATCGAGGAAGGGCGGATCCACGCCTCCGCCAGCGTGCTGGCCATCAAGGGGAACGGCTCCACCTACACCGGCCTCTCCTGGTCGTCACTGGACGACCTGGCCGACGCTGGTCTGAGGCTCCAGGCGCTGGGCACGATCCAGGGGGAAAGGATCCCATCGACTCCGGTTCCTGTGAAGCTCTGCCTCACCCGCTGGTTGGACGCCCACACCCTGGCGGTGGAGCTGGACCTGGAGCGTCCGCTGGATCAGGATCATCTGCTGACGGCGCTGGTGGTGGACACCGGCATCGGCAGGGTCACCGGACAGACCACGGTGGTGCTCCCCAGGAACAGCGGCCCCGGCGCGGTGACCGCCACCGTCGGGCGACTCTCCCGCAGCCTCGCCACGAGCCCCGGTGTGCGGCTTCAGATTCTGGTGGACGGCCAGCCGCTGTAGGCGTCCGACCTCCAAGGATCCGTCGTCCGATCGGGGCCGCTGTGGCCGCCGGCCGCGGGCCAAGGCTGGCCAGGGCCAGCTCTGCCGCAACCGCTCGCTCATCGTGTCGAGGGTCCAGCTCCCCTGGCCGAGCTTCTCCTTTCCGAGGAGGCGAAGTGCCGCTGCAGAAGCTCCTCGAGGGATTGACCGCCGTTCATCGAGGCGCCATCATGGCGTCGACCGCACTAGGCCGGAAGGGACTCGGCAGGTCACCTGGCGTTCGATCGACCCCGGGGGGCTGGCGGGACGACCCTCCCGAAGCGCTCGAGGAGCCTCTCCAGCGCCCGACCGACCCGTCGGAGCCAGGGGGTGGGGACGATCCAGCGATCGAATTCGGAAGCGTCGATCTTCCTGGCGCCCATCACCCGGGTGCGCTTCCGCAGCACCTTCGGGAGACCTCGGAGCGTCGCCCAGCGTGCCGCCAGCACCGCCCGGCCCCGGCCCCTCAGGATGCCCCAGAGATCGCTCAGCAGGTTGTAGGTTCCCACCGAGAGGCCGTGCCGCAGGAAGAGCGAGGCGGGCCAGTTCTTGATGAGCACCCACGAGATGTTTCGCTTGGCCAGGACGACCGTGTCCAGCCCGGCGATCCTGGCGGAGTGGCCGACCCGGTGCCACACCACCGCCTCCGGTACGTACCAGCACCCCCAGCCCGCCCACCGGGCCCTGAGGTCCAGATCGACGTCCTCGTGGTAGGCGAACAGATCGGCGTCGAACAGGCCGATCTCGTCGAGCATCCCTGCGCGGTAGAGCGCGGCCCCGGCGCAGGCGCCGAACACCTCCTCGGGCCGGGAGAACAGCGCCGCGTCGCACCCCTCTCCGCGCTTGTCCGCCCGGCCGCACGTGTAGAACACAGTGCCTGCGCAGTCGATGATCGACGGATCGGCAACGCCGTCCCAGCGGAGCATCTTGCTGGCCGCCATGCCCATCCCCGGGCGTTCCTCCAGGGCGGTGACCAGCGCCGCGAGCCAGCCGGTCTGCGGCCGGGCGTCGTTGTTCAAGAGGGCGATGTAGGGGATCGTCGGCCTGGTCCGCCGCAGCAAGCCGATGCCGGCGTTGTTCCCGCCGGCGAACCCGCGGTTCTCCCGGAGCTCCAGGAGCTCCACCTCCGGGAACTCTCGCCGGACCAGCCCGGGGGAACCGTCGGTGGAGGCGTTGTCCACGACCAGCGTCGAGAACCTCCGGAACGTCTGGAACCGGAGGCCCTGGAGACAGTCGCGGATCACAGCCGCTCCGTTCCAGTTCAAGACGACGACGGTGACGCGGGGGGTCGGCATGCGACGGCGGGTCCAGGCGTGGGGGGCATGGATCCTCGTGAAGAGGGTACAACGTCGACCTCGGTGACCGCCACACTTCCCGCCGCGGGCGCTGGCCCGGGTGACCTGGCCGTCTTCGTTCGTGGGCCAATGCCGGCTCGTGCGCTCCGCCGAGACATCCTGCCGGTTCCATGTTACGATGGTGCCCTACGTCGACGTGCCTCGCCACGATTCCGGAGGAGAAACGACATGAAGAAACCCAACGACCCCATCGATTCCCTCTCCCGACACGTCTCCGGCGCTATCGCGTCTTTCCTTCGATTTCTGAAGGCCTGGAGGGAGAAGACGATCGGTCCGACCGTTGCTCTCGGGTCCGCCAAGAAGCCCGCGCGGTCCAGGCCGGCCAAGAAGCCGGTCTTCGACTGGGAGTCGATCCTCACGACAGCCAAGGACCTGCTGGCCAAGGCCCCCACCAGGATCTGGACGATCGGCGAGCTGTGCCGGGAGGTCAGGAAGGCCAGCGACAAGATCGTCAAGGCCACGGGCATGCACTTCGGCCTCTGGCCCAGGCTGGTCGCGGAGAACCTGGTGGTCAAGACCGGCAGAGGCACCTTCAAGAACCGTGCGGCCGGGGTCGCGGAGAAGGCCAAGAAGGCCCTGAAAAAGGCTTCGACGGTCAAGAAGGCGCCGCGGAAAGCGTCCGCGAAACCAGCGCCGGCGAAGAGGAGCGATAAGCGGGTCGCGCCGGTCGTCAGGAGAGCCGGGGGCAAGAAGGACGTCGCCCCGGTCGAGAGCCCGGCTCCCGCCAGGAAGGTCGCCGCGAAGGTCGTTCAGGCGAAGGCGATCAAGGAGCCGCCCAAGGCCGTCGAGCCGGTGCCGGCGCCGGGCGCGATCGAAGCGATGCCCGAGCCTCCGGTCGATGGTGGACAGATGAAGAACGAGTAGGACCGGAGCACCCGGCCCGACCCCCGATGATCAAACGCGAACTCGCTACGCGCCTTGCCACGAGCCTGAAGATGTCGGCCCGGTCGGTCCATCGTGTGCTCGACGAACTCCTCGATGTCGTTGCCGATATCCTGGCAACCTCGGGCCGGCTGGAGTGGCGTGGTCTGGGGACCTTCAGCGTCCGGACCTACCCCGCCCGCAAGATCCACAACCCGGCCACCGGCGAGACCATCGCGCTTCCGGCGCGGAAGTCCGTCACCTTCAAGCCGAGCCGGAAGGTCCGGGCCAGGCTGAAGGTAGCCTCACGGTCCAGGCCGACGAAACGGCCAGTGAAGGGCGCGGCCAGGAGAGCGAAGCGCGTCCTGAAGCCGCGGAAGGGCAGGCTGGGAGCAAGAGGGCGATGACCGACACGGGCCGATGGGGAGAATGGCATGTCTCAGCTGTCCCTCGGATAGCGGCTCCTGAGGATCCGGACGACCCTGTCTTCGACCATGAGCCAGTAGTCCGCCCTGGACATCCAGGTGCGATTTCCCAGGTCACTCGAACCTGGCTCCGACCAAGCGTTCGTCACGCGCTTCGAGGGTCGAGCACCAGTTCCTCCGCTGCGGCGCCTGGTTTGGGGGCTCTCGTGCGCCACCGTCAACAGGACCCGCTGTTCGGGAACCACGGTGCTTCCCAACACGCTGTCGGCATCTGGTCGGCCGGTCGAGGCGTCACAAGGCACCCACCACCAATGCCCAGCCCAGTCCGGATCGGTGATGGCTCTCAGTCCGATGTTGGCTGCTGCATTCAGATCGGCGTGGAGACCCTTCGCAGCCGGAGATGTAGATTCCGCCGAGACAAACACCTCGCCACCCGGCTGTGGAATCCGGACGACGGCTGTCCTCCGTTCTAGCTCCGGGACGCGAGCGCACCACTCCGCCAGCGAGACGAGGTAGTCCTGTCTGGCAGTCTGCCTTCGCTCCGTTCTGGCCTCGACCGCCCTGGCAACCGTCTTCTGCCACCAAGGAGAGCCAAGAAACTTCGCCACGGTGACATCCGTGCACCTGACCCCCGGCGCACCCGTTCTCGAATCCTGACGGGACGTGTAGTAGGGCGAAATCCAGCAAGTCACCAATTATTGAGGCGCCGTCCTCGTGTTCCTTCATCACCGCCCACCGCATTACGATTTTTCTCATCTTCTCCGGAAACGCGCGGAACCGCATGGATTCAAGATCGCAGGTTCCCCTAACTGCGGATTCT
>JACQZM010000332.1 GCA_016213885.1 Candidatus Rifleibacteriota bacterium | reverse complement strand
GGCCGCCGATCACGACGGCAACAGCGAGTTCGAGAGTCGGACGGTGGACCGGCGCTCGGTCGCCGATCGTGGAGCCGAGCCCGGTGGCGGGGCGGTGCTCTCGCCTGTTCGACGACGGGCTCGAGCTACCCGCCCAGACCGAACCGCTTTCTGAACGAACCCCAGATGGAGTCGCCGCCGGTGCTGGTGGCGGCGGCGGTCGCTTCGCCGGGCTTGACGATCTTGCGGGCGAGCTCGGCGATCCTCTCGGCCAGCGGGTCTTTGGGCTTGGCCACGTTCAGCAGCACGCCCTTGTTGATGCAGTCGACCACGGAGTTGTAGTCGTACGGCAGCACGGCGAACGCCTTGGTCGCCAGCTTCTCCTCGATCGCCTTCACGTCCACGGAGCCCCGGGGGTCGTACTTGTTGATGACGACCTTGATCTTCTCCTCGGGGAACTCCAGCTGCTTGACCAGCTCCATCCACAGGCGGCAGTTCTTCATCGCCGGGATGTCCGGCGTCATCAGGTAGATGATCTGGTCGGCCAGCTCCAGGATGGTGAGCACCGGCTCTTGCATGAGGGAGTAGGTGTCGACGACCACGAAATCGTACTCGGTCCGGAGGCTGTTGATGAGGACCCGGAGCAGATCGGTGGTGATCACATCGGCCTGCTCCGGCTTCATGGGGGCTGCCACGAAGTCCACGGCGAAGTTGGTCTTGTGGATGTAGCCCTTGTTCAGCATGTCGATCGTCACGTCGGTCTCTTCGGCCAGCTGGAACAGGGTGAGCTTCGGAATCACATCGAGGAACACGGGCAGGTCGCCGAACTGGGTGGACCCGTCCACGAGGCAGACCCGGCCGTTCGTCACCTTCTGGAGCTCGTAGCCCATGTTGCAGACCAGCGTGGTGACCCCGGCTCCGCCCGTGATCGAGTTGATGGCGATCACGGTGCCCTCTCTCTGGGGCTTCGCCTGGACCGGCTGCTGCGGCTGCGGCGCCACCGCCATCCCGGGGTCCGGCTTGTACCTCCGGGTGATCGTCACCATGATCTTCATGGCAATCCCGGGGTTCAGAGCCATGAGATTGTCGAAGTCGCTGCGCTTGACCACCAGAAGCTGGCTGTCCTCGAGGCAGATCGCCGTGGCGGACCGTGGGGAGTCCTCGATGACCCCCATCTCGCCGAAGAAGTCCCCGTCTTTCAAGACCGCGAGCTCGCGGCCCCCGGAGCCGTCGGGATTCGTGTTCTGGACGATCCGGACCTTGCCGGACTGGACGATGTAGAAGGCGTTCGACTCGTCCCCTTGCTTGAACAGAACGGTCCCGGCGGTCTGCTTGACCGCCACGGTGACCTTGACCAGCTTGCTGAAATCGTCGTCGGTCAGGTCCTGGAATATTGGGATCTGTTTCAGGAGGTTGGAGATTGCTGAGCCGCCCTTCTCTCGGTCGGGCCGGTGCCGCCGGACCAGCCTCGCCGCACCGGATCAACAACCAAGTTTAGCACCGGGGCAAGATCCGGTTCAAGGCATGCCACCGGCGCGGACCACGCCGTACGGCTCGCTGGGCGAGCGCTCGTGGCCAGGGAGCCCGTCAGGCTTCCGGGCCGGGCGGCTCGCCGGCGAGCGGAGTCGGCCAGGACCCCAGGGGACCTCCACCCGGGGTCGCGGGCGCGATCTTCGCCGGTCTCGAGGCCGGGAGATCGACAGCCAGGTCTAAGACTCTATCGGCCCTCCCCTGCAGGGTCCTTACTGGTGCCTGGGACCGGCTGCAAAAAGTCGTGCGCCTTCTCCATGTTGTAATAGCTCTGGATCGTCCCCTCCCTGGTCTTTATCACCACCCGGCCGGGCAGCACGTCCACGATCTGGTCGCCGGTCTCCAGGAGGCTCGTCAGACCGCGCTCCGCCGGCCCGCCCCTCCTGTTGTACAGCTGATTTCGCGAGAAGCCTCCGACCTCCAGCAGCCGACGCTCGAGCTCGTCGGTGATCCACTTGGATCTGAGCTTCTTCTGGTCATCGGCCTTCCTCTTCTCCTCGGCCAGTTCGCGGAGATTCGTCTTCCTGATCATCGTGGTCTCATCTCCAGGTCAGACGTAGGTCAGTGCGAGGTCTTCGACTTCGAACCTGAGGTCGTCCTCCAGGAACGTCACGACCGAGGAGAGCAGGCCGTCCACCACCTTGCGGGAGTTCGCCACGCTCACCACGGCCAGGCCCAGGTGCTCCTTGGAGTCGAGGTAGCGCACCTCGGCCACGGCCACGTTGAACCGGTTGTGCATCCGGGCGAGCAGGCTCTTGGCGATGCCTCGCTTGGCCTTCAGCGAGTCGATCGCCCACAGGCGTATCCTCACCTCGCAGAGCCCCACGTGAGTCGACTCCCTGGACGACACGGAACCTCCCGACCGACCGGCTCAAGGGTTCATGTACATCCTGTAGGCCCCGACCGTGGTGGTGAACTTGGAGAACGAGCAGTCGAACTCCCCGGTCTCGCCGCGGAACAGCAGCGCCGGCCTTCCGCTCAGCTTCACCGGCAGCAGCCGGATCTGGACGCCCAGCTTGTCGTACATGCCCACGTAGACCGTCGGGTTCGGGTAGTCCCGGGTGGTCGAGAGGTTCTTCACCCTCCCCTGCACGTGGAGCGCCCCCGCGGGGTCCATGACGAACCGGATCTCGTAGATCTCGTAGAGCGGCGTGCGGATGACGATCGGCTTGCCCGAGTCGTCGCCGCCCGAGACCGGCGCCGTGTCTCCGGTCCGGATCGGCCGGTCGAGCCAGATGATCTCGTCGGGGCTGCGGTACGGGACCTCGGTCGGAGGTGCCGGCACCGGCGACTCGGGAGCGGAGGGCTCCGGGCTCGGGGCCGGCGCGGTCGGGCTCTCGCCCGGCGACTCCGACGACGGGGAGGCTCCAGGGTCTCCCGGCGACGGCTGCTCCTCGGCGGGAGACGGAACGGGCTCGGGCGGCCGGGGGGCCGGCCTCC
>JACQZM010000331.1 GCA_016213885.1 Candidatus Rifleibacteriota bacterium | reverse complement strand
GGGCGTGTCGACCGAGCACCCTGACCTCGATCACGATCGTCTTGGCACCAATGTCGACCGACTTCATCAACCCCCGGATGCGGGTGACGAGAGGCCTCATCAGACGGGCGTCGGCGGAGAACACCGGCCGGACGGTCACCACGTTCGGAACGACCGTCTCGTCGACCAGGCACGACTGGTTGAGATCGAAGTCCAGCACCACGTGCGCCGGAAGCCCCGGGAGCACCACCAGCGGGCGATCCCGGTCGCGCTGAACGCGCACCGTGAGAGCGCCCAGGGCGGCGCCATCGGTGTCTCTCAGCTGGACCGTCCCGGCCGACGTGGAGTTGCCGCTGCCCAGGACGACCTGGGTGCTGGCGCTGGCGAAGTTCAGCGCCAGCTCGAGACCGGTATAGGTCCCCGACGGGACCTGGGCCGCCGTGAGCAGCTCCGAAAGCTGGTTCAGATCGGCGAAGTCGATCACCGACGACTGGGGCAGAACGTTGACGGTGACGCCGCCGTGCCCGGAGAGCCGGATCGACGACACCTCGACGGCGAAGACGCTGATCGCCGTGGCCGGCGCGTCGGTGAGGCCGAAGCTGACCTCGCCTGTCGGAATGCTGCCTCCGCCGCCCCCGGCTCCGGTGCCGGTGCCGCCGCCGCCTCCACAGCCGATGGTCGCCGCGACGACCACGGCGATGATGGACATCGTCCAGCACCCTCTGCCGAACCACGAACGCACGGTCTTCTGCATGCCCGCCCTCTCCTTCGGTCCTCCGCCAGTGGGTCGGGCCGATCCGGGCCGGACCCAGTTGAATTCTCGCTCGGCCCACCGGTCCCGCGCCACTCGGGTCCACACGTGGACGTGGTTGATCCGGATCGGGGTGGAAGCGGCACGGTCAGCTCCGGCCGAGCTTCCACGCCCGGTCGCGGCGATTGAACCTGGCCGGCCCGGGAGCTTAGAGTAGCATCGAGCGGTTCCGTCACGCCGTGGCCCGCCGGGAATCGCCGCCACCACGGGGACTCCGGTCTCCGACCGACGGCCCCACGGGGCTTACTCGAAGAGGGGTTCCTTGCAGGCCCGCACCGTCCTCGAACGCGCGCTCAAGGGGAGCGGCGTCGTCTCGCTGGTCGCCACACTCCAGTTCGTGGTCGCCTTCGTCGCGCAGATGGCGCTCGCCCGGATCCTGGCGCCGGAGGTGTTCGGTCAGTTCGCCTTCGTGCTGCTCGTCCTGGGCCTGGTCACCTCGTGCCGCAGCATCCAGGCCGGGGAGTTCCTGGTCTACCGGAAGGACGACCGCAAGGAGGCGTACTTCACGGTCTTCACGATCGATCTGATCTTGAGCGTGATCACCACGGCCGTGGTCGCCATGGCGGCCGGGCCGATCATGGCCGTGGCCGGCAGGCCGGAGCTGGCCCCGGCGCTCAGACTGGCCATCCTGTCGTGCCTGATACTGCCGCTGGGCGTCACCGGGGCCGTCTTCCACCGCGAGGTCGACTTCGTCCGCACCGGGATCTGCCAGGTCGCAGGCATCCTGACCGGGCCGGTGCTCAAGGTCGTCCTGGCGCTGCACGGGTTCGGGATCTACAGCCTCATCATCGGCGAGCTGGCCCGGCAGGGCCTCGAGATGTCGATCATGTGGTTCATGGCCCCCCTGAGGCCCCGGTTCGCCCTGGACTACCGCCTTCTCAGGGAGGCGATGGCCTTCTCGCTGCCGATCACGCTCTCGTCGCTTCTGGTCTACTACTACTGGAAGGTCGACGACTTCATCGTGGGCCGGTTCCTCGGGATGGAGCAGCTGGGATTCTACTGGCTCGCCTTCCGGATCCCGGAGTATCTGTTCACCCTCAGGTTCCATTTCGTCCCGATCGTCTTCGCCAGCTTCGCTCGCCTGGAGACCACGGAGCACCGGCACCAGGCCTTCGCGCTGCTGACGAAGCTCACCATGCTCGTGGTGTTCCCGGCAGCTCTGGTGAGCATGGTGTTCGGCGACGATCTGATCGGACTCGTCTTCGGGAGTCGCTGGCTGCCGGCGGCGCCCGCTTTCAAGCTGCTCATGCTCACCTGCGCGCTCCGGGTGGCCACGAGCTACTCCGGGGACCTGTTCAAGGTCTCGGGCCGCACGTGGATCTTCCCGATCATCTCGGGCGTCAACGCCGTGCTGCTCACCATCGGCGTCTACACCTTCACGCTCTGGCTGGGCATCACCGGCACCGCCCTGGGCGTCCTGACCATGATCACGCTGTCCTTGGTGTTCACGGAGTGGATCCTCTGGCGGTGGTTCTCGCTCTCCCTGTGCCGGCTCATGCTGGGCCCCGTGGCCGCCCTGACCGCCGCCACCGTGGTCGGGACGCTCGCGTACCGCTGCATGCCGCCGGGAGAGCTCGCCGCCCGGCTGGCATCCACCCTCTCCGGCGGGGCCGCCCCCTGGGCCCACGCTCCCCGGATGCTGCGCGTGCTGGGCGACCGGCTGCCGGGTCTCGACCGGCTGGTGCGGCTCTGCGAGCGACGTGACCGCCAACAGATGAACACGGAGGTGCCCCGGTGACCACGATCGACTCGCCGCCGGCGAGCCCGGAGGGCGAGCCGGCAGGGGGCTTGGGGGGCAGGATGAGCGAAGCGAAGGGCCCCCCATCTCGAACGACGCCGCCCGGCCCGGCCGCGGAGCTCGCGACGCGGACGACCCGGCGCCGATGGGCCCGGTGGATCGTGGGCAGTCTCGCCCTGCTGGCGTGGCTCTTCTTCGGGCTCTACTTCTTCGGCCTGATCGCGTGGGGCTGCCAGGCGCTGGACAGGCCGGACTGGGCGATCCGGTTCGCGCTGCGGACCTACAGGCTGGTCATCAACGACGGCGAGCTGACCGCCATCTTCCACCAGGCCCAGGTCGCGGCCAACCGGAGACAGCGGCAGTGGGGACCGCTCCTCTTCGAGTGGGACGGTCGGGACCACGGCCCGGAGCGGATCGAGCGGGCGCTACCGCTTCTTTCGGAGATCTACGAGAGCCACCGTTCGTTCTTCGGCCGCGGCCCGCGTCGCCTGAGAATCCGGCTGACTGCCCAGATGCACGGCGCCGAGGGGCAGTTCGACACTCTCACGCTGCACCTGCTGGCGGCCCGGCTCGAAGACCGGGAGCTGCTGCTCCACGAGATGTCCCACGTGTTCCTCACGGACTTCTTGCTCAACCCCGGCTACGTGGCGTCGTGCCCGGCCTGGTTCGACGAGGGTCTGGCGGAGTGGCTCACCGTGAGATCCGCCCGATCCGCCGAGTACCGCGACTACCCCCACCTCAAGGCGCTCGAGGTGCCCCGGCTCGACAGGCTCAACCAGACCGTGCTCCAGGCCAAGATCTACTGGCCCGCCTACACGCTGGTCGACGACCTCTTGACGCTGGTCGGCGAGGACGGCCTCCGGAGGATGGTGGAGCTGCTCCGCCGGGGCCTCTCGTTCGAGCGGGCGTTCTTCGCCGTGTCGGGCCGTCGAGCGTGGTCGTTTCTCTCCGAGTGGCGCGAGCGCTTCGTCGCCCGTCTGGAGACCCCACGAGACGCCGCCGGGGCGCTGGAGCGAGCGCGGTTCTTCATCGTGCGGGGCAACTCGTACCAGGCCCGACTGTACCTGGACCGGGCCGCGGCCGGCGCGCCCCCGGACCGGGTCGCCGTGCTGAAGGTCCAGCTGCTGGAGCTCGAGGGGGACCAGGCCGCCGGGCAGGTCCGCCGGCGAGCCTACCGGTCGGCCCTGGTGCTCCTGGAGCGAGCCGTGAAGAGTCTGACGAGCCACGGGCCGGAGGTGACGGCGCTGAACGGGCGGCTCCAGAAGAAGCTCGGCGCGGCCGAGCGGGAGGCGACGACCGGCGGCCCGGCGACCGCCCCCGGGGGTCGCGACGCCGCCAGACCGCCGCCTCGCCAGCCGAGCCTGCTGGGGTTCGCCGTGGCGGCTCTTCTCCTGGCGGCGGTCCACGCTGCGGACCGTTTCGCCGGGTCGTCGGTGAGCGGAGCGAGCCGGTCCCTCGAGGGGTGGGCCAGACGCCATCCGCGGATCCTCTACCTGGCGTTCACGGCGCCGATCATCTACTTCGTCCACCTCTGCGGCGGTGCCGGCCTGGAGTACGGTCAGGGATTCTATCACGAGCGCGACGTGCACACCATGGAGGCGGGACGGACGCTGGCGCTGGCGGCGCTGCCGCTCGTGCTGGCGTTCGGGATCTGGGTGCTCTCCGGGCCGGCGGCTGCTGGCGCGGACTGGCGCTGGGCGCTGGTGACCGGGCTCGGGTTCGCCGCCTACGTGGGCCTGCTGGCCGCGACCGGGTCGGCCTGCGTCTGGCCCGACCGCACGCCGTTCGGGCTCATGCTGGGTCTTGATCTGTGGCTCTCCGTCGTGATGGCCAGGGTGTTCGTGCAGGCGCTCTGCGGACTGCTCGATGGACCGGGCAGGGCCAGGCCGCTGTTTCTCGCGGCGCTGTTCGACCTGTTCTGGGTCGGCCTGGCCCCCTCCCCTGCGGTGCACGCCGGCGCTCTCCTGCTGGGGCTTTCCCTGACCTGGCTCGCCCGACGTCACGGACTGCCGGCGGCGGCGGGGTGTCTGGCCGGCGCCCAGGTCGCCAGCGCGCTCCTGTGGGCGGCCGCGCCGAGCATCTCCCTGTGCGGGGTGTTCGTCCCGACCGACCGCTCCCTTCTGGTGCTCGGAGGTCTCTGGGGGCCGTTCGCCGGCGTGCCTGCGGCGCTTCTCGCCGCGATGGTCTGGTTCGCGGGCCTGAGGCGATCCGCATCCGACGCGGCCGGCCAGGGCGGTGCGGGCCCCCGGGACGACTCCGGCGCTGCTGTCCGGTGAACCCCGCCAGCCCGCGGGCACCGGTGCGCGACCGCCGCTCCATGGCGTCGAAGCGATGCCCTCCTATCGCGACCCGGCCAGCAGGCTCCTCCCCTGGCACGTCGAGGGCACCGGAAGGCCCAGGATCGCCAGCGCCGTGGGCGCCAGGTCCACCATGGGTCTGGCAGGCTCTCCGGGCGTGCCGGTGGCGGCGAGGTCCCCGCCCGCGACCCAGGCGGCCTGGTTCCCGGGAACCTCGGGCCGGTAGCCGTGCATCCCCTTCACCCGGCGCGCCGGATCGGAGTGGAAGAAGTCGGGGGCGACGACCCACCCCTCGTCGAGCATCCAGCAGAGGTCCCAGTGGCGCCGGTCGCCCAGCGGCAGCCGGTAGCGACGACGGTCTTCGTCGGTGATCGCCCGCCCCATCGGCAGCGTCGCCAGCAGACCCTCCACCTCGCGCCTCGCCCGGTCCGTGAAGAACCAGAACCGGGCCGCCGTGGAGTCGAGGAAGTAGACGAAGTCGCGGGGGCACCGGACCGGCAACGTCGCCAGCGCCGCGGTCAGGTCCAGCGCACCGGTCACCTCGACCATTCCGTGATCGCCGAACGCCAGCACCGCCACCGGGTGGCCGGTGGCCCGCAACCGTTCCACCACCTGGCCGATCGCCCCGTCGATCTCCCGCAGCTTCCCGCGATACTCGGTGCTCCCGGGCCCGTGCTCGTGTCCCAGCCAGTCCGGCTCGGACCAGTGGATGAACACCAGGTCCTCGTCGCCCAGGAAGCGGCTGGCGAGGGCCCGGAGATTCGTGGAGACGAGAAGGGCGTCGTCAGGCACGCCGATCCAGAGGAACCGCCGCGCGTGCGCCCTCAGCACGTCGAAGATCGTGGCGGCGGGCACGCAGCCGGGCTCGAAGTGGTTGCGGGTCTCCACCAGGTTGAAGAAGCGCTGCAGGCCGTGGGGCACCCCCTCGAAGTCGACCAGATGGGCTGCCGTCGTGACGCCTCTGGAGCAGAGGTCCGCGGCCGCCCGCCCGTGGATCCACGAGACGAGCCAGAACTTCTGGATCTGGTTCGAGATCTCGGGGTAGATCCCCGCGAAGATCGCCGGGCCGGTATTGAAGCCGAACGGCTCGGTGAGCACGCCGCCGGCTCCCCGGGACCGCAGGCCGGCCAGAGTCGGGGTCAGGTCGGGCAGACACAGATCCCACCGCCATGCATCGACGAGCGTCATCAGGAGAATCGGACGCCCGGCGGAGGTGGTCACGGCGCGGCAGGATAGGCGGCTCGTCGAACGGCTGTCAAGATCCGGCGCCTCGCCTGAGGTTCGGAGCGGACGCCGGGATCGGGTCACAGTCGACCGCGCCTGAACGAGCTACTCCGGATCCCGGGAGCTCCTCGAGGATTCCCGGGCTGGCCACCACGTCGCTTGACTTCGGAGGACCGTCTCCCTAGCCTGTCATCCCGGCTCGAGCCACCCCGGGCTCGGCCACCGCATCATGCGAATCGCCATCTACCACAACCTCCCCTCGGGCGGAGCGATCCGCAGCCTGGCAGGTCAGGCGCAGGCTCTGGCGGGGCGACACCACCTCGATCTCTACACTCTCTCCACGTCGGAGCACGAGCTGGAGGCCGTGTCCAGGTTCGTCGGGCAGAAGAGGGTGTTCGCCTTCTCCCGGGCCGCGCACCTGGGCCGCCCGCTCGGCATGCTGAACCCGGTGCTGAAGCTCCTGGAGCTTGCCCGGCTGGATCGGCTCCAGGGAGAGATCGCCCGGCAGATCGACCGGGAGCGCTACGATGTCGTGTTCGTCCATCCCTGCCAGTTCACCCAGGCGCCTCTGTTGCTGCGGCACCTGACCGGCACCGCCTGCTACTACTGCCAGGAGCCGCCCAGGGCGCTCTACGAGAACCCGCCCGGCCAGCCCGGGTCCACGGCGATGATCGACCGGCTCCGGCAGCTCAGGAACCTGCCGCTGGACTGGTTGCTGCGGCACCGTCTCCGGTCGCTGGACCGCCAGTGCTGCGCCCGGGCGGCCGTGGTCTTGGTGAACTCGTGCTTCTCCCGGGAAGTGGCCTACCGGATCTACGGGCTCGATACCCGGGTGGTGTACCACGGCGTGGACACGGAGTTCTTCTCGCCGCCCCCGCAGGAGGCTCGGCGAGAGCGGTTCGTGCTCAGCGTGGGAGCCTTCTCGCGGCTCAAGGGGTTCGACCTGATCGTGGAGGCGGTGGGCGCCGTGCCGAAGGACGACCGGCCCGGCCTGGTTCTCGTCTCGGATCGCGGGGGCGATCTGCCGCCGGACCAGCTCCAGCAGCGGGCCGTCGAGGTCGGGGTCGATCTCCGGGTGATGATGCGAGTGACCGACGACGTGCTGAGGGACCTCTACCGCCGGGCGGCGGCCGTGGTCTACGCTCCGGTGATGGAGCCGTTCGGGCTGGTCCCGCTCGAGGCGATGGCCTGCGGCACGCCGGTGATCGGCGTCCGTGAGGGAGGGGTCAGGGAGACGATCGTCCACGGCGTCACCGGCCTGCTCTGCGATCGGGACGCGCCCAGCCTCGCGGCGGGCCTGAAGGAGCTGACGAGCGACGACCGGCGGCGCGCCGCGATGGGCCAGGCGGGACGGCTCCACGCGCTCGAGAACTGGGCGTGGAGCCGTACCCTGGAGCGGCTCGAGCAGGCCCTGTTCGGCAGGGCCGGGGCCATCCAGGGCAGCGGGATCGGCCCGGCCCTTCGGGAGGATCGTGCCCGGCCAACGGGTCCGGGCTGACCCGGCGGCCGATCGATCGGGCCGTCGGGGCGCGTCGTCTCACACGACCGGGTGGACGAACCGGCGTTCGCACCAGATCGCCGCGCGTCGCACCTCTTCCCAGCTCCCGATCGGACCGGCGGCGTGGGGGGCCAGGCGGTCCCGCGCTCGGGCGAGCCACTCCTCGTGAGCGCCGCCGCCGGCACGCCGCGCCACCAGCAGAAACAGCTCCGCCATCTCCAGGCGGGCCTTGCGTCGCCACCACAGCAGGTCCTGGTGGCGCCGACTGTCCAGGAACCGCCACTTGAGGCGACGGAGCCAGTGTCCGAGCCAGGGCCCCTCGTGGAGCCCCGCGATCGCCGTCCACGAGTCGGCCCGAGGGCCCAGTCGCGGCCTCGCACACTCGGTCACGGCGCCGAGGTACAGGTCCCGGGCCTCGAACCAGAGTCCCGCGGGGTCGCTGTCGTCGGCCACCGTCTCGAGGAGCTTGAACCGGGTCGAACGCTTCACCAGCTCCACGGCGTCCGGCCGGTCCGCGAACTCCCGGGCGAACGCCTCCGCGCGCCTGGCGTAGCTCACGTCGTAGGTGCCACGCATGATGAGCAGCGCCTCTGCCGCGCAGAGCACGATCTTGTGAGCCATGTACTCCATCAGCAGCAGGTCCGATCCGGCTGGCGGGGTCTCGAAGAACGACTCCTGCACCGACTCCAGCAGGCACGACAGCCGGTTGATCACCAGCGTCCAGGCGCAGGTTTTGGGCAGCTCTCCGGCCGGCTGGTCCGGGATCAGATCGAGGACCGCGGGATCGCCGTGAAAGACGAACCCGCCGTGCTTGATGTCGAAGAGATGCTGCGAGACCGGAACCGTTCGCAGCTCGGTCCTGGTGTACACGAGGACGTCCACGTGGCCGAAGCCGAGCCGCCTGGCCAGCGATCGAGCCAGTGTCGAGACGCGCCGCTGCCGGGATGCCGCTGGCCACGAAGGCGCCCATCACGATCTCCAGGTCGGACCGGATGCGAGCGTCGACCGCGGGGTCCTGATGCACCGAGTAGTGGTGGGGTGGGATCTCCCCGATCGATGTATCCATGCTCTTGGAGAAGAGGGGGACGAGGCCCGGAGGCGCCGCGGCTGACCGAGCCGGAGCGATGCGCAGGGATGATGCCACAGTCCCGGACCCGGTTCAACCCTCGGCGCCCGCTCGACCGCTTCTTGACCTCTCCGGCCGGTGGCCGTATCCTCCCCCTGATGCACGGCCAGCCTGGACCCGGCCTCGCGCCGGGCTGCTGGCCCGAAGGAGACCCGATGAAGCTCCTGGCGCTGGTGAGCGCCCTGGACCTGCGCTACCGGCTCTCGTCGACGCCCCACTGGTGGCAGCTTCTCAAGGGGCTTTCCAGGCAGGGCGCGGACGTGATCGCAGTTCCCTACCACGGCCCGGCCGTGGAGAGCCTCCACTGGCGGGTCTACGAGAACCCGTGCCGCCTCGAGGGCGAGACGTTCTACCAGCTCAGGGGGCTGGTCCGCCGGGTGCTCCCGGCGCCATCGGGACGGCCTCGAGACGCGCACACGGCGGAGCGGCTCTCCGACAACCTGGTGAGGCGGCTGGCCCACGCCTATGTGCAGCCGCGCTGGAGCCGGGCGGTCCGGAACATCTTCCGGAAAGAGAAGGGGATCGGCGCCGTCATCGTCTTCAACCTGCCGCTGAACCACGTGGTGGGTCTGGCGCGGGAGATCCAGACGCGGTTCGGCGTGCCGGTATGGTACTACGACGGCGATCTGCCGGCGAGCTTCCCGGAGTTCGGCGGGTTCGCCACGGGCTTTCGCACCCACGAGGGAACGAACTTCGCCGAGTACGACGGGTTCTTCGTCAACTCCGAGGGCTCGATTCCCCGGATGAGAGAGCTGGGCGCCCGGCGGGTCGAGGCGGTCCACTGGGGCGCCGACCTGGACGTGTATCGCCCTCTGGAGCGAGAGCAAGACCTCGACGCCTTCTTCTACGGCTACGGCGAGCAGTACCGGGAGCGATGGCTGGAAGCGATGATCTACGGTCCGAGCCGCAAGCTGGACCGGGCGGTCTTCGCGATCGGAGGTCTCGGCCTCGGGAGCGCGCCGGACTCGGTCCGGCAGCTCGGCGACGTGCCGTTCTCCCGGTTCAACGAGATGTGTGCCCGCGCCAAGGTGAACCTCATCGTCACCCGGCAGGCCCATGCGTCGGTTCCGGGCTCCAGCTCGGCTCGACCGTTCGAGCTGGGCGCCATGGGGGTGGCTGCCGTCACCAACCCGTGGGCAGGCGTCGAGCGGTGGTTCGAGCCGGGCAAGGAGATCCTGATCGTGAACGACGAGGACGAGGCGATGGCGTGCTACGGCGAGCTCTGGGCCGACCCGGGCCGGAGGAAGGCGCTGGGACAGGCGATGAGGCGCCGGGTGGAGCGGGATCACACCTACGAGCACCGGGCCGGACAGATCCTCGACCTCCTCGGTCTGCCGCACCGGAAGGGGCCATGAGGTGCGGCGGCACGGCGCCGTACCGTGTCGCGGCGGGAGGTCTGCCCGGTCGGCGTCCAAGACAATGGTTGTGCAGAGGTCTTCGCCGACGTAGCATGGGTGCCCGGGGGCGGTTCTGAGGAATCGGACTCCACGGGCCGCGCGTCGCGATGCTCGGTTCGCGTTGCGTGACGCTGCGGCTCTTCACGACCGGGAGGGAGCCTCGACACCGTGAAGTTCGGCGATGCTCTGG
>JACQZM010000330.1:8843-24266 GCA_016213885.1 Candidatus Rifleibacteriota bacterium | reverse complement strand
AAAGAGCGCGCCTGTCCACTTCAAGCCCCCGGGCTCGCTGGATACGCCCTCGCCAGCCACGCACACGACGCCGCGCGATAGCTGCCCGTCCGCCGACGGGACCCGACAGGTTGTCAAGCACACCCGCGGAAAGGACACGAATCAGGGCTCACGAAGGAAGTGGAGGGGATCCGGATCGAGGTCGCGCTCGGGAGAGAGAAAGAGGAGGGGATCCGGATCGAGGTCGCGCTCGGGGGCGCGACTCGGACCCGGCGAGGCGCCGGGTCTTCACGAGGCGCCGGGTCTTGACCGTCAGGGCGACCGACGCCTACACTGGGTCCCTCTCATGCCAAGCTCAGACACCCCCGGCGCCGGCCCCCCCGCCCGGTCCGTCCCATGCGGCAGGGCGCGGGTGGACTGGTTCACCATGGCGCTGCGCAACATCCTCAAGAACGGCCGGCGCTCCGCCTTCACCATCTCGGCCATCGCCTTCGGCTTCGCGGCGATAAACCTGTTCGCCGGGTTCACCCGCTACATCTTCTCCAACCTCCAGGAGACCCAGATCTACCTGACCACCAACGGGCACCTGATGGTCTTCAAGACCGGGTTCAACCCGAACCACCTCATGTCGAGCCAGGCGCAGCTCATCACCAGCCATGAGATCCGGGAGGTGAGGGCGATCTGCAAGGACGACCCCAGGTTCGTGGTGGTCAGCCCGAAGCTCGTGTTCATGGGCCTCCTCTCCAACGGCGAGGAGTCGTCGCCGTTCATCGGCATCGGGAAGGTCATCAAGGAGACCAACCAGATCCACAAGCGGGCCTCGGGCCGGCTGGCCCGGGTGTCGTTCTCCGACGGCAAGGAGATGACCAAGGAGACGGAGCCGCAGGCGCCACCCCCTCCACCCGTGGCTGCGCTCGCGCCCGTCCCCGCGTCCGCCGCGCCCGGGGACGCTCCGGAGCCGCCGCCGAAGCGCCACGAGCTGGTGCTGGCCCGGGGGCTCGCGCGCAAGCTGAACCTGAAGGCCGGCTCCATGGTCACGGCGATGGCGACCACGGTGAACGGCCAGGTCAACGCCCTGGAGGCCGAGGTGGTCGCCCTGATCGACGTGGCCATGGAGATCCTCGACTCCATGGTGATCGAGGCGCCGCTGACGTTCGCCCAGGAGCTCTACGACACCGACGGCGCCGACCGCATCGTCATCCTCCTGGAACGCGGCACGGACCTCGTGAGCGTCAGGGACGAGCTCAAGCAGAAGCTCGCGGCCCGGAAGCTCGGCCTCGAGGTGAGACCGTGGTACGAGGTCGACCGGACCACCGAGAAGATCGCGGACATGCTCCACGTGATCTTCGTGTTCCTGTTCACGATCTTCTTGATCATCGCCCTGATGAGCGTGGTCAACACGATCGGCATGGCCGTGACGGAGCGCACCCGGGAGATCGGAACGCTCCGGGCGCTCGGAGTCAAGAGACGGGGCATCGTCACCATGTTCGCCTGCGAGAGCATGCTCCTGGGAACACTGGGGTCCGTGGCCGGGGTGGGGCTGACGCTGGCGGGATGGCTGATCGTCCGGGTCACCGACCCGCACTGGACGCCGCCCCAGGTTCCCAAGGCGATCCCGCTGGAGGTCCACCTGGCGCCGGAGCACATGCTGGTGACGTTCGTCTCGCTGGTGGTGCTCTCCCTGGTCGTGGCGATCTGGCCCGCCCAGAGAGCGGCCCGGGGCAGCATCGTCGACGCCCTGGGCCACGTGTAGGGACGGCCGTGCCGCGCCCCGTGGGACTCGTCGGCGCGATCGTCGGGTTCTCGGGGTTCCTGCTCGCCTGCCGCCTGTTCGGGTTCGCGGGCAGACCTGCGGTGGTGGCGCTGTTCGGGCTCGGAGCCTACGTCACCGGACTGGGGCTGTTCGCCTGCTGGCTCGCGCACCGGCGATGGCGCGGCGCCAGCACCGGCACGACGGCACGGTCGGGGCCGGCGGGTCCCACGCCCGGCGTGTCGATCTTGAAGCCGCTGTGCGGTGTCGACGACGGCCTGGAGGCGAACCTCGAGTCGTTCCTGGGTCTTGCCCACGAGCCGCTGCAGCTGCTGTTCGGCACCAGGGACGCCGACGACCCGGCCATGGCCATCGCCCGGGCCGTGGCGGCCCGTCACCCGGACCGCGACGTGACGTTCGTGGCCGGCATCGCGAGCGACGCCGCCAACCCCAAGATCGCCATCGACGAGCACCTCCTGCCGCTGGCGAGACATCCACTGGTGCTCCTGTCGGACAGCAACGTGCGGGTGGCGCCGGGCGACCTGACCGCGCTGGTCGACTCCATGGCGGACGAACGGGTGGGGATGGTCTACCAGCCCGTGGTCTCCGTGGGCGAGCGGGACTGGGTCGCGGCGCTTGCGAACCTCAGGTTCACCGAGCATTCCGGGGTGCTCGCCATCGCCACCCGGGTCTTCTCCGGCGCCGACCCGATCACCGGCAAGGGGATGCTCTGCCGTCGAGCCGCCCTCGCCTCGATCGGCGATCTGGCCGCGGTGCGCGACGTGGGGCTCGACGACTACCTCCTGGGGGTGGAGCTCAAGCGAGCCGGCTGGCGCCTCCACATGGCCACGGTGCCGGCGCTGAACGTGTTCGAGAACGGGTCCTGGCGCTCGTTCTTCCAGCGCCAGGTCCGGCACGCGATCTGGCGGTTCTCCATGTCGGGCTGGCTGCCGCTCGCGGAGATCCTCATGATGCCGCTGGTCTGGTCGGTGGCGGCCCTGTTCGCCGGAGGCCCCTGGGCGATCCCGGCGGCGCTGGGCACCGTGGCGGCCAAATCGGCGCTCGAGGACCTGGCGATCGGCCGGCTCCGGGCCCCCGGGTTCGCCTGGCGCCACAAGCTGCTGATGCCGCTCAAAGACGTCCTCATGGTCGTGGTCTGGGTCCTCGCCCTGTTCCGCCACACCGTGGTGTGGCGAGACCGCACCTACCGGGTCGACCGGTCGAGCCGACTTTACCCGGTCGATCCGGTGCATCATTAAACACTTGATGGGGGACCACATGGAGTGAGACCATAGGGGATTCCCGGGAGTCCGAGATATGGCAGATCGAACAACCAGAGCGACACGGGCCCGCTGGTGCGTCGTCCTCGGTGTCGTGGCGTGCCTGGGCCTCGCGCCCGCGACCTCGCGGGCCGGAGGTCCGAGCGACCTCGAGATCCTGCAGCGCGCCGACCGCGCCCGGGGCAACCTGTCCGGCATCAGCTGGGACGTGAAGATCGTCTCCAACGACCACGGCTTCAGGGAGCAAGATTTCTACGTCCGGGCCAGGGAGTTCGACGTGCTGGCCCAGACCACTTTCCCTCCCCGGTACAAGGGCAGCAAGATCCTGATGGTGAACAAGAACATGATGTTCTCGAGCCCCAACATCTCGAAGCCGGTGCCGATCTCGCAGCGGCAGAAGCTCCAGGGGCTCGCGGCCTACGGCGACATCCCGGCCACCAACTACGCCAGCGACTACAGGTCCAGGCGGCTGCCGCCGGAGCATGTCGACGGGGAGCTGTGCTGGGTGTTCGACCTGACCGCCAAGGACAAGAAGCGGTCGACCTACGACCGGGTCCGCTACTGGGTCTCCCAGTCTCGCTTCGTCGGGATCATGGCCGAGTTCTACACGGTCTCCGGGATGTGCCTCAAGAAGGCCAGGATGACCTTCGACAACACCGTCGACGTGGACGGCCAGCCGCAGGCGTTCATCTCGCAGATCGACTTCAAGGACAAGCTCAGGCCGAAGCTGATGACCACCATGTCGTTCAGCTCTCCCTCGATCAAGCCGATACCGGCTTACGTCTTCAACCCCAACCTGATGTCACGATGAACCGGTCGCTGCTCTGGGTCGCGCTCGTCGGTCTGCTGGCCACCTCCGCGTGGGGGCTGGACGCTCCCCGGAACCGCCCGGCAGACGACGAGGAGGAGCGGCCGGCCGGATCGGCCCGGGCGCTCCAGACCCTGCCGGACGAGGCGTACCAGGACGAGAACGCCGCCGAGGAGCCGGAGCCGGAGGCCGCGGTCGAGCCGGCGCCGAAGAGGCCCGCTCCCAGGCCGCCGGTGGAGGAGGAGGACCCGACCAAGCTCCGGTTCCAGAGGACCACCCGGATCGTCATGCTCGGCGTGGAGCAAGAGCCGGCGTCGGCGCCGATCAACCCGGACAACGTGCTGAAGCTCACCCGCTACGAGGCGCAGCTCCACATCCGCCCCGACTTCACCCTGAAGAACGACGAGTAGCAGTGGGGGCCGGCGATCCTGGTCTCGTGCTCCAACCCGTTCCTGGTCCAGAACGGCCGCTCCGTCCCCCAGGTGGAGGTCCCGGGGATGGACTACGGCCGGCTGGTCTGGGTCCCCGACCAGACCTGGACCGCCTCGTTCATCGCGAACATGACCCAGGGCCCGGTGAAGACGTTCGGGAACTTCGAGAAGACCTACGCGGTGAAGCTCGACTGGACCGGCCACCGGAAGAACGCCAGCGTCATCGCCTCCAGCACGGAGCGCCGGTCCAACGAGCTGGGGTTCTTCGGCGTCTGGAACGCCACGGATCCGCTCCTGGTCTACACCGAGGGCCGGGTCGCCGAGGCGTGGGACACCTCCATGCTGGTCGGCGGCTCCTACACCCTCGACTCGAGCGCCATGATCACGGTCGAAGGGTTCTACGACCGGTACGGCACCGTGCCGCTGGTGGAGAACCTGCCGTCGCGGTGGCAGATTCTCAACGGGGTGTGGCGGCCCATGGTGTCGACCAAGGTGTTGATGGCGCAGTACAACAGCGGCACCAGGTACCGGAAGTTCAACTTCAACCTGAGGGCCGACCACATCCTGGGCGACGGCACCCGGGGCATGGCGTTCACGAACTACGCCCTGGGGAACTCGCTCGAGCTCTGGTCCGTGGGCATCATCAACGGAGGCGCCGAAGGGACCCGGTTCCGCCTCTACACCGACCACGTGTCGCTCCTGGGGATGACCTACACCTTCTGATCACCACCGTTTTCAAGACAGCTCTGAAGGTCCTCGAGCGGCCAGACTACGCCAGGAGCCTGGCGTTCATCGAGCTCGACAAGATCAGGCGGAACCTGTTCGGTGGCCCGTCCGACGGCCGGGCCGACCGGATCCGCCAGTGCAGCATCCGGATCACCGATCTGTGCAACCTCCGGTGCCACACCTGCGGCCAGTGGGGAGACGGCGGGTTCCTCCACGGCCAGTCGCTCAAGGAGCTCAAGAGCCGGGAGGTGCCCACCGAGCGGTATCTGGAGCTGCTCGCCGACCTGGCGCGCCACGGTCACGCCCCGTCGGTGTACCTGTGGGGCGGCGAGCCGATGCTCCACGACGGCACGCTCCGGATCCTCCGGGAGGCGGCGCGGCTGGGCATGCCGCCCAGCATCGCCACGAACGGGACCGGCATCGCGGAGCACGCCCGGGAGCTCGTGGACGCCCCGATGTTCCTGGTCCAGCTCTCCATCGACGGACCCGACGGAGCCACGCACAACGCCTCGAGGCCCGGGACCGGGTCGGCGACTGACAACTTCGCCACGGTCAGGGCCGCGGCGGATCGCGTCGCCCAGGCCCGGAAGGAGAGGGGGAGACGGCTGCCGCTCATCGCCTCCCTGACCACGATCAACCACCTGAACCAGGGCCGGCTCGTCGAGACCTACGACTCCCTCGCCGGGGTGGCCGACATCTGCGTCTTCTACCTGGCGTGGTGGATCGACGAACGCTCCGCCCAGCAGCACTCCCTCGAGTTCCAGCGCCGCTTCGGCTTCACCCCCCGGACCCACCGGGGCTGGATCGGCACCTGGACGCCGTCGGACTACCAGGTCCTGGCCCGGGAGCTGACCGAGATCGGCCGCCGGGCCGCCCGGCTCGCCGGACCGGCCGTGGTCATCATGCCCCACCTGACCCATGCGGCCCAGCTCGAACGGTACTACACGGACCACGACTCCCGGTTCGGCTTCCACCGCTGCGTGTCGATCTTCTCCGCCGTGGAGATCAACGCCAACGGGGACATGTCGCCGTGCCGGGACTACCACGACTTCGTGGTGGGCAACGTCAAGGAGCGGACGATCACCGGGCTCTTCAACGACGATCGCTACCGGCAGTTCCGGCTGAGCCTGGCCCGGGACGGGCTGATGCCGGTCTGCACCCGGTGCTGCGGGCTCATGGGCTACTGACCCGGTCCGGCCGGACCGACCGCCGGGGCGCGGAAGGGCGACGCGAGATGACCTCTGAACCGGACGCCACGGACCCGGCCCGATCGATCGACGGCGCCCCGGGCCCCGGCGCCGGTCGGCGACGCGCCACGGGCTTCGTCCTCGGGATCGTCGTCCTGATGGCGCTGTTCGGTCCGGGCCTGGCCGACCATTTGCGGCGCGCGTCGGATCCGTGGACGTTCTCCGACGACGTGCGAAACAACGTGTTCGCGTTCCGGCGGGGCGAGGACGGATCGCTGCCCGACGACCTGGCGGCCCGCTACGCCCGGTCGTCGGTCTCGTACGGCCACCGGCTCCTGTACCTCGCGGCTTCCCGGTGGGTCGACGCCGGCACGGTGAGCAAGGTCCTCCCGTACCTGCTGTACGCGGTGCTCCTGGCCGCCGTCGGGGTCGCGGCGGCCGGCCTCGGCACGCCGGCCACGACCTTCGCGACGCTGGCGCTGGTGCTGTCGTCCCGGGTGCCGCTCGACGTGATGACCGGGGGGCTCATGCGCTGCTGGGGCCCACCGCTGACCGCGCTGACCGCCCTGGCGCTGGTCCGCGGCCACGCCGGTCTCGTGGCGCTGGTGGCCTGCCTGGGAGCGGCGACGAGCCCCACGGCCGGGCTGCTGGCGGGCCTGGCGCTGGCGCTGCTCGTCCTGGCCGTGCCGGCGACCGACAGGGGGCAGGCCTCGTCGTGGGGGATCCGGCGACGGGTCGCCACGGTCGCTTTCACGGCTCTCCTGGGCCTGGCGCTCCTGGTTCCGCTGGCCCTGGAGATGGCCCCCTACGGGCCCGGGCTGGGCCCTGACGCGGTGGCGCTCTACCCGGAGCTGGGGCCGTCGGGGCGGTACGGCGCCGACGACCGGCCGCCGTATCCAGCGCTGGTGGTGGCGCTTTGTGACGCGTTCGGGCGGTTTCTGCAGGGAGGCGGCGCTGCGTGGGTGCCGGCGCTGAGGTCGAGGCTCGTCGCGGGAGATCTCTACGGCGCGCCGACGGCGCCGCTGGTGGCGACGGTGGGGCTCGTGGCGGCGTTGAGCCTGGCCGGCCTTCCCGGGACGCTGCGTCACAGCAGCGCCGCCCGACGGCTCCTCTGCCTGCTCGGCGCCGCCATGGCGGCCCACGTGCTGGCGGCGCTGCTGGCGCCGAGGCTGTACGTGCCGCAGCGGTACACGTTCCAGGCGGTCCCGGTGGTGGCGGCTCTGCTCGTGCCGCTGGGCGTCAGACAGCTCGCCCGCGTCACGGCCGGCGACGCGGCGGCGCTGGCGCTCACCCTGTTCTGTCTGGTCACGCTGGGCGGCCGCGGCGGCGACGTGGGCTTCACGGTCCAGATCGGGGCCGACCGGGAGATCTACGAGCACCTGGCCCGATTGCCGGCCAGCTCCACGATCGCGGGCTGGCCCGCCGGGATCATGGACAGCGTGCCGTATCTGTGCCGCCGCCGGGCGTTCCTCACGTTCGAGACGCACCAGGCCTACCATCGGCGCTACGCCGACGAGATGCGGCGCCGGATGCGGGCGCTGATCGACGCCACCTTCGCCGTCGATCCGACGCCGCTTGCGACCCTGCGCGACAGGGACGGCGTGACCCATCTCCTGGTGGACCTGACCCACCTGGGCCCGGAGCCCCCGACCTACTTCGCCCCGTTCGACGCCTGGACGAGAGAGGCCCACGGCGCCATGCGGCGCCACCCCGGAGGCAGCGAGGTGGCCCGCCTCGCCGCGGGGCGAGCGGTGTTCCGTCGAGGTTCCATCGTCGTGCTGGACCTGGCCCCCCCGGGCTCCGGCAGGCGATGATCGAGCGTCCCGACCTCACCGGCCGGGCGTGGCGTCGGGCCCGATCCACTCGCACTCCCGGGGCTGGATGGCGAAGAAGAGCGATCCCTGGCGGATCGGCTCCTTGAACCTGACCAGCCAGTGGTAGCCGGAGCTGTCGTGGCCCAGCACGGTCTCGTAGGCGTCGCAGACCAGCGAGTCGCCCACGTCGAGGCGGATGTCCTCGCTCCAGTACGCCAGGTTGGGCTCGCTTCTGACCGGGTGGACCGGCCCCAGATCGGCCCGGAGCACGGCGCCCCGGCCGTCCGGACCGGGCAGGGTGGGCCAGGCGTACACGGTCGCGTGGGGTCGGCCGAACAGCACCGGCGCCAGCGTCACCACGTGGACCGAGAGCTCCCGATCCGGGAGGGCGAGCCGCAGGCGCTGCCGCAGGTGGAGCTCCATCACGGTCGCTCCGAACAGGTGGATCCTCAGCGGGCCGCCAACCTTGATGGCCCGCTCGACGATGGTGGCGACGATGCGGGCGTCGTCCCCGGAGTACCGGGCGTAGGCGTTCAGGCGCTCCACCACCCCGTCCAGGCTGTTCAGACAGAACAGCACCAGGAGCACCGCTCGCGCCTTGAACAGCCACGCGTGAGACCGCCCGGTCAGCGGCGGACCCGCGAGGCGGGCGAAGATCAGACACGCCGGAACCGCCGCCGGGTACAGGTAGAATCGCTGGGCCATCAGAGGCAGCGCCGGGGCGAGCGACAGGAGCAGCCACGCCAGCAGGAAGTCCGCCGTGGCGAGCGCTTGCCTGGATCGGAACAGCAGCCAGCCCAGCGCCGAGGCCAGCCCCACCAGGCAGATGAGCATCCCCGGCGCGATCAGCCGCCGGTACGGGAGGTAGCCGGGATCGGCGGCCAGGACCGTGAGCAGACTGTGCGCCAGGCGCCCGGCGAGGAACCGGACGAAGCCAGGCTCCGCCGGGCCGTGGAGGTTGAACGAGCCGGTCGGCGGCAGCCCGGCCAGCCCGGGGAGCGTGGACCGGTACCAGAGCCCGGCGGCCACGATCGCCACGAACCAGACCGGCCACAGGGAGAACCGACGCCGGGGGTGGGCTCCCCGATCGTACGCCCAGGCGATCAGCGGCGCCAGCACGCAGGTCTCCTTGACGCCCTGCCCGAGACCGACGAGGGCGAGCGCCAGGAGGAACCAGACCCAGCCGCCGGCGCCGCGCCCCTGGTCCCTGAACCGGGCGTAGGCCAGCACCATCCCGAGGAGGCAGGTGGTGGCGATGACCTCGGTGCGGCCCGACACCCACCCGGCGGACTGCATGGCCGGGCGGTGGAAGAGGAACAGGAGCGCCGCCCACCGGGCCTGCCGATCGGTGGAGAGGAGGCGGCGGCCCAGGCCGAGGACCAGCAGAGCGTTGAGCAGATGGAATCCCAGGTTGACCGCGTGGTACCCCGGGGCCCAGAGCCCGAACAGCCTGTCCTCCCCCTTGAACAGCGCCACCAGCACCGGCCGGAAGTAGACCGACGTGGGCCGGTCGCCCAGCCAGGGGAAGCGGTAACCGTCGGAGATCGAGGGCCCGTCGTGGAAGAAGTGGGTGCCCAGCGAGGGCAGGGTGAGCTCGGCCGCGCGGGCGTTGTGGATGTTCTGGAAGTCGTCTTTGAACATCCCGGTCCAGAGGAACGCCAGGTTGGCCAAGACCGCGATCGCCACCAGCCAGAGCGGCGGCGCTCCCGCGGCCCCGTCGCCGGGCCCGGGCTCCGGACGCGGCTCGGGCGGATCGTTCGGGCTGTCGTTCATGCCGGGGCCGGCTCCTACACCCCGCAGACCCGCAGCACCTCGTCCACCGTGGTCAGCCCCTGGGACGCCTTCTCGAGCCCGTCGGCGAGCATCGTCCTCGAGCCGGCCGCGGCCAGCAGCTCTTTCAGCGCCCGCTGGTCGACGCCCCGGTTCACCGCATCCGCCGCGGCCGGGGTCAGCTCCAGGAGCTCGAACACGGCGATCCGGCCCCGGTAGCCCGACCCGCCGCATTCCGGACAGCCGGCCGCCTTGCAGTACGTGCCCGACGGAAGAGTCAGCGGCCCGGCGGCCCGCGTCCGGATGGAGGCGGCGTCGACCGGTTCCCGGCAGCTGGGGCAGAGCGCCCGGACGAGCTTCTGGGCCAGCGCCCCCACGAGCGCGTCCTCGATCAGCCCCAGGGAGCCCGGCCCGGTGGGCCCGCACCCCAGCTGTCTGAGCCGGCCCAGCAGGTTGGCGACGCCGTCGGCGTGGAACGTGGTCAGCACGACGTGCCCGATCAGCGCCAGCCGGCACGCCATCTCGTGCACCTCCTGGGTGGGGATCTCTCCCACGAGCAGCACGTCGGGATCGTGTCTCGTCTGGGCCCTCAGGGCGCTCATCCAGGTGAGCCCCAGCTCCGGCGCCAGCGACAGCTGGTTGACGCCTTCGAGGATGAACTCCACCGGCTGCTCCACGGTGATGATCTTGTGCGTGGAGGCGTCGTAGTGGGACACGAGCGAGTACAGGGTGGTCGTCTTTCCGGAACCGGTGGGACCGGTGACGACGATCAGCCCGTAGGGCCTGTCGAGCCATCGGGTCACCCGGGCCAGGTCGTCCGGCGAGAGCCCCAGCTCGGCCAGTCGGGGCAGGGAGTCCGGCTCCCTGAGGATCCTCACCGTCGCCGCCTCGCCGTTCACGTAGGGCGTCGTGGCCACGCTCAGGGTGACCGTGGGCCTCGCGTCGGGCAGCACCGTCCGCCCCTGCTGCGGCAGGCGGCGCTCCGCCACGTCCATCCCGGCCAGGATCTTGACGCTGGCCATGAGCTCGTCGTACTCGGCGCTGCCGAGCCTTCGCGCCTCCGCCAGGCAGCCGTCCACCCTGAGCCGCACCCGCCCGCCCTCCGGAAGCGGCTCGAGATGGACATCGGACGCCCTGGACCCCACGGCGTTCCTGAAGAACTCCACGGCCCGGTCCCGGGCCTCGTCGTCGAGCCGCAGCGTGACGCGGCACTCCCGATGACCGGGCGGCGGGGCCGGGGGCCAAGGCTCGCCGCGCGGCCCCGCGTGCCACGGGGGAGGTGGCGGGGGCGGGGGGGGCGGGTGGTGGTGGGAGACCGTCTCGGTCTCTTCCACGGTGGCTCCCGGCCCCTGCCGGCGGGTCTCCTTTCTGATCCGGACGTGGACCCGGCCGGCCGGAGGCGGCGGCCAGGGCGGGCGGTCCGCGAACGGCGGAAGACCGTCGGGCCCGGGCTCCGGCCCGGACGGACCCGGCAGCAGGGTGCCCTCCTCGAGGCCCTGGGCGATCTTGACGAACGCCACGTCCAGCGCTCCGCGGCTCTCTCCGCTCCGGACGATCGCGACCAGCTCCGGCGGGAAGAGGTGAGGGAACGCCTCGAGCCCCTGGGACACCTGGGCCCCTCGTCTCAGGTCGCCGGCGACCCGGGAGAGCGGGGGCCGCACCGGATCGCCCTCGGGCAAGCCCAGCAGCACCACGTCCACCGCCTCCAGGAGGGGAACGCCGGACCCCAGCAAGAGGCCGAGCTTGCGGAACAGGAGACTGATGCGCGACACCATCGGTTCCATGGTCACGACCTCCCAGGTCTTGCCGCCGCGGAGAGAACCTGGCTCCGCCAGCGGTCTTCCTGCGCTCCGATCCACCGTTCGATCGACCGTTTCGAGAACCGGACCCTCCCGGCGAACTCGAACGCCGGCAGCTCGTCGAGCCGTTCGTAGATCTCTTCCACCGGGACCTTGAGCATGGCGGCCAGCTCTTCCGGGGAGAGCACGTCGCCGGTCGCGGCCGCCGGCACGGCGGCGAGGCGGGCCTTGACCCGCTCCAGCACCCACGGTCCCGGCGGCTCGTCGTCGGGCCCTTCGCCCAGGGCCTGGCGGATCTCGTCGATCCGGCTCTGCTCCGCGCGGCAGGCGGCGCAGACCGCCAGGTGCTTCCGGAGCCGGCCCGCCACGTCCTCTTCCAGCTCGCCGTCCGCCCGGGCCCAGAGGAGCGCCCTGAACACCCCGCAGTCGATCATCGGACAGCCCCTCTCTCGTCGGTCACTTCCGAGGCGATGAGTCGCCGTCTCAGCTTCTCCCGCCCCCGGTGGATGTAGGTCTTGACGGTTCCCTGGGGCAGGTCCAGGGTCTGGGCGATCTCCTGGATGCTCATCCGTTCGAGCTCCCTGAGCAGCAACGCCGACCGGTGCCGGGGATCGAGGCCTGCCAGGGCGGTCCTGACGGCGGCGCGGACCTCGCCGGCCTCGACCCGGCCCTGGGCCTCCGACTCCCCGGGCGGACCGGAGAGCAGCCGTTCAGCGTCGCCGGCCGTCTCGAGCGCCGCCAGCGGCACGGTCTGGCGACAGCTCCTCTGGGCCCGGGAGGCCAGCACGTTCAGGCAGTGGTTCGTGGCGATCCTGTAGAGCCAGGGCTTGAACCGGCCGCGGGGCTCGTAGGAGGCCGCCGAGCGAGCCACCTTGAACAGGACGTCCTGGAGCATCTCCTCGGCCAGCGGCCGGCTCTGACACATCCTCGAAAGAAAGAGGAAGAGCCCCCGCCGGTGTCTGTCGTAGAGCGTCGCGAACGCGTCCTCGCGGCCCCTCTTGAGCAGCACCAGGAGCTCCTCGTCGGTCAGGGCGTCCATCCACGGGCCTCCACATCAACTATAACCGGATCGCGGGGCGAACGGTTTCACCTCGCCGCGAGGGAGCGCTGAGGTCGTCGCCGGCCGCTGGTCATCCTATCGCACGCGGACGAGGGAGTCATCTCGTGCTTGGTGTTGAGCTATGACTCCGGCCCTGCTAGACTGCCCTTCGTGACGACCCGCCCTGTCCAGGAGGTCAGCCATGCCGAAACGCAACAGACACAGAGAGCAGCTCAAGGCCCAGGGTCGGCTGGGCGTCAAGCCGGTCTCCCCGTCGGCCGGGCCTGCGAAGCCTCCACCGCCGAGAGCCCAGGGGGCGACGGTCGGGGCGCCCGGGGCTCGGCCCCCGAAGACGGAGGGCGCGCAGGAGGCCCCCAAGGCCAGGCCCAGGAGCCCGACGCCGCGCCTGTCGCCGGAGGCGAGAGCGCTGAAGCATCGCCTGAGGCGGCTACGGCACGAGGCGCACCTCAAGGCGAAGGTGCCGTCGGTGCTCGAGGTCCTTTCGAGCCGATGGCCGCAGGTGTTCCCCGAGGATACGACCAAGGCCCGGCCGTGGGCCGTCGGCCTGTTCAAGGAGCTCGTGAAAGAGAATCTCGAGTTCTCCAGGATCCTCCTGCGAGAGACGCTCAAGCGCTACTCGAAGACCGTGGGCTATCAGTCCGCCCTGGCCGCCGGGGGGCCGCGCTACGACCTGAAGGGGGTCGTCCAGGGCGAGGTGACCGCTGAGCAGATGGCGCAGGCCGCCGGCAGGCTCCAGCAGATCAAGGAGAAGGCTGAAAGGCAGAAGGCCGAGAAGGAGAAGGCCCGGCAGGAGGCGGCCGCGGCGACCGGAGAGGCCCCGAAAGCCTGAGCGACTGGCGGGCAAGTTGAGGGAACGGCCCACCGATCGTGAGGTACGCGACAACGTTCGTGTCGACCACGATCACAGACGACCCACCTCTTTTGCTTCGCGCAGGGAGTCTTCTCCAGGGGCGAACGCCTCGTGGCGGCGAGAGAACACTACCAGAACCTGGCCGATCAGCTTCCGGAGCCGACGCAGGCTCGATTCTTCATGCCGCGCCGAGCCGAGTGCCCACGGTGCGAGCGTGATCGGCGGCAGAGCGGTCAGCCTCGGGCCGCGGCGTTCGTCCGTCGTCGGCCGGCAGAGGGCTTGAGCGTTGTCCCGACTTCCAGGGCAGTGAGCTGCTGGGGCCCCGGGGGCATCGCCGTGGCCAGGGAGCCGTAAGCATCGACGAACGACGCTGGTTTCACGTGCGCGCGGTGGAGGAGCTCCAGGCGGATGTCCTTCTCTGTCGCCCAGTCCATGGCGGTCGCCCGCGTACCCCTACGCTCCCACTTCATCACGGCCGGGTGGGAGACGTTGAACCGCGCGGCGAACTGTTGCAGGGTCAGCGCGAGCGATGTGCGGATGAATCGCACCTCGTCTCCGGTCAGCCGGCAGGGCTTGAACACGAGGGCGTGTAGCAGCAGCTGTTCGAGGCGGTCGAGGTCGATGTCAGGGGTCCACGACCCGCGCACCAGGACCATGGGGACGTTGCGCAGCTCCACAGGAAAGCCGAAGCCGCGGTCGATGAACACGCCCTGCCGCTTTCGTTCGAGTTTCATCGCGGTCATCCCTCCTGGGTCAGGTCGATGGCAGTGATGATGATCAGCAGCGTCTCGTCCTCTTCGAAGGTCACGGCGATGCGAAGTTCTCGGCCGTCCAAGGTCTTGCCCCGCATCGCGTAGTTCCACGAGTGCCACTCGGGTTTGAACTCGTCCTTGCTCTTCTCGTGGACCCGTGCTCGATGACGTGCTTGACCTCGGTCCGGAGGATGCCTCGCTCTTGTTCTCGTTCGTTCGAGTGACGGGTGTCCACGGGCGGGTTCCAGGGCGATGGCGACCGGGGCTACCAGGCGGTCGCGATGGACGGCACAGAGATCCGGAGTCGATCCACCGGAGCCGGACCCGCGCCTGGTCTGCGCAAGTCCACGATGACACCGGCGCGGTGTCGTCCAGCGCCTTCGGGTGTCTCGTCACGATCTCCCGGTACAGCCGGACGGCCAGATTGTTCTTCCCTGCCCGTTCGAACGCCGCCGCCATCTCCAGGAGCGCCAGCGCCCGTCCGGCTCAACCGCGCCGCAACCGATCCAGCTCCGCCCGAAGGCGCTCGACCTCTCGCTCAGCTACCTCCCGCGCCCGGCGTTCCTCGTCGCGAGAGCTCTCTGCCACCTTGCGGGCTTCGTCTGCGGTCGGGACGAGGTCCCTGCCCGCCTCATCACGAGCGACACGAATCCGCGCCACCTTGCCGTCGCTCACTGCGACGAACCACGCCGAGAGCTCGACGCTTCCGGCCGGCCCCGCCCCGGCGTACACCCTGACGAACGCGCCATCAGGCTCTCTCCGGTAAACCGTGAGCGGCGTCCGGCCACGCTCTCGGGTCTCTCCCAGGACCGCATCCGGATCGAAGATCACCAGCTCCGAAGTTCCGAGTTGTGCATACTTGGCCGGCCCTTCATCATAGTCTTTCTGCCAGCCATCGGAAGAGACTATCTCGATGGCCACACGGGGAGCCCGATGGCCCGGAAGCCAGGTCTGCCAGGACGGCGGCCACGGCGGCGGGGGTGGATCGTCGAGCAGATACACGTCGGGGGAGACCCGCACCAGCGGCTCCGACGGTACCCAGGCGAAGAACTGATCGCCGGCCACGAGGACGTTCTCCCAGCCCCGCTCTCTCGCCAGCTCCTTGAGACAGCAGATCACCAGGCGGATGATCTCGCCTTGCTCGACGCCTTCTCCCATGTCGTCCTCGTCCGTCAGATACCACCGGGACCAGTCAACCTGCAGGCCGATCCCCCCCG
>JACQZM010000330.1:0-8832 GCA_016213885.1 Candidatus Rifleibacteriota bacterium | reverse complement strand
CTGACCACCGAGAGCGAGCGAGGAGGGCGGATTCGCAGCTCGCGATCGGTCAATCTGTTGGTATTGGTGGTCACTTCGTTCACCCACGAGAGCCTAGCACATGCCCTGGCCCTCGAGCACGAACGTTTCCGACCCATCAAGCTCCGCTCCGCACTGGTGGAGGGTAACCACCGCATTTGTCGTGTTCGAGCGCCGGAGTGACCACCGTGGCCGATGCCGCCGCGGTTACGATCCCCTCATCCAGTCAGGGCCCGGTCTGCCCCCTCCACCTCCTACCTCCCCCCTGCATCCCCTTCTTCGCCCCTGCACCTCCCGGCAGGAGGCTCGAGGTGTCACCCTTGATAGGAGGTTCATCGGGGTGGCGCTCCCGCCGACGCCGGGAACGGCAGATCGCCCAGGACCGGCCTGTTGACTCGGCAGGCGCGAGCCACGGCGCCGTTCAGGAACTGAAGCGGCAGGTGCAGCCGCATTCCCCAGGAGGCCTCGCTGTGGTCGGCCAGGGGGAAGCTCATGTGCATCAGGTTGTGCCCGTACTCCCAGCCCCGCGAGATCAGGGCCATGGCCATCCCGATGGTGACCTCGTAGTTGTCGCCGGGCCAGCCGCTGTCCAGGTAGAACCCCACGTCCCGGAACGGCTCCTCGAACACCCGGTCGATGAGATCGTCCCGGTGGGAGAAGGTGCTGGACATGCACATCGCGGTGCCGAACACGTCGGGGTGCTGCCAGACCGTGTAGAACGAGACCACGCCGCCCAGAGACGACCCCCACATCGACCGGCTGCGCCGATGCTGGCCCCCACGGATCCCGCATCGTTCCATCGCGGGAACGACCTCCTCGACCAGCGACCGGGCGTAGAGTTCGTAGCCGGGTCTCGTGTACTCGGTCAGGCGATCGCCGGAGTAGATTCCGAGGATGATGTAGTCCTCCACGGCGTTCATGGCGCGCAGGACATCGCTGGACTCGTCGACCCTCCACTCCTGACCCATGAAAGCCTCTTCGGGAAAGAAGAGGTTCTGGCCGTCCTGCATGTAGATGACCGGGAACCTGCTGAGGGTGTTCTCGGAGTATCCCGGCGGAACGAAGCCGCGGATCTTGTGGGTGCGTCCCAGCAGTTTCGAGGGGAGCTCCACCAGCGGGGAGAACTCCCCCACCTGGGTATCGAAGAAGTGAGGGTAGCAGATGCGGGAATCCCTCTCGGTCATGAGCAGCAGCTTGTTGGGACCCACCGCGCAGTGCAGGGTGCCGCTCTCGACCAGGCAGGGTTTGAAATACAGGAACGGCTGGTCCACCGAGAGTTCGAAGGTGGAGACGTTGCCATCCTGGCTCACCGCCACCGGTTCGAGGCTCTTCTCCCAATCCAGCTCGGTGCGGAGCACGATCCGGCCGCGCCCGGCGGGGTAGGAGACCCGGAGCGTCCGGGTCAGGGTGTGCTCGGTTCTGTACAATCTGCGCGCCGTCGATGGGGCCACCGGACACCTCCTCGAAGGGACCTCCAGAGCAGGCACTGACCGACCGGGGTTCGATCGCTTTCTTGGTGGAATCAGTGAGCCGGGGTGTCGGTCGGCGCCGGAGAGGCGACCGGAGAGGGTGATGCCGGCGCCGCGGGAGCCGCCGGGGAGGCGGGAGACTCTGCCGGGGAGGGGCTGGCCTCGGGCTTTCCGCTCTTCGGCTTCCGGCAGGCCTCGCACTGGTCCAGCTTGGTCGAGCAGTCCAGGCAGAGCTTGAACTGGCCGCTGGAGGTAGGCTTCTTGCACTCCACGCAATCCCCGATGTCCTTGGTGTGCGACACCTGTCCGCATTCCCCGCAGAGATACGCCAGCGCCGTGCCCGGGCAGAGGACTCCCACCATCGCGAGAACCAGCATCCATCGTCTCATGATGATCACCCTTCGCTGTAGGATCGAGCGCCCCCGTGGGGACAGCGTACGGCGCTGGTCGTCCGGACGCAAGGACCTCCTTGTCGATCGCCCAGGGCCCTGACCGGCGGCGACAAGGAGCCGGCCGGCTCCGTGGAAGTTAGAGCCGGTCATCCGGAACCGCCGGATTCGCACCCGTACGCACGGTGGTGTGACAGCGCCGGCGGGTGACCGCTTGCCCATGTCGATCGTGGCAGATCGCCGATCCCCGTGAAGTGCGTGCAGGCGCAGGTGTCCAGGCAGACCCGGTTCACGACCACAGCTCCGGGGCGACCGGCACGCCGGACTCGCCGGCGGCTCGGTTCACTCCACCGACCTGTTGCGGGCCGGCTTGCGGGGATCGAGCCGGAGCGCCTTGGAGGCCTCGGCCTCGAGCTTCTGGCGGCCGGCCTCGACGAGGTGCGCCGGGACCTCGAGGAGCACGATCTGCTCGACGTTGACGAAGAACTCCGCCTCGTCCCGGTCCTGCCACCACTGGAACCGACCCGCATCGAGACCCGCGGCGTCGAGGTTCGCGAACACCATCGCGATCTCCCCGGGCTCGCTCACGCGCATCTCGATCGGAGCCGCACGCTCCGCCAGGAACAGACGTATCGTCTCCCGCGCCCGGTTCCTCGCCCAGTCGGTCTCCATCGCCTCCGGAACCAGGTCATGCTCCCGGAACAGATGAGCGGCCTGGATCGCATCGGTCGAGACGATCACCTCGAAGCCGTCGCAGGTGTCGAAGGCGAAGAAATCCGCGTCGGGATCGTCGGGGTCGGCGTGGTCGGCGAACCGGCGAAACGTGTCGTGCTGCGCGGCGGACACGACGTAGACGATCGGTTCCGGCACGCCGACGAGCAGGAGCCGCAGGTACCGCAGCGGAGTCGTCTTGTCGCGGGTCTCTGGCATGATCTCTCCTCGAGAGTGGAGGTGCGCGGGTCACCGACCTGCACCTGGGGGCGGGCGCCCGGGAGTATAGCCCACTTCCCGCAGCGAGGTAACCCGCGATCACGCCCGCCTGCTCCGGGACCATCGCCCGCGTCAGCGTGGTCGTGCCGGCCTGGCGAATCTCCGGCCCGGCGTGTCCAGGGAGTTGCCTTCTCCCCCTCCGGCGGCCGATAATCGAGCTCCACCATCCATGCACACCTCGCCAATCCCCGGGCTCCGGCGGTTCGTGAAGCGGGCGGTCTTCGCCCTCGTCCCGCTCGGTCTCGTTCTTTGCCTGTTCGAGCTGTCGCTGCGGTGCGGCTGGCCCGGGACGGAGCTCCTGGCCGGACTGGATCGGGCCCGTCAGCGGGCCGGCTCCCGGAACGTCGTCGTGCTGGGCGACTCGTTCAGCCTCGATCAGGAACGCTCCCTGGGCCGGCTGCTGCGCCAGCACCTCGAGTCGCGGGGGATCGCCTGTCTCTCCTACGCCCGGGCCGGGGCCGGTCCGATCGAGTACCGCGACACGCTGAAGCTGTTCGGACCGGTGGCCCGGCCCCGGCTCGTGATGCTGAACTACTACGCGGGCAACGACCTCACGGACACCCGGTACGAGATGGGGCGATCGACCGGGATCGGCGCCCACGTCGACGAGCTGCTGGCCGGTTGCCATCTGCTGGCGTTCGTGCGCGAACGTCGAAGGAACCTCGCCCACGCCACGGCGATCCCGACGCTGCGTCAGGAGGCCAGGGCGCTCCACGGCAACGTCCGGGGCGACGCGATCAACCCGTGGCTCGTGCCGCTGGCGCGCGAGCACCGGGACTACCAGATGGACAACGTGCTCGTCGACTCGCCGGCCGCCAGGGAAGCCTGGCGACGGAATCGCGCGATCCTCCGATCGATCAGGGACCTGTGCCTGACCTGGGACGGGAAGCTTCTGATCACCGTCATCCCCGCGGCTGTCCAGGTCGACCCGGACCGCACCCGGTTCTACCGGAGCCTGGGGTTCGAGGTGGACCAGGGGCGGTTCGGGCGCTCCACGGTCCCGCAGGACCTGATGGCCGAGTTCTGCAAGGAGGAGCGGATCGCCTTCCACGACCTGCTGCCGGAGCTTTCGGCCCGTCGCGCCGTGGGCCTGTTTCTGCCCGACGACGACCATTTCGACCCGGCCGGACACGAGGCGGCGTTCCGGTCGATCCGGTCGTTCCTCGAGCGAGAGCGGCTGTTGTAGCCGGCCGCCCTCAGGGGACCCGGGCGGGAAAGAACCCGGCCAGGGAGCAGCCGATGGCGATCAGCGCCGCCACCAGCGACTCGCCGGCCACGAACCCGGAGGCCACCGGCACGTTGTACGTGTCGGCGTGGTCCCGGGCGAGCCTGGTCCAGCCCCAGGCGATGAGCGCTCCGATGGCGAAGGCGAGCGAGTTGGTCAGCGGCACCACCAGGCCCAGGCCGAGCCCCATGGCGGACGGCACGAACCGCCGCGCCCGGGGGAACAGGTGCTCGACGAGCGGCACCGCCACGCCGACGATCGCCCCCGCGACGATGGCGTACAGCGCCGTGTGGGGCAGCATGTGCACCCCCTGGGTCAAGAGGTCCGCCACGGCTTTCCACATGGCGGTGGCCGGCATCGGGAACTTCTGCAGCGCCTCCTTGGTGGGCACCATCAGGTACCAGGCCGGCACCACCGCCAGGGTGCCGAAGAAGATGCCGATGAACTGGGCCAGAAACTGCTTCTTCGGGTTGGCCCCCAGGAGGTACCCGCTCTTCAGGTCGGTCAAGAGGTCCGCGGAGCTCGAGCCGGCCGCGGTGGTGGCGCCGGCGGCCATGAGGTTGATCACCGTGTTTCCGGCCGCGCCGGGCAGCACGGCGTAGACCAGCTGCGTCAACTTGCCCGTGGCGCCCGCGGGCGTGGTGTCGGTCTCGCCGGTGGCCCGGGAGCAGACCAGGGAGACGACGAACGACATGGTCACGGCGACGAGCCCCAGGCCGATGGAGATGCCGAACCCCTGGTGGAGGAGCGCGACCATGCCGATCGTGATCGGGACCAGACCGATGACCAGCCACGAGGAGGGAACCTCGATCGCCTCCACCTCGTCGCCGCCCGTGGAGCCGGCGCCGCTCTCGAGCGACGAGAACGCCCGGGCGAAGACCCTCCACTGGAGCGCCACGGAGGTGAGGCTCGAGAAGACCATCACGGCGGTGCCGCACCAGATCGCCCAGCGCACCGGGTTGACGCTCCCCCTGGCGCTCACGGTCAGCGACCGCACGTGACCCGCCACCGTCAGATGCGCCGCGTCATGGGAGAGCAGGAGCGGCGTCAGAACGTAGTACAGGACCACGGAGGCGGCCAGCATCGAGAGCGCCACCCTGAGCCCCATGATCATCCCGGCCCCGATCATGAGGACGCCGGGCTCGAACGAGAGCCCGCTGAGCCTCACGTCCTTCAGCCCGGCGAGCCACCCGGCGAACGGGATCTCCTCCGGGATCCGGAACCTGGCCAGCAGAGCCTCCAGCCAGCCCTGGGCCCGGCCGGTCTCCCTGAGCTGCTCCGCCAGCTGACCGCCGGTCCTGAGGAAGCCGACGACCCCGCCGGCTCCCAGGGCGGCCAGGAGCGATCGGGCCTTCCGGACCGAATCGTCCCCCTTCGAATACAGGCTCCTCAGCGTCTCCGCCGCGGCGATGCCGGAGGGGAACGGGAGCTTCTCGTAGTTGATCATCTGGCGCTTCATCGGGATCGACAGGAACACGCCGAGCGCCGCGGTGAGGAACACGAACGGCACCACGATCTGCCAGGGCTGGTGGGAGCCGGTGATCAAGAGGAGCGCCGCGAACGCCAGCCCCACCGTGGCTCCGGTGGAGTAGCCGGCCGACGACGCCGTGGATTGCATGCAGTTGTTCTCCAGGATGCTCATCCGGGAGAGCCTGTTGCCCGACAGGGTCACGAGGCCGTTCCACAGGACGTACGAGAGGACGCACGACGTGATGGCCACGCCGAACGCCCAGCCCAGCTTGAGGGTGGTGTACAGGTTGGAGATCGACATGAACATGCCCAGGAGGCCGCCCACGAGCACGGCCCGCAGGGTCAGCTGCGGCTGCCTGTCGCCCTGGTACACGTGGTCGAACCAGTGACGGTCTTTCTGCTCCGGCGAGGCGTCGTCCGCAAGGAGCGGGATCGCCGGGGGCGCGGGCGCTCCGGGCGTCTGCGGCCCGGCGGCCCCAGGGTCGGATCGGGTGTCGTGGGGGTCGCGTTCGCTCATCGCTGGGGGGACCGGCCACGGTGCCCGTTCAGGGCGGCCGGGGAAGACCGCGCAGGCACGACCGGAAGGAACCTCGGGGGAGTATACACCAAAGATCCGGCGCCTCGACGGATCCCCTCCAGAGGCGCTATCCTTTACCTGGATCGACGTCGTCTTAGTACGGGCCCCGGACGGCCAGGGTCTTCCCGGATCGGGCCGGCGGTCCGACGAGCGTCGACGAGGAGAGAGCGGTGAAGGAGAGCGCCGGCGCCACCAGAGACTCGGTGCTCGTCCGTCGGGCGATCGACCGCCAGCCCGGCGGCGCCACGAGGATCCACGGCCGGTACCGGCGGTTCGTGATGGCGATCCTCTCCCGCCTGGTGCGAGACCCCCAGCTGTCGGAAGACCTGGCCCAGGAGGCTTTCTTGCGGGCGTTCCTCCATCTGGGTCGCCTGCGGGACCGGAGCAGGTTGGCGGCCTGGCTGGCCTCCATCGCGCGCCGGGTCCTTCTGATCCACCGGCGCGCCCCCTGGGCCCGCGGGAGCGAGGTGCCGGCCGCGGACCGGTGGCTGGACGACGCAGGCAGGAGCCCGGAGGGCGACCCGGAGGAGCTCATGCTGGCCCGCTCGGCCCGCGGCGCCGTCGAGTCGCTCCCGTCGCCGTTTCGCGAGACGCTGCTGGCCCGGTTCTTCGACGAGCTGCCGGTCGCCGAGGTGGCCCGTCGCCAGGGTATCGACGTGCCGCTGGCCAAGTACCGGATCCGACAGGGCCTTCAGCTGCTGCGTCGACAGCTCCTGGCCTCCGGTGAACAGCCCGCCTCCACCTGATGCTCGGCGTGCTCGGCCTGGCGCTCGTGCGGGCGGCGCTGATCGGGCTCGCGGTCTTCGTCGGGGTCTTCTACCTGGGGTCGCCCGACCACCTGGGAATGACCGGCGCGTACACGCGGGACATCCTGTTCAACCTGGCACCGACGCCACCTCCGGTGACCTCCTCTCCGGTGCTGTTCGTCTCAGTCGGGCAGGCGGAGATCGCCGCGCGACCGGTGTCCCAGGCCCAGTTCGTCGACCGCCGGATCTACGCCCCGGCCGTGGACCTGCTCTCCGAGATGGGCGCTCGCCTGATCGTCCTGGGCCCCACGATCAGCAAGGCCGACGCCGAAGCGGGCGCTGACGCGGCGCTGGAGGCCGCGGTGCTCCGGTCGGGCCGGGTCCTCCTGGGTCAGAGCTTCGAGCCCTACTTCGGTCACCACGCCGACGAGCTGGTCGTTCCGCTGGCGCGACTGTCCGCGGTCGCCGCGGGCGCGGGGTTCGTCGACATGTTCTTGAACATCGACGGCGTGGTGCGGGCCGCCCTGCCGGAGACGACGATCCGTGGCCGGCGGGTCCCCCACCTGGCCCTGGTGGCCGCGGCCCGGCTCGACGCTCGTCGTGGGGCCACCGGCGGCCCCGGTGGAGCGGACCGGCCCTGGACCGGGCCGTCGGCCTTCGACCTCGCGATACCGCTGGACCGCTACGGGCTCGCGATCATCGACTTCCCGGCCGTGCCCCGGATCCCCCGGATCGACCTGTCCGAGCTGGTCTCGGGACGGGGCGACCGGGCCACCCTGCGGTCCGTCGTCTCGGGGCGCACCGTGGTGATCGCCGAGACGGACCCGTTCCGTCGCCAGTTCTACCCGTACCTCGTGCGCTACCCGGCGGGCCAGTACGCGTACGGCGAGGGCGGCTGGCTGCTCAGCGTCGTCGTCTCCGCCTTTCTGAATCGCCGGTTCCTCGACGACCCGTGGCCGAGGCTCGGGCGCTGGCCGGTCGTGGGGCTGGTGCTTCTGGCCGCGCTGCTGTGGCGCCTGAAGGCGCTGGCCGTGACGGCGCTGGCGCTGACCGTCCTGGTCGGCTCGTGGCTCGCCGCGGCCGGCCTCCGGACCGCCGGGTTCCTGCTGGACGCCTATGCCATCAGCCAGGTGGTCGGCATCCTGTCGCTGGCCCGGCTCGCGGACCTGCGCCTGACCCGGGCGCTGCAGCTCCTCCGGCTCACCCGGATGCTGCGGACGAAGACGCGGATCGTGGCCCGGCGCGCCGGGCTCTCCGACCCGACGCGGCCGGCGGAGCCCGACAGCCTTGCCCTCGACACCTCCGACCTGGCGCTGCTGGTGGAGCTTCTTCCCTCCCGCTACTCGGAGCTGTCCCTGCTCGGGGCGGGAGGCATGGGGCTCGTCTACCGCGCTCGGGACACCCGGACCGGGGGGTGGGTGGCGCTCAAGCTGCTGCGCCCCACGGCCCATCTCGGGGCCAAGGCGCTGCAGCGGTTCCTCGGCGAGATGCGCCTGCTCGAGCGCCTGGACCACCCGGGTCTGGTGCGCATCCTCGACGTGCATCTCGAGGCGCTGGCGTTCTTCACGATGGAGCTCGTATCGGGCCGATCGCTCGATCGCAGACTGGCGGAGAGCGGCCCGCTGGCGCCGCTCGGCGCCGTCCTGATCGCCCGGGAGCTCGCCGAGATCCTCGCCTACGTCCACGCGCGTGGCGTTCTCCACCGGGACGTGAAGCCGTCGAACGTGATGATCCTCGAGAACGGCAGCGTCAAGCTGCTCGACTTCGGCGTGGCCCGCGACCAGGACGCCACCGGCCTCACCCTGACCGGCGACGTGGTGGGAACCCTCCGCTACATGGCCCCGGAGCAGCTCACGGCGGTCGGGGCGACGGCGGCCTCGGATGCCTACAGCGTGGGCGTCGTCGTCTGCGAGCTCATCACCGGGGCCGTACCCGACCGCGACGGAGT
>JACQZM010000329.1 GCA_016213885.1 Candidatus Rifleibacteriota bacterium | reverse complement strand
GTAGAACTGGAACATCCCCTCCTGGCCTGCCACGTCCTTGAAGTACACGGTGAACGGCTGCGGGTTCGTGTCCTCCGGGATCTGGGTTATCTTGGTGATGCCCCTCCTCCTGAACCAGCCCCAGAACCCCTGGTTGAACTTCCACGCCTCCGCGTAGAAGTCCGAGATCGCCTCCGGGAGCAGGTTCTGGTCCTTGAGGAACGGGACCTTCTCGATCTCCTCGGGCCGGTACAGGCGGATCGACCCCTTGTCGCGCTCCGGCACGACGAAGACGCCGCCGAACCGGGGATACGTGAACGGGAAGATGCCGTCCCAGTCGATGAGCGCCACGACCTGGACCCAGTCCCCGCCGTCGGTCTGGATGTAGGTGACGTCGTGGCTGTCGATCTGCTTGTCGAAGAGGTCGACCAGCGACAGCTCCCGCGGCAGGGCGTAGTGGACCAGATCTTTCATCAGCGGCATGTCCCGCCCGTGGGCGAACTTGACGTCGAAGTGCTTCATCTCGAACGCGACGCTGCCGGCATCGACCCTGACCACGCCCTGGACATCCTCGAGGGAGGCCCGGTTGACGAGCCCCACCGGAGTCTTCTGAGCGGTCCAGTAGAGCCGGTTCTGGTGGCGCATCATCTCGAACTTCGACACGTCGTAGTGGGAGCCGGTGAGCCGGTCCTCCACGATCCGGTCGACCATGGTGAGCGGGTAGACCCGCTCCTTGATCGTCAGCGGCAGTCGCGTCAACGGACGTCGGTCGACGGCGTTGTAGGCCACGTACAGCGACAGCTCCCGGACGATGTCCACCGGGGCCAGCAGCAGCACCAGACAGACACCGGCCGCCAGGAGCATCGAGCCGAGCGTGAGCCAGCGACGCCGGGGAGCGAACCTCCGGGTCAGCCCGATGATCAGCAGGGCGAGCGCGACCCCGACGATGGTGGGGCTCCGCTGGCGGACCGCGACGAAGACCGGGTAGAGCAAGAACCGCAGCAGGTAGAGCGCCACGAGCCCGACGACCGGCAGCACCTTGACGGCGGTGCGGGCCGCCGGATACTGCCACACCATCCGGGCCAGGTTGCGGCACAGGTAGTAGAGCGGCCCGTGGGGGTCCGGCTCCTGGGGGTCCGCTCCCTGGAGCGCGGGCCGGTCCGGCGATGCCGGGAGGTCGTCGCCCGGGCCAGGGTCCCCCGGCCCCGCGCCCTCCGGTTCGGCCCCGTGACCCGGTTCGACATGGTGAGCCGGCCTGGCCCCGTGATCGTTCTTCGCGTCAGTCATGGCTTTCGGGCGATCGGGTCGCCTTCTTCTTCCCGAGGAGCTCGTCCATGCGGTCGATCTTCGCCTGCCGCGCCTCTTCCTCGGTGGGCTCCGGTGGGGCGTCGCTGGCGGTGAGCTTCTCCACCACCGCGGCGGTGAGCTGCTTTCCGCGGTCGACGGCGGAACCGATCACGGCGGGGCCCGCCTCTTTCACCTTCGCCTCCAGCTGGTCGACCTTGTCCAGCCCCTCCCCGATGGCCGTCACGCCGAAGCCCAGCACCGGCCCCAGGTGCATGCCCATGAAGCAGGCCAGCGTCGCGGCGAGCGTCAGCACCACCTGCGCCGGCAGGCTCACCAGCCCGGCGACCACGGCAACGAGACCTGTGCCGCATGCCACGATCAGCGACCAGGCGAGCCAGACCCGGCGGCTCCGGCCGGCGATGAACCCCTGCCTCACGTCCTGCGGGTGGGCCGACACCAGGTCCACGAAGAAGCGGCGGATCCCGACGCCCCACCTCCGGTCGGCGAGATAGGCCGCCGCGCCGACCCCGAGATACGCAACCAGGCAGAATCCCAGGAGCATCGTCATGTCCATCGTCACTCCACCTCTCTTCGACTCAACCAGGCCTGGAAGATCGTCCTCTGGCACGGGTGCAGTCGATCGAACCGGGAGAAGAGCAGGTCCGGCGCGTCCCGGAACGCCCTCGACAGGTCCACGTGGTCCAGGAACGCCTGGAGATGTCTCACGATGGCCTCCCGCCGCGGATCGCCACGGGTCGGCGCGAGGATCCGGAGCCTGGTCAGCGGCGACAGCCTCTCGAACTCGAGCCGCGCCGCGGGGTTCCGGATCTTCCACAGGACCTCGTCCAGCTCGAGGAAGCTCGACGGCGGACACCATTCACCGCGCATCTTCAGGATCGGCGTGGAGAGCAGAAGGTCCGGGAACATCTCCGGGGACAGGTCCCACTGCGAGTCCGCCAGGTGCTTGGCGGCGATCCAGGTCTGGAGCTCGCGGACCCGACCGATCGTGAGACCGGCGAACGGCGCCTCGAGCTCCACGAACCCCCGGGCCGACAGGAACTCCAGGGCGCTCTCCACGGTCAGCGGCCCGATCGACCCGCGCCCCTGCAGCTCCTCCGGCTCGACCTGGGCCGCCAGCACCGTCGCCGCCACCCCGCCGGGCTCCGGCGGGAAGACGTAGCAGCCCCCGAACGATGGTACGAACGCCGGGGTAGCGGGGATGGCCTCCCCGCGGAACACCGCCGGCAGGTCCACGAGGCCGTCGGCCTTTCCGGCCAGGTCGAGCATCCTGTCCACGAGTCGCTCGTCGTGCCAGCCATGGTCGCTCTCCAGGAGCTGCCGCCTGAGCTTCGTCAGCTGCAGGCCGTGGTCGATCCTGCCGGACGGCGTCTGGACCTTGGGCCAGAGCCTGTCCACCAGGGTCAGCGCCGCGGGGGAGGCGAACCGCGTCACGTCCGTGGAGAACTCGCCGAACAGCGGCTCGGTCAGCGCCAGCCTGGCGATCAGATCGACGTGATCCCGGACGAGCTCGCCGTAGGGAGAGGCTCCGAAGCCGGCGTTGGGCTGGACCGATGGCCCTCTCAGCTGATCCACGGTCAGGATGACGAAGAACGGGTGGTCCGGCCCCTGGCCCAGGTAGTCGGGGTCGGATAGCTCCCTGGCCACCTCCGGGCTGTACCCGTACCGGTCCACGTGGAACCGCTTCAGCCCCGTCGTCCGCGCCCCTATCCTGACCAGCGCGTCGAGATGGCGTTGCACCAGCAGCTCGTCCTCGACGAGGAAGAGCCCCGCCAGGAGCTCCGGCGGGATGTCGACGGCCGGGTCTGGCATCACAGCGGCTCTCTGGCGGCGGCGATCCGCGCCTTGGCGTCGAGCACGATCTGCCGGGTGCGCTCCGTGAGCTCCCGCTCCCGGGCCACGGCGGCGTACCGCTCCTCGCTGTCGGCGTACCGGTTGATCTCCTGGAGAACGATCTCCGGGGTGATCGTCCCCCTGAGCTCTTTGAGCATCTCCATCCTGGTCTCGTACGGCTTCGTGAAGAACTTCTCCGGCTTCTCGAACCACTCCTGCGGCAGGTCGAAGTCCATCATCCGGAACCGGATGGCGTCGGAGATGTTCTTCACGGCCCTGCCGGTGAACCGCTCGTCGTGCTTCTGGAGCGCGTGAAGATAGTGGCCGAACTCGATCCACGTCGAGATCTTGCCGCCTCTGGCGTGCTCGTCGAAGATCTTCACGAGGGCCGGCGCCTGCGGCCTGGCGTGCTGTTCGTACTTGGTCTGGATCACCCGGCGCACCTGCTGGGTCGTGAACGGCTGATACCCGGCGCCCAGCGGCATCTCCCAGTTGGGGCTCAGCAGCAGATGCAAGAGATCCGTGAAGTCCTCCAGGGTCCGCGGGCCGTCCACCAGGAACCTGGCCTGGGTCCTCTGACGCAGCGCGTCATCGACCTTCTCCGGGTAGTTGGAGAAGAGGCCGAAACTGGCGTTGCCCCGCACCACCGTGTTGGGCCCGGCGAACTCCTGCATGAAGACCGCCGTGACCTCCAGCTGGCCCGCGGAGGAGTTCTTGTCGTTCCTGTTGGCGCAGACCTGGTCCACGTCGTCGATGGTCCCGAACCCGATCCCCCGGGGGTCCAGGACGGTGCGGCAGAACCGCTTGGCGTTCTGCCCGGACCGGCCCTGGTAGTCGGAGATCTCGTCGACGGAGAAGTTCAGGTACCGGAACGGCAGCGACAGCGTCTTGCAGTAGTCTTTGAGCAGCGTGACGGTCATCTGGATCAGCGTGGTCTTGCCGGTGCCAGGGCTGCCGTCTCCGATCAGGGTGAACGAGAATCCGCCGAGGTCGACGAACGGGTTGTGCTGCCTGGCCCGGTCGTAGCAGACGAGCCGCTGCGCCAGCCGCATCGCCTCGAACTTGGCGATGTGGTTTCCCACCACTTCTTCGGGCCGCTTCTCCTGGACCTCCACCTGCAGGGCGCTGGCCGGCTCCTCCATCTCGAACCCGGTGATGGTGACGCCGTCCGGTTCGATCCGGTAGTGGTACCGGGTGTAGAACTCCAGGTAGGCCAGCGACCGGGCCGTCGTGCTGATCCGTCCGGTCAGCTGGCGGGAGGCCTCGAGCACGGCCCTGGTCAGGCTCGGGTCGTCCTTCGCGTGCCGCTTGATGCTCTCCACCAGGTAGAACAGGGCGGAGTGGAGCGCGTTGGCCTGGTTGTCCACCAGCAGCCGGTCCGGCGACTCCACCTCGAAGACGATCCGCTCCACCTCTTCTTGACGGTGGCCCACCAGCTTCCGCGACAGGTAGGCGGCCAGGGCGAACAGGCTCACCGCCGAGGCGGTCTCGGTCTTCGCCTTGAGTTCGCCCTCCTGGTCCCTCCCGAGCTGGCCGGCCTTGTTCGCCGTCTTCAGGCGCTCCAGCCCCGACGCCTGTTCGTAGTACTCGTAGATCTGGTAGAACAGCTGGACGGACCGGCGGATCTCCCGCAACACGTGGTGCTCCGTGTCGGAGAACAGGTCGTCCCTGGGGTTGATCGCCTGGATCGTCTCCACCACGCTGAAGGTGGTGGTGGAGGCGGCCCCGACCGGTCCGTCCTTGTTCTGGAGCGGTCGGTAGCTGAAGCGACGGCCCCCCAGGGTGGCCGGGGTGCCTGCCGCCTCCGGTTCGGGCCTGGGGGACCGGAACGGGAACGACGACACCTTCCCCGTGGCAGCCTCCAGGTGATCGTCGAGCTCCTTGTCGGTGATGGTGACGACGCTAATGGACTCCATAGACCAGGTCTTCCTTGTCGATCACGAACTGCTGATGGTCTCTGAAGAGGCCGGCCCTGGCGAGGTGCTGGCCGAGCCAGTACGGGACCAGTACGAATCGACCCAGGTGGCTGACCCCCCGGGCCGACAGATCCGCGTTCTTCGGTATCCAGAAAACCTGCTTGAGCCGGCCGCGGGAGAGGAGCCCCTGGCCCACGACCATCTCCTTGTCGCTGATCAGCGTCTCCGCTTCCCAGCGGAGGATGAACGGGAACCGCGCCCTGAACCCCTCGAGCAGCGCTCCCAGCTCCCCCTCGTTCTCCGTGAAGACCGGCGACCAGTAGGGTCCCAGGATGATCCGCTTCACGATCTTCAGGGAGAACGACTCCAGGCCATCGCCCATCATCCCCGAGAAGGCCAGCAGGTTCAGCCTTCCCGAGGCGAGCTTCTGGGCCTGCTTCACCAGGAGGTCGAAGTCGGCTGAACCGGTCGCCAGCCCCATGTTCAGGTTGTAGGTGAAGTACAAGAGGTAGACGAACGGCCGGTTCAGCGCCTGGTCGTACGTGGCGAACGACCAGAGATAGGCTCTTCCGCCCCTGTCCGGCCCTGGCTCTCCCGTGGAGACCAGCGGGCCGGGAACGAAAGAGCGGAAGATGCCGGACGGTTTCAGAGTCTCCAGGTAGAGCCTCCGGGCGATCTGCTCCTGCAGATCCCTGGGGGAGCTCCTGCGGTGCACGATCCGGTCAGCCATCTGTCGCTTCAGGTCTGCCACCGGCTCCAGCTCGGCCAGGGCGCGGTCCCTGCCGGCCAGATCGGCCTCCAGCTCCACCAGGGTGCTGAAGTGGAAGAAGCCGGAGTCGGTCGAGTCGACCTTGAGCCCCTCGCCGGGTCGTTCGTAGAAGTACTTGAGCCCCAGCAGATGGAACGTCCGCGAGGGGCGCGCGACGTACCCGTTCACCGCCTGCGCCTCGCCGTTGGACTTGCCCACGGTCTTCTCGAGGACGCCGGTCAGCGCCCTGAGCGCCAGGGTGAACTGGGCAAAGTAGAGGCGGACCTGGTTGGAGTCGGCGACGTGGACGCAGTTCTCGTCCAGGTTGAAGTCCTGCCAGATCCGGTCCTTCTCGCTCACTGCCCTTCCCGGTCCCCCGGCCCTTCCTCGTAGGCGTCCTCGAGGAACTTCTGGGCGACCTCGGCGAAACGGCGGGCGAACTCGGCGTCGGCCCGGGCCACCTCGCTCTGGGTGGTGCGACGCTTCTGCACGTCCGCGGCGTGACGTT
>JACQZM010000328.1 GCA_016213885.1 Candidatus Rifleibacteriota bacterium | reverse complement strand
GCAGAAGCGGCGGCAGAGGGCCGAGGAGACAGCCCAGAAGGCTCCGATCAAGATGATGTTCCCGCTGGTGCTCTTCATCTTCCCCACGATCTTCATCGTGCTGATGGGACCGGCGGTCTTGAACGCCCTGCACATCCTCAAGACCCAGTACAAGTAGTCCACGGGAACTGCCTGCTGTCAGACCCCAGGAGCCGGCGGCCCCCGGCCAGGCACCTGGGGTCGCTCCTGTCTCCCGGGAGCCAGGCCGCAGAGCGGAGAGAGACCGCGGTCACCGGGCGGGCCAGTCAGGGACGGCCCGGGGGGGTCCAGGGGGGCCGGTGCGCAGCAACGGCCCTCCTGGCTTCAACGCCTCCCGGCTGAGCACCGGCGCAGCCGGCGAGCCCGCAGGGATCGTCAGCCGGGCGGGCCCAGGAGGAAGGGAAAGAGGTCATGCAGGAAGGCATCTATCTCGACTACAACGCCACCACTCCGGTGGATCCGCTCGTCCGGGAGGCGATGGAGCCGTACCTCGGCCGGCTGTTCGGCAACCCTTCCAGTGCCCACCGGCCAGGGCAGATGGCCAGGCGGGGTATCGAGGAGGCACGGGAGTCGGTGGCCCGACTGCTGGGATGCGAGCCCGGCGAGATCATCTTCACCTCCGGTGGAAGCGAGGCCGACGCTCTGGCGCTCCTGGGGACGGCCAGGGCCCGGAACGCGCCGGGCCATGTGATCGCAGTCTCGACGGAGCACCCGGCCGTGCTCGGTGCGTTCGAGGAGCTGGAGAGACTGGGCCATCGGGCGACCCGTCTCGCGGTGAGCTCCGATGGGGCGGTCTCGCCGGAGAGTCTCGAGACGGCGATCGAACCGGGGACTTTCCTGGCCTCGGTGATGCTTGCGAACAACGAGACCGGGTGGATCCAGCCGATCCCCCAGCTGGCCTCCCTGGCCAGGGAGCGCGGCATCGTGTTCCACACCGACGCGGTCCAGGCCGCGGGCAAGCTCCCGGTGAGGGCCGGGGAGCTCGGGGTGGATCTCCTGTCCCTGTCGGCGCACAAGCTGTACGGCCCCAAGGGGATCGGGGCGCTCTACGTGCGATCGGGAACCCGGCTCGGCAGGATCCTCGCGGGTGGATCCCAGGAGCGGGGCCTGAGGCCCGGCACGGAGAACGTCCCCGGCATCGTCGGTCTGGGGGCCGCGGCCGCGCTGGCGACGGAGCGACTGGGTCAGGAGTCGGCCCGGATCAGGGCTCTCAGGGAGTCGCTGTGGGCCCGGCTCGCCGCCGCCGTTCCCGGCATCCTCAGGAACAGCGTCCTGGAGTCGTGTCTTCCGAACACGCTTCACATCAGCCTGCCCGGCCTCGCATCGGAGAGTCTCGTGGTGGCCCTCGATCTGGAAGGGGTCTACGTCTCGGGAGGCGCGGCGTGCCATTCCGGCGCCCACGAGCCGTCCCACGTCCTGCGAGCCATGGGCCTCGAGCGCTCGAGGGCGCTCTCGTCTCTGCGACTCAGCCTGGGTCGTTTCACCAGTGACGACGACGTGGCCGAAGCGTCCCGGCGGATCGCTCACGTCGTGGGAAGGATGCGGGAGGCCCATGGCGAAGCGCGCTAGCGATCGCCCCAGGGTGGTGGTGGCCATGTCCGGTGGCGTGGACTCGTCGGTGGCGGTCCATCTGCTCAAGGAGCAGGGGTTCGACGTCGTCGGGATGACCATGAAGATCTGGCCGTCCCCGCGCTTTGCCTCGTGCGGCGAGCGAAGCTGCTGCGGCACCGACGCGGTCGATGACGCCCGCCGCGTGGCGCAGGTGCTGGATGTGCCGTACTACTGCCTGGACATGGTCGGGGAGTTCGCCGGCGAGGTCGTGGACGATTTCGTCGCCGAGTACGGACGCGGCCGGACCCCGAACCCATGCATCCGGTGCAACCAGACCATGAAGTTCGGCCACCTGCTCCGCAGGGCTCGCGAGGTGGGAGCCGAGAAGGTCGCCACCGGACACTACGCGCGGCTCGCCCACGACGAGCGCGCCGGTCTCTGGCGCCTCTCGGTCGCCCGGGACCAGGGCAAGGACCAGTCGTACGCGCTCTGGAGCCTCACGCAGGCCCAGCTCGCCCGGGCGCTCTTTCCGCTGGGCGAGCTCACGAAGCCCGAGGTCCGCGACCTGGCCCGCGCGCTCGGTCTGCCCGTCTCGGAGAAGCGTGAGAGCCAGGACGTCTGCTTCGTCGAGGGCGGGAACTACCGGGAGTTCCTGAGGGCGAGGGGCGTCTCCCCTGGACCGGGGCCGTTCGTGGACCGATCGGGCCGGCAGCTCGGGGTCCATGGCGGCTACACCGGCTTCACGATCGGTCAGAGGCGTGGTCTGGGCCTGGCGCTGGGAAGGCCTACCTACGTCGTGGCCATTGACCCGGCTCGCAACGCCGTGGTCGTGGGCGACCTCCATGAGCTGGAGCGCCGCGAGTTCCGGATGGGCTCCGTGAACTGGGTCAGCCTCGACGCTCCGGCCGGCCGGGTCGAGTGCCGGGTGAAGATACGGTACGGGGCGACGCCCCGGAGGGCGATCGTCGAGCCCGGCAGCGGCGACGAGGCCACCGTGCTGGGAGAGCGGCCGTTCCGCGCGGTCACGCCCGGGCAGTCGGCGGTGCTCTACGACGAGACCGGTGCGCTGCTCGGCGGCGGCATCATCATGTAGGCCCCGGCGGAGGCTACCGCCCGAACAGCCACGGGATCAGCACGATCGCCACGGCCAGCGCGATGATTCCGCCGAACATGAGGCCGAACGACGACAGGGTCTCCTTGACGACCTTGTCGAGGCTCCCGGGACTGGTCAGCGAGTAGACGATGGAGACCGACACGCACGCCACGATGAAACAGGCGAGAGTGAACGGGAAGCTCGTCACGACTGTTTCCTCCGGGCGAGCTCCTCCTCGTTCGCGGCGATGTCGAACGAATCCATCATGACCAGCAGATTCAACAGCCCGGCGAGGAGGGCGAAGCAGTAGCCGATGTCGCGGGTGGTGACCGGTATCTCGGTGGCCTTCTGCACACCGGGGATGTGAGCCACCAGGGGCGCCGTCGCATCGGAGAAGACCAGCCCGATGCAGTAGTTGCCGAACCCGACGAAGAACGGGTAGGCGTAGACGAAGATGACCTTCCAGGTCTTGTCGACGACGCCCTCCAGGTCTTCACCGGACGAGCGGTACGGGACGACCTCTTCTTTGCTTCGCAGCAGGCCGTGGCCGAACTTGGTGTAGAACTCGCGCTCCAGGAACACCCCGCCGAAGAACAGCGAGGAGAGCACCACGAAGAAGACCAGGCCCCGGGCCCGACGACCCAGCAGGACGTGGCCCAATCCCGGGAACACCAGACCGGACAGAGCGATGAGCAGCTTCGGCTTACGCATTCGATTCAGGGACCCTTGCCAGGACGGTCAGGCCGGCCTTCACGCGGTCCCCCAGCTTGACGCGTGGCGCGACGCCCAGCGGCAAGAACACGTCGCACCTGGAACCGAACTGGATCAGCCCGAAGCGCTCGCCGATCGCCCGGCTGTCGCCCAGATCCACGTGGCAGACGATGCGCCGGGCCAGAAAACCGGCGATCTGACGGACCAGAACCTTGATCTCCGAGCCCTGGATCCCCAGGATGTTCTGCTCGTTCAGCTCCGACGCCTTCGGCTCGAACGCCGCCAGGAACTCCCCGGGGATGTAGGTCCGATGGCGCACGTGCCCGGAGATCGGAAACCGGTTCACGTGGCAGTTGAACGGCGACATGAAGATGCCGACCATCCAGGCCCGACCCTGGATGAACCGCGGCTCGTCCACCTCCTGGATCCGGATGATGGTGCCATCGGCCGGCGAGAGGACCAGTCCGCGTCCCAGCGGAATCTCGCGCTCCGGGTCGCGGAAGAACGAGACGACGAAGATCGCCAGGATCCACAGGACCCCGGCGACCAGACCGAACCCCAAGAGATGGTGGAAGAGCAGGGCGATGGCCGAGAAGGCGACGCTGAGCCGGAAACCCTCCGAGGCGATGGGCACGTTGTTCCACACCTCCCGGGGCGAACTCTCGCCCCTGGACGACAGACGTTCGTGCAGCCGTCGAACGGGAGCCCGGCACGACGCGGCGCGTCGGGCACGCCGATCGGACCGGAACTAGGCCGGGCTGGTGCTCTGCTCCGGAACGGTCTGTCCCTCGAGCGCGGGAAGCTCCGCGTAGACGGAGACCCTCCGGCGCAGCTTGCTCTTGTGCTCGAACTGCACGTAGCCGTCGATCAGGGCGAAGAGGGTGTCGTCGCGGCCCTTGGCCACGTTCCGACCCGGATGGATGCGAGTGCCGCGCTGACGAACGAGGACGTTCCCCGCCCGGACGAACTGCCGGTCGAACCGCTTGACGCCGAGGTACTGCGGGTTGGAGTCCCGACCGTTCGACGAGCTGCCGACCCCTTTCTTGTGTGCCATAGTCGTTCCCCTTTCGGGTCTGAACTGCCCTCAGGCGGCGGTGCCCACACCGGAGACGCCGGTGATCTCGATCTCGGTCCACGGCTGGCGATGGCCTCTCCGGCGCCGGTACCCCTTGCGCTGCTTCTGCTTGAAGACCAGGATCTTCCGGTTCTTGCCCTGGGCCAGCACCTTGGCCTGCACGTGAACGTTGCCGAGGTAGGGGGAGCCTACCTGAGGATCCGTCGAACCATCGGAGTAGAGGAGCACCTTGTCGAAGCTGACCGTCTCTCCGGCCTTGAGGGGGAGTTTCTCCACCTTAAGTTTGAGCCCGATGTCGGCCTTGTGTTGCTTCCCTCCGGTCTCGAAGATGACCAGCATGGCTAGAAAAACCTCCTGTCAGGCGTGAGATTGAGGGGGCAGATTATCATGTCTCGCCCGCGTCTGTCAACGGCTTCGAGGCCCGAACAGCGCTGACGCATGCCCCCCAGGCCCGGCCGGGCCGGGGCCAGTTGTCGGCGCGGAGGCCCCCCACCTGGGTCCCTTCGGGCGTCGAAAGCTGGGCATGAGGGAGGAAATCGGGGCCGAAGTGGTGTCAGGAGAGCGAG
>JACQZM010000327.1:7287-10534 GCA_016213885.1 Candidatus Rifleibacteriota bacterium | reverse complement strand
TGGCGCTCGCCCTGGCGATCGCCCTGCTGCTGAACACCGACATCCGGGGAAAGGGGTTCTATCGAACGGTCTACTTCCTCCCGGTGGTGACCTCGGTGGCGGCCATCTCGATCGTGTGGAAGTGGGTCTACAACGCCGAGTACGGGCTGCTCAACCACTGGCTCGGTCTGGAGCGATTCGACTGGTTGCAGCAGAACGAGGGCGTCGTCGGGCTGGCGTTCTCCGGCCTGGGGCTGCCGCTTCCTCGCTTCGTGCCGGAGGGGCCCAGCATCGCGATGCTGGCCGTCATCGGCATGTCGATCTGGAAGGGGCTCGGGTACAACGTGATCATCTTTCTGGCCGGCCTGCAGAACATCCCCAAGGACCTGTACGAGGCCGCCAGGATCGACGGGGCAGGGGCATGGGAGTCGTTCAGGCACGTGACCTGGCCGTTGCTCTCGCCGACCACGTACTTCGTCCTCGTCATGACCACCATCTCGTCGTTCCAGGTGTTCGCCCAGGTCTACATGCTCTATGATGGGATGCCTGCCGACTCGACGCGGGTCATCGTCTTCTACCTGTACGAGACGGCCTTCAAGTCGAACCGGTTCGGCTACGCCTCTGCCGTGGCCTACGCCCTGTTCGGCATCATCTTCGCGATGACCATGGTCCAGCGGAGGGTGGCCGAGACGCGGGTGCACTACCAGTAGAGGCGCTGTCGATGAGCGTGACCCTGCATGCCGAAAGACCGTGAACCACCAGAGGTTTAGCCATGAGTTCCGACGGATTGGACCCTGAGAAGTGCCCCAAGTGCGACGCGGCCGTGGGGTTCGACGAGGTGATCTGCAGGGGGTGCGGAGCCGCGATCAAGCGGCAGCGGCTGCTGGGCGAGATCCTGGTGGACGAGGGGATGATCTCCCGGGATCGCCTGGAAGAGGCGCTGAGGCTCCAGAAGCGCCGTCTCGGGGAGATCCTGGTGGAGATCGGCGCCTGCAAGGCCGAGGACCTCGATCGCGCGGTGCAGCTGCAGCGTCTGGGCCGGACCCGGGCCGACATCTATCGCCGCCAGCTGCGGTTCGCCCTGGTGGTCATCCTGATGCTGGTGCTGGGGCTGGCGTTCGCCCTGCTGCGGCTCGAACGGGACGCCGAGCTTCTCCTCAAGCTCGAGAAGGAGACCCTCGGGGTCGACGAGGTCGCCGCCATCATCTCCGACCCGAGGAGCTTCCACAAGTTCGATGCGCTCAGAAGCCTGGCGCACTTCCTCGAGGACCCGAGGGCGATCAAGATCCTGGACCAGGCTCTCCGCAGCGACAGCTGGTACGTGCAGCTCTACGCGGCCCATCTGGCGAGACGGACCAGAGATCGATCGCTGGTGGGGGCGCTGGTGCCGCTGCTCATCGACGAGAGGGGGCTCGTGGGGCCGGTGGCCCACCAGGCGCTCCAGGCGGTGACGGGAGCCAAGCTCGAGCCGTCGGTGAAGGCGTGGCGTGAATGGGCCGCGGTCAACGGAGTCGGGCTCGACGGCAAGCGGCCCTGACGCCGCGGGCCGGGCCGGTCGGCCCCAGCGCTCCGGTGGCACCCGGAGCGGCGCGCCGGGCTACTGCCAGTTCCTGAGCGACTGCTCCGCTCCGATCCGCTCGGATGCCAGGATGTTCTCGCGCCGGGACACCACCCTGAAGGCGTTCTGCAGGCCACCGTCACCGGTGTTGCCGAACCTGAGCGAGACCGACAGCCACTTCGACTGGCTTCGCGGGTAGAGCCGCTTGCGCTTCAGCGGCATGTACACGCCGCCGTTCGTGGTGAGGTCCGGATCGGGGTCGTTCTGTCGCAGGTTCGCCAGGCTGCCGTACACGCGGCCGATGGCCGGAGACGCCTTGTAGCCTCCGGCGTTCTGAAACCGCAGATACTCCTTGTAGTTGCCGGCGTTGGCGTTGCCCAGCTCGTTGTAGATCTTGGCGTCGGCGTGAGGGTTGGCGTCCCACGTCCCCTTGCGCCGGGCGCCGTCGACCATGGCCGCGTTGATCGTCATCTCCGGGACATAGAGCCTCAGCCGTCTCTCGTTCTGGTCGTAGCCGCTGGCGAACTGGTTCAGGTCGTCTCTCGAGGGATCGTTCTTGAACACCTTGTCGTAGTACTTCTGGGCCATCTTCCAGATGCCGCTGTCGCTGCTGGTCTTCTCCTGCGGGCAGACGACGCCGAAGAACAGTTTCTCCGCGCACCTGTGCACCTGGGCGGCCTGCACCGGACCCGCTGCCAGTTCGGCCAGCAGCACCTGCTTGGCCGCGTCGTACCCGGCGGAGTTCACCGACGGGTCGAAGCAGAGGATCTCCTTCACGTAGGCCTGAGCGATCGGCGTCAGGTCGTTCGTGGTCGAGTCCTTGGCGGCGTTGAGCGTGCCCGAGAAGTTCAGCTGCTCCGCCGCCGACTTCTTCGAGAACTCCTGCTCGCTGGCGTAGGTCACCGCGGCCAGGGCCTGGCTCTGCAGGCTCGGGTCGGGCTGGGTGCTGCTCACGTTCGCCGTCGCCAGGTGCCAGAGCAGCTGGGCCTCCATCCACGGGATCATCTCGTTGGCCATGAACCGGCTCGGGAAGCGGTAGTCGAACCAGATGCGCCCCTTGGCCATCAGCTTGACCAGCTTCCGCTCCTGGGTCAGGTTCTGGTTCTGGTCGCAGTCGAGCCGCTTGGACGACGCCGTGGAGCCCTCCCTGGACGCCTCGATCATGTTCAGGTCGGAGGAGCCGTCGACGGCGGGGTCGATGGCGAACCGCACCGGGTCGACGTACCTGGCATCCCGGCCGTCCCGGGCGCAGGCCTGGGCATCGGCTCGGTCCTGGCTAGTGTAGATCTGGTGGTGCCAGGGGCTCTGGTTGAAGTCCCCGCAGATGTAGATGTCCTTGTCGGTGTAGATCGTGAGGTCGCGGTCGGGGCACCCCCAGACCGCCACGTTCTTGCCCTGGCAGTAGAGGAAGTTGGCCGGGACGGCCGGCTTGCCCGGGTGGCCCCTGGGGATCGAGGGGTTGTTGTCCTGCTCCTGGTAGGTGATCGGATCGGTGTCTCCGGACACCCCTTCCAGGTATGAGGGCCGGCCGAAGTAGATCTCGACGGTCTGGCCCGTGGAGCCGTAGGGGTTCTGCCAGTCGCCGTGCTGGCGGGCGTACGCCTTCCCCTCGAACCCTGCGTCGGTGTCGGCAGCGCCGCCACCGCTCGCGGCCGTGATGGGGACCTTGTTCACCGCGGTCGGGTCGGCCAGAACGTTCTCGATCCCGTC
>JACQZM010000327.1:5724-7223 GCA_016213885.1 Candidatus Rifleibacteriota bacterium | reverse complement strand
GATCGAGAGCCGGCCGTTCTGGTGGACGTCCGCGATCAGGCCGCCGGAGCGTTCGAACAGCTCCTTGCTGGCGTTCTGGTCCGGGGCCGGCGCGGCCGCCGCCGCCGGCAGGTTCAGCTCCGGGCTGGTCTCCGAGGCCTGGGTCGGATCCCAGAACGTCACCCTGTAATCGCTGGCGAACCAGACCGTACCCCCGGTCTGGAACCCGCCGAACTTCTTGAACGCCTGCCTCGTGCCGCTTCCCTCGATGTCGCCGATGTGGACGGCGCTGTGACCGTAGAACCGGCCGAACGAGTAGACGTTCTGGTTGTTGCTGTCCGAGGGGCTTCCCATCCCCACGTCGACCACGTCCCCGTCGAAGATGGTGAAGTCGTTGAGGATCGAGGAGAACGACGGGAACCGGACGTCGAACTGGTAGGTCGTTCCCGGGCCCGACGCAGGCTGCGCATCGCCGCCCTCGAGAAGCGTCTGGATCGCCACGGCCCGCTGGTCGAAACAGCCTCGCGACTCGATGAGGATCTGCCGCTTGGTAGCGTTCTCGAGCAGGATCGGAGCCACCTTGACCCGGAACGTGGCCTCGAACCCTCGCCCGATCGAGGGCCCCAGCCCGGTCCCGATCTTGAACGAGTAGTCGCCCTGCCCGGTGCCGAGCCGTTCGATGCCGCCCAGCGACTGGTAGTCCGACAGCTTGGCGATGACCTGGGAGGTCTCGGCCCTGATGTCCTGGGGCTCTTCGAAGGCGTATTTCGGGGTGACCGTCGGGTTCTGACGCACCTCCGCCTGGTTCGTCATGCTCACCTTGTTGTGAGTCCTGAACCCGCCGTTGGCCTGCAGCTCGGCGATGGCCGCCACCAGACCGGCCTCCGCGGCGGCGTGGGCGTTCACCTCCTGGACCGTGAGCTCCGTCGTGTGGGTCACGAAGGTCCGGAACTGCGTGAACGCCAGGAGGATCATCACCACGATGAAGATGACGATCACGCCGTAGGCCAGTGCGAAACCTCTGCTAGTGCCGTTCATGACCCACCTCTCGAAATCACGATCGTGCGACCACGGAAAGGACCTTGCCGCGCGCCGTCAACCCGGTTGAGAGCTCCTCGCGGTACGCCTCCATGTACCCCCCGGTCAGCGACTTCACCGCCGACATGGAGAGCTTGACGTACACCGTCGGGAGCGAGACCGCCCCGACCTGCGACCGGTCGGGCCCGATCTGATAGAAGCTCAGGGAGGTCACGAACCCCAGGAGCCGGATCTCCTTGGACTGGGCCGTGCCCCCGCTGACCGTGAACACTTCCCGGACCACCGGGAGCAGGCACACCTCTCGCCCCGCATGGGTCATCACGCACCGCGGCTTGGCGGCCGGCAGGTTGGTCGGCGGCGGCTGGGTCTTGCCGATGACCCGGTACTCCACCTCGTACTGCTTGAGGCTGCCCCCGGAGGCGTCCACCGCCGGGGCCTGGTACCGCAGCCGGATCTTGGCGAGCCGCTCGTCGATGCCGCTG
>JACQZM010000327.1:0-5698 GCA_016213885.1 Candidatus Rifleibacteriota bacterium | reverse complement strand
GCATCTGCCGGGCCTCCTTGTTCAGTGTGAGATCGTCCATCAGCTGGGTGGTGGTGCGGCTCTCCTGGGTCAAGAGCTCCATCAGGGCCATGGCGATGAGCGCCGTCAGCATGAGGGCGATCACACCCTCCACGATGGTGAACCCTCTGCCCCGTCCAGGTCGTCTCCCGAAGATCAGCATCGTGTCCCTCACTGGTTCACGCCGCTCCCCAGGAGCGAGAACAGCTGGTACCGCTGTTCGCCCCTGAAGAACCCGGCGTTGATCGGTCTCCAGCTCACCTCGATCTTGCAGACGATGAGGTCCGGCAGCCCCCTGGTCTTGAGCTCCGTGACGGTCTGGGGGCGAATGGCGACCTCCCTCGTATAGACTACGCGGTTCTCGGTCAGCCTGTTCCCCTTGCCGGTCGAATCGATGTCCTGCGCGACGTTCTGGTTGGCCACCATCTCGTCGAGCTTCACCAGAGCGCCCCGCAGGTCCACGGACTGCAGCCCCGGCTGGAGCGTGGGATCGCGGAACGCGGCCCGGCGAAGGTCCTCCAGCGTGCGCTGGGCGAACGCCACGGCGGACATGTACTCCCTGGTGCCACTCACGGAACGGGTGCTGGAGCGGATGGACATGAGGAGCGGGGCCACGGCGAGCGCCACGATGACGGCCGTGATGAGAATCTCCAGCAGCGTGAACCCGGTCGGAACCGCCCCGATCGGCAGGCGTGGCGCGCGAATCGTTCTCAATCGAGCCTCCTCGAGATGCCCACGGTCGGCTCCGGCGGCCGTCCGTCGTTATCGGCGACAGTCCGGACCGGGCAGCACGTTCTTTCCAGCCACCTCCGAAAAGAACCGTCCCCCTTCGGTGAGGGTCCGCGCCTGGGTGCCGTAGTCGACCCTGTAGAGCCCGAATCGAGGCCAGAAGCCCTCGGCCCACTCGAAGTTATCCATCAGCGACCAGTGGAAATACCCCCGGACGTCGACCCCGTCCGAGATCGCCTGGGCGATCCAGTGGAGATGGTCCCTGATGAACGCCTTCCGCAGCTTGTCGGGACCGTCGGCCACACCGTTCTCCGTGATGAACACCGGGAGGTTGTACCTCTTGAGGCTCATCAGCGTCCTGTAGATGCCCTCCGGATAGATCTCCCACCCCAGGTCCGACGTGGGGGACCCCTGGTTGACCGTGAGATCCGCCATCAAGGGCGACGCCGGGTTGAACTTCACGATGTCCCGGGAGTAGTAGTTCACGCCGATGTAGTCCATCGTGCCGCGGAGCCCCAGATCATGGATCGACTCGACCGGCGCGCCGGGAGCCGGCCCGCTGATCCGGGCCTCGCCGCGGGTGCAGGCGTGGAAGAAGACCCGGTTGAACAGCTGATCCAGGGCGCGGGCCGCCAGGATGTCCGGGGTGCTGTACGGCGAGTACGGGTCGAACACCCGCAGGTGCTTGGCGATTCCCACCAGCGCCGGCCGGCCGTCCCCGTCGGCGTCGATCCGGTCAGAGTCGTGCAGCGCCCGGTAGGCCTTCCCGTGGGCCTCGATGAGCCTCGCGTAGACCCTGAGCGCCACTCCCACGTCGGTCTTTCCCGGAGGGAAGACGCCGTTTCCGTACGAGGCCAGGGCGTAGACGACCGGTTCGTTCTCCGTGCACCAGAGATCGACCAGATCGCCCAGCTCCTGGCCCATCCGCCGGCTGAAACGGGCGAAGCGGTCCACCACGACCGGGCTCTCGAAGCCGCCCAGCGCCCCGATCCACCGCGGCAGGGTGAAGTGAAACAGCGTGACCATGGGCGTGAGCCGGCGCTGCCTGCACGCGGCGAGCACCTCCCGGTAGTGCCCGATCGCCGCCTGGTCGAACACCCCGTCGGCCGGCTCGATGCGACTCCACTCGACGGAGAATCGGTAGGCGTTGCAGTTGATGGCCCGGGCCAGGTCGAGGTCGGAGGCGAAGCGGTTCCAGTGGTCGGCGGCCAGGCCCGACTTGTCACCGTTCTTGATGTGGCCGGGAACCTGTTCCCAGTCCCACCACGTGTTGCCCGAGTTGCCGCCCTCGACCTGATGAGCGGCCGTCGCGGTTCCCCAGAGGAACCCCGCAGGAAACGGGATATCCGCGGCGAGGGCCGGACCGTTCAGGCCGACCCACGTGACGATGGTGAAGATGAGAATGGTTGGACGCATAGCCCCATATTATAAGGACGACAGGCGAGGGTGGGAAGTGGATGTGGAAATGAATCCCCTCCACTTCCTTGGTGACTCTGCAGCCGGGCCGGGGCCTGATCACAGGCCCGACCCCGCGACAACAGGCGGGGGGATCCCGGGGGGCCGGGACCGGCCCGGGCTCCGTGAAGCGCTGGAGCCCGCGGGCTCTCAGACCTCGAGCGTCAGCCCCTCGTAGGCGGCGAGCGATCCGGGGAGAAGCAGCCGCGCCCGGCTCTCGATCTCCAGAACCTGATCGTCCGTGCGGTCCGGGTCGTGGTGGAAGAGAACCAGCTTCTTGACCCCTGCCGCCTTGGCCACCCGAGCGCCCTGCTCGAAGGTCGAGTGCCCCCATCCCCGATGCTTCTCGAACTCCTCAGGCGTGTACTGGGAGTCGTATATGAGCACGTCGGCGTCCTTGGCCAGGGCCACCAGCATCTGGTCGATCGTCCCCGGGGTGTGCTCCGTGTCGGTGGCGTAGACCACCGCGCGGTTCCGGTAGGCCAGGCGGTAGGCGTACACGCCGCCAGGGTGGTGCAGCCGCGCCCACGACACGTTCAGCGATCGCGTCTTCTTGTTCGGGCACAGGTCGATCGTCAGCGTCTCGTCCACGGCCAGGTCGCGGAACTCGATCTTCGCCGGGCACTCCTTGAGCATGACCGGGAAGTTCGGTCCCTCCATCTGGCCTTCCATGGTCTGCCCCAGGCTGGGGTTCACGTTCTTGGGCCCGTAGAGCTTGAAGACGTTGCCTTCGATGAACACCTGCGGAAAGAACGGGAAGCCCTGGATGTGGTCCCAGTGGGTGTGAGAGAAGAACAGCGAAGCGATCACCGGCTGGAGCCCCCGCCTGAAGAAGTCCTTGCCGAGCAGCCTCAGACCGGAACCCCCGTCGAAGATGAGGATCTCGTCCTCGACGTTCACCTCGACGCAGCTGGTGTTGCCACCGAAGCGAACGGTGTTGGGACCCGGGCTCGGGATCGATCCTCGGACTCCCCAGAACCGGACCAGAATTCCAGGCTTGGCCATAATTTGGGCCCTTTTCTGCAGCACCGTTCGAGAGCTCGTGAGTCAGCAGATGCCGATCGGACACCCCGGCACCGGGCCTGGAGCCCGTTGCCAGGGAGCCATCAGCGTCGTCCCACGACCGGTTCCCGGGGCGATCATAGCGCGACTTGAACGGACTATTAGGACGGCGATCGGTCATTGTCAACGGAGGTTCTCGCTTCGATCTCCACGGTCGCCCGGTCGATCTCCGCGGCGAAGTCGGGGCCGGCCGCGGCGCGAGCAGAACGTAGCACTTCCAGGCTCTCCCTGTCACCGAATGCCCCCAGAGCGCGCACGGCGCGATGCCTCACCAGGCTGTCCGGGTCTCGAACCATGGGCGAGACGAACCCGAGCGCCCGTCGATCCTTGATCTTGGCCAGTGCATCCACGGCGTACGCCCGGACCGCCTGATCCGGGTCGTGGAGCAGGCATAGCATGGTACCCACGGTTTCTCTGCTCGCCAGCTCGCCCAGCGTGTAGAGCGCGAAGCACTTGAGCGCCGGATCGTCGCTGGACAGAAGCTCCCTCAGACCGTCGACCACCTCCGGCGGCTTGGACCGGAGCTTCTCGGGAAGTCTGAGCTGGGATCTGTCGATGGTGTCACGGAGGCGCACGAACAGCGAGGAGATGTCGGTCCGGCCATCGGCCTCCGAGGCCCCGGTCGAGCCGGCAGCTCGCTGCTGACGGGTGAGCCGACCCAGGAGCGGCTCGAGGATGGATCGGATCCCCAGCCGGGCAGCAGCGGTCGGTGCGCCCGGCCGATCCAGCAGCGACGAGTCCGCCTGGATGGCGGCCTGAAGGGCCATCTGTGCCGCCACGCCCTTCTTGAGCAGGCTCGCCAGGACCCTGCCCCGGACCCGCTCGGATCGGTCGGTCACCGCCTTGATCAGCGGCTCCACCACGCCCGCCAGCGGGATCTCGCCCAGAGCGTAGGCCACGCTCATCCGGATGCCCTCGGTGCCGCTGAGCAGCTTCTCTTTGAGCAGGTCGACCACCCTGAGATCGCCGAACTCGTAGAGGGCGATGGCGGCGTTGGCGAAGACCCGGCCGTTGGCATCGTCCAGGAACGGCCTCAGCTCTTCCACGATCCGCCTGTCTCCGATCAAGCCCAGAGATTCGATGGCGTTGGCCCGGACCCGTGGGTCCGGATGACGGGTCAGGCGCCGCAGCCCCGGCACGGCGTCCCAGGTGCCGAGGGTGCCGAGCCAGCTGTCCGCCGCCGAGAGGACCCGCGGATCGGTCTCGGCCGACATCGCCTTCTCGACATCGGGACAGACCGAAGCGACGCCGATGCGACGGAGCGCCATCAGCGCCTCGACCCGGATCTCTGGCGACGGCGAGCTCAGGAACCGGGCCCCGTCGACGGCCGCCTCGGCCAGCCCGAGCCTCCCCAGGGCGGTGAGCGCGTGGAGCGTCACCATATCGTCGCCGGAGCCGAGAAGCCCCCTGATCGGTTCCAGCGCCCTCGCATCTCCGATCTCACCCAGCGCCCGGGCCAGGTAGGCCTTTCTGAACCGGTCCGCCCGGGGGAGGGCGCTCAGCAGGTGCGGCACCGCAGCCGTGCCGAACTTGCGGATGACCTGGATGGTGACGCTGTGGACCCGGCAGTTGGGACTCCCGGTGTAGTGGAGGAGCGCCGGGAGCTCCGGCTCGTACTTCAGCTCCCCCACGGCCCAGATGGCTCTGCACCTGCGGGCGTTGTCGTCGCCGCGGAGCATCGCCACGAGATGCTCCAGACCCGACCGGTCTCCCAGATCATGGAGCACCCGGATGGTCGTGCCGACGACCCGGTTCGACGGGTCGTTCACCAGCGGCCCGATCAGCTCGATCACCTGGCTCCTGGCCTCCGTGAACCGGCTGAGCGCCTCCACGGTGTTGGAGCGGCACCGGGCATCCGGGTCTTTCAAGTACTGGGCCAGGACCGGGACCAGGTTGATCGTGCCGATGTTGCCGAGGGTCTTGATGAGCGACGCCCGGACCTGGAGGTCGGTCTCGGTCCTGATCGCATCGAGGATGATGTTGGTGCACGAGGAGTCGGCCACCACCCCGATCGCGGCGATCGCCTCGCGCCTCAGCCTGACGTCACGATTCTTCAGGTTCGACACCAGCTCGCAGAACAGGTCGAAGATGTCTTGCATATCGTGTCGTTCAGGCCCGGCCCGATGCCGGCCGAGTCTCCACGGCGTGGATCCTCACGATGGAGTTCAGCGCCTGCGAACGGAGCGGTTCTCTCGGTACCAGCCGCTCCTGGCCCTCGATGAGCCTGGCCAGGTCGTCGGACGCCAGGAGCTCGCCCCAGCCGGCCGCTTCGGTCAGCTCGAGCGTGAGCCCCACGTGACGCCCCAGGGCACAGTACACCCGCTGGGACGGGCCGCCCAGAAGACCGCTGCGGAGACAGCCGAGGTGAGCCCCGATGCCGATCTGGATGTTCGGATCGTGGCCGGGCAGCCGGTTGTCCAGCCCCGCCAGGTCG
>JACQZM010000326.1:6437-9770 GCA_016213885.1 Candidatus Rifleibacteriota bacterium | reverse complement strand
GACAGGGAGAAGATCGAGGCGCTGAAGTGGCGCCTTCTGGGGAAGCTGCTGCGCCGGAAGAGCGGTGGCAGGCTCAGGTTCGCCATCTGCGGAGGGGCGGCGCTCTCGAAGAAGCTCGCCGAGTTCCTCCAGACCAGCTGCGGGATCCTGGTCCTGGAAGGGTACGGCCTGACGGAGACCTCGCCGGTGCTGGCGGGGAACCGCCCTGAGGCGTACCGGTTCGGGACCGTGGGCAAGCCGATCGCGGGGGTCGAACTGAAGCTCGCGGAGGATGGGGAGAGCCTGGCCCGGGGCCCGAACGTGATGATGGGGTATCTCGACGACCCCCAGGAGACCGCCATGGCCTGCAGCCTCTGCTGGATCTTCTCCAGGAGGATCGGCACGCAGGTGAACAGGGTGGGCTTGATCGCCGACATGTCGTCGAGGAAGGCGGTGGGGCTCGAGGCGTACCCGATGGACGCCCCGCGAAAGACGGCGCAGTAGTAGCCGCAGGTGCGCTCGAACATGTGGGCCAGCGGGAGGATCGAGAGGACCACATCGTCGGGACCGAGGGAGACGAGCTGGCAGATCGACTCCACGTTCGCGAGGAGGTTTCCGTGGGTCAGCATGACCCCCTTCCCGATCGTGGCCGCCGGGTCCGCCCCCGCGGCCGGCGCCGACGTGGTGCCCGACGTGAAGCAGATCGTGGCCAGATCGTCAGGGGTGATCCGGGCCAGCCGCTCCCGGATGGCCCGCACCTGGGCCGTGTCGGGGTCAGGCCCGTTCGTGACGGCGTCCATGGAGACCACGCCGGTCGGCCACTCGTGAGGCACCGACTCCTGGCCGATCTCCTTCAACTTCTTGGCCGAGGGGGTTGGCCAGCTGTCCGGAGCGAGCATGCCGACCACGGCCACGGGGTCCGAGGGCCTGAGCGGGATCGCCGCCAGGTGGACCCGGTCCATGACGAACAGGACCTTGGAGCCGGTCTTCTTCACGATGGCGTCGTGCTGGGGGCCCGTGAGCGCCGGGTACATGGGCACCACCACGGCGCCGATCATCTGGGCGGCCAGGTCGACGATCGCCCAGGTCGGATCGTTGTACGAGAGGATCGCGATCCGGTCCCCCCGGCCGACGCCCCGGGAGATCATCCAGGAGGCCACGCGCCGGGAGGCGGTCTCCCAGCGGCCGTAGGTCGTGGAGACCCATGAGCTCCCTCTCTTGACCTTGAACGCCTCCCTGGAGGAGGCCGAATCGCAGGTGGCGAGCATCATCTCGCCCAGGTTCCGGAACCGGGCTCCGGCATGCGCGGGGGCCGGGCGGCAGAACCCCACGAGAGATACCAGGGCCAGAGCAAGGAGCTTGGACTCGATTCTCACGGTGATCTCCTCGACAGAGCGTTCATGTCAGCTCGCACGACCGAGATCGCATCTCCTCGCAGGACGGGGCGATGCCCACGGTGAACCAGGGAACCGGCCGCCCATCGGCATCTGGAATCGCGTCGACTGTGCGCCCGGACTCGACGCGAGTGATCGCGGTGCGATGGTACCACGGCGAGGGCACTGCAATCCACTCTTGACCGGGGTCCAGGATCCCCCGCCTGTTTCGCGGAGTCGGGCCTGTGATCAGGCCTCGGCCTCGCTGCAGAGTCACCGAGTCCATTCACCACCAGGATGCAGATCCGTGGCAATCCGTGGACTTTCGGAGGCTCCGACGTCCATCAAGGCCGGGCCCTTCAATCAGCTCTGGATCTGCATCCACGAGGTCTCAGCCCGACCCTTGAGAGCCCTGCCGGGGACCGGCCGGGTGCAACTGGAAATCGGGTAACGGCCGAAAGGCCGTTCGTGGGTTCGAATCCCACCCTCTCCGCCAGTCCGGCCCCGCCAACTCAGGCACCCGGAGGGTCCCTCAGGGCGAACCCTGCAGAGTTCCGGACTCCTCCCTCACCGACACTTGCTGGCCCCATTCGTTCCGTGCGATCCTGGGCACCCACGGAGAGCACGTCGGCGCGCAACGTGCTTCGAATCGGAGGCCGCCAATGGGAGAGCTGTTCGACATCATCCGTGGACTCGTCTTCGAGGAGCGCTACGTGATCGGACAGCACGCTTCCGAGCGGCTGGAGGAGCGCGGTATCATGGAGTGGCAGGTTGTCGTGGGGTTGGCGGACGGCTCGCTGCTGGTCGAGCGACCGGAGGCGAAACCGAACCCGGCCGTGGAGGTCCGCCAGTCCCTGGCTGACGGCACGGAGATCAAGGCTGTCTGGTCCCACCTCTCGCAGAGCGGCGTGGCCAAGCTCGTCACCGTTCACTTCTTTGACGAGGAGTAGAGGAGCAATGAGGATCCCAGGGCAGCGCATCAAGCGCACACGGCTCATCCAGACGGCCAAGTACGTGGTGGCAGTTGATGTGGAGATGGTGATCCCGCCGGACGATCCGTCGGAACCGTGCTACGAGCCGGAAACGGTAAATCTCCTCAGGGAGATCAAGGAGCGAGCCCAGCAGGGCGACGTGGGGTGGCTCAGGACGGTGGGCAAGGTCTACGCGGCGCTGGAGGAGGCGGCCTGACGCCGGTCACACCACCTCAGTTCGAAATGCGTCCCGGACACTCCGCCAGCCGCTCACAGAGCGGATCCCCGTCTCCTCACGCCCCACGCGATCCGCCCCCCCGCCAGGCAGCCGTCAGCGACGCTTCCTCCAATAGCCTGGCCGCCGCTTTGCGTGCGCCAGGGCCACGATGAGTACGTGGTCGCTCTCGACACGATAGATCACGGAAAAGGGGAACCGTCGCATCAGGTAGCGCCTCGTGCCGAGAACATACGCTGGATAGCGGCCAGGCGACTCCGCGATCAGGTCAACCGCTCGGTCGAGCTCGACAAAGAACGCGAAGGCAGCCGTGGGATTTCTGGCCTCATACCATTCCCGGGCCGAACGCGCCTCAGCAACGGCCTCATCGTGAAGCCGAACGTCCACTGGCTGCCTTCCGATCGCCGAGGATCAGCCGGCGTGCCTCTGCCCACGGCACCGTCTTGGCTCGTCCAGAGTCGACTTCTGCCAACCGCTGGGCAATCTCCTCCTGCCACGCGGCCTCCGCGTCCTCGTCTACCTCATCGTCGAGGCTGTCAATCAGCACCCCCGCAACGGCTGCCCTGGCCTCCGGCGGTAACTTCAGGGCCTCTTGGATCAGCTTCTTCGGGTCTCGCCTCATGGTCTCAGACATTACCACACGCGGCCACTCTTCGCACGCAGGCCAGGCTCTGGGCCGCTCTCACCGCTCGGGTCTCCACGATCGAGGGCCGGAGATACCGGGAACCCGCCTCCTGCGCTCGTCTGCGACAGGAGCAGCTCCAATGTCTGTGCG
>JACQZM010000326.1:0-6411 GCA_016213885.1 Candidatus Rifleibacteriota bacterium | reverse complement strand
AAGGAGTCCCAGCGGGCCCGGGAACTCCTGGACGTCATGGCCGCTCGCAAAGCCACCTGACCCTACGCCCCCGGGGGACCCCGGGGTCCGTCCCGAGGCTGCGCTGGCTTCAGGAGCCGATCCAGGCACTCCATCACGCGACGGATGTCCGGCTTCGGGAAGAGCAAGAAAGTTCGAAATGCGTCCCGGACACCCCGCCAATCTCGACCCGCTCCCGATCAGCCCCTCAAGGCCTCCCGACGGGCGAATCCAGCCGGGATTTGATCTTCCCCCGCCCCCCTCTCCTCACTTGCGCCAACTGGAAGTGTGGCACCGGTGAGATCCGTCGCTACCTCTCCGGCAGGAGGGACAGTGGAGGTCGTCGACCCCGAAGGGCGCTCCACGCGGCGAGGACGAGGGCCACGTCGTCGACAGAGTCGTAGGCGTAGTACACGTGGTATCGCGAGGCCGCCAGAAGGACTCGACGAAGACCAGGAATCCTGCGATGGCGCTCCGGGTGCCCGATCTCCGGGGTCGCTCGCAGGAGTCCGAGGCAGCCAAGGACCTCGTGGTGAAAGAGGTCTGGCGCCGCTGGCCGGTTCGCCTTCCACCACCGATCGATCTGGACGATCTGGGCCTCGGCGCGGTCGCCGATCGAGACCCGCGTGGTCATCGAGACCGGCCCCACTCCTTCACGAACTCTTCGACCGGGCGGACATTGCCCGCCCGCGCACTTTCCCAAGCTTCGGCAAGAGCCGCGTGAAGGGCGTTCCGCTCCTCCTCGGACAGATCATCATCCGAGTCGGCGACGACCAGGTCGAGGACCGTTCCTTCCGGGAGTTCGGTGGGTTCATCGACGACGAGCCTGCCGTTCACGACCTTCGCCTTCAAGGTGTTCATCACCCTCATTCTAGCTCGGCAGGCGGGCGTTGCGACCTGCGAGATCGATCTCGTCCGATCCGATGATCATTACCCGGGCGCGGGCCGGACCGCAGGAGATGGCAGCAGTGTCGGCAGGTCATGGGGATGAACGGACGATGAAGGCCCGAGGCACTCATCGTTCGGGATGGTCTCCCCCCTCAGGACTGCCCGGCGGCCGGCTGTTGCCGACAGTACGCAAAAGGAGTACCATCAGGTCATGGAGTTCTTCGAGGCGCCGTGGTTCACGGAGGATCTCGGGGACTACCTGACCGACGACGAATACCGGCAACTTCAGGCGTTTCTCGTGGTGAATCCGCGGGCCGGCGATGTCATCAGAGGTACCGGAGGACTTCGGAAGATCCGGTGGTCGCAAGAAGCCAGAGGGAAGGGAAAACGCGGCGGCGTGCGAGTGATCTACTTCCTGGCGCTCGCCGATCGGATCCTCATGATCGCCGTGTACGACAAGGACACTCAGGACGACTTGTCTTTGCGCGACAGGAAGACGTTCAAGGCGTACATCGAACTGGCGTTGCTGGGGCTGAGGGCCAGCCGGAAGGGGTCGAGATGAAGCGCAAGAACCGCAACCTTGCCCAGGAAATCATGGAAGGCCTCGAGGCGTACAAGGCTCACCTCGAGGGCAAGATCACTCTGCGGACAACCACGGTAGAGCCGAAGCCGGAGATTCGGGTCGCCCCGGAGTCCATCAAGCGGCTGAGGGAGAGGCTCAACATCTCCGCCGGTGTGCTCGCGCGTTTGCTGCGCGTTCAGCCCCGTACCCTGGAAAAGTGGGAGCAGAGCAAGGCTCCGATCAAGGGGACCTCCGCCCTCTTGCTCGCCTTGGTCGAGAAGTACCCCGACACGCTCGATCGACTCGAGACACTGGACGACGAGAAGCCGGCGTAGATCCGCCCACCTCCCTTCCCGAGGCTCCGGTCCAAGTTATCGGCCGCTTGATCGATGAGCTGGCTGCGGGTCATACTACACATACACACGTGTACGTGTATCAGCAGGAGGGCCGTCCCGATGGCAACGAAGACCATATCGATCGACCTTGAGGCCTATCGTCGCCTGGCGAGGGCTCGCTCGGGGGACGAGTCGTTCAGCCGCGTCATCAAGCGCGTCGTCCGTCCTCCCTTCGACCTGGAGGCCTACCTGTCGAGGATCGACGCGCAGCCGATGAGCCCTGAGGCCATCGAGGCAATAGAAGCGCAAGTCTCCCAGCGAGATCGCCGGTCGAAGAGGTCGCGGTGATGGCCTGTCTGGACACGACCTTCCTCATCGACCTCGCTCGTCCAGACGGAGAACGACGGCTGAGGGCCGTCAGCAGGCTCCGGGAACTGATCGCTCGCGGAGAGTCACCGGCCACGACGCGACTCAACGTGGCAGAGCTGTTCGTAGGCGTATTCCGGAGCCTCGATCCTTCGAGAGAACGGCGCGCCGTCGAGGGGGTCCTGGCCGGGTTGGTGATCCTCGAGTTCACGGGCGAAGCCGCCATCGTCTTCGGACGGATGACCGCACATCTGCAGAAGCTCGGGCGACCCGCAGGAGACATGGACGTCCTGATCGCTGCAACGGCCGTTGCTTCAGGCCACCCGCTGCTCCTCACGCGCAACCCCTCCCACTTCGAGTCGCTGCCCGGCCTGACGGTCGAAGCTCATTGAGCGAGTCGCGTCCTTGGTGTCCCCGACCTCGGCCTTTCACTCCGGCAGCCCCAGACACAGAGGCCCAGAGGCCCCGGAGATAGCCGTCGTCACGAACGACGTGGCGCAGGCCGTCGTGAAGCTGAAGAGCTCCCCCGCCCGCCTCAGAATGGTCACCTTGGTCCTCTCGGAGAGTCGGAACCGTAGGGTCTCGACACGTTCCAGCAGGGGGCGAACGGCGGGAACCAGGCTCTTCTTCTTGGCCTGCGGGAGAATCCCGAGGGTCCCGACCACACGAATGCCGATGCGCTCTCCTGACGCCCGGGCCAGGGCGTCGTCCAGGATCGCAATGGCACCCGGGATCTCGAGGGCCAAAGCCAGGACCGCTGACTCCCCGGCGCCCAGGTCGACGACCAGACGAAGTGCGGGCCCTGCTGCCGGCTCCCTGACCTTGATCCAGTCGAGCAGCGTCGGATCGGGAACGTCGAAGCCTGCCCTGATACCGGCACGCAGTTCGCCGACCACGGCTGGCGGCACGATCACGTGCCCACACAGGGATCGGAGAAGCTCCAGATGGGCCAGTTGGTGAAGGTACTGGAGCGGGGACGTATTGCTGATGACGCTATCCAAGCTCGGCCTCGCGGTCCAGCTCCTCGTCCGTCAGGTCGAACGTCACGACGCCGTAGTCCGCCAGCTTTGCCAGGAACACGACCCTGGGCACTCCGGCGACCTTCGCTGCGGCTCCCGACGAGAGGCGCCTGAGCTCGAAGAGCTTCACGGCGGCCGCCATCCTGATCTCAGCACCGAACGCTTCGGGACTCAACTTCAGGGAGAAGAGGCTCTCGTCGGGAAACTCCAAGGTGATCTGGCTCATACCTGTATGTTAGCCCCTCCTGGGTCCCCCTTCTACAGGCCCTCGGTCCAGTCTCGGGCAGCCACCCACACAAGAAGGGGTCCGCCTCGCCGTGGACATACCCCACGCCGACTCGCCCGTACTCGAGCTCGTTTCGTTTCATCCGGCACCGATCGAAATACCGGGCGTCATCTTCCCGCTCGCCCCCCGCCAGTTCGGTTCGATCCCTCTGTCGCACTCGGGGATCCATGGGGTAATGTGTAATCTGTCCGCCCGACCGCACCGGGCGGCGGGAGTCACGGTTCGTGCCGTCTCCGGGCCCGAGCGGTACTGCGATCGCCTGGGTCGGAAGACCATCGGCGTCCTGTCAGGTCGCTTCCGGCCGCGTCGAGCCTGCTCGCGCGAGACGACGCGATCGAGAGCGGCCGGGCCGAAAGAAGGTCGTTGCCATGAGAAGTCTGCGCTCCCTGAAGGGGCTCCTCGTGCTGTCCGTGGTCGCGTTGACCCTGTCGCCGCCGATGGCGCGGGAGCTCTTCGGCGCCGCTCCCCCGCCGCTTTCCGAAGCCAGGGCCCGGCTCACCCAGTCCCAGGCCCGGATGCCGCTGAAAGAGCAGGCCGTCCTGAGCACCCGGAAGGCGTTCCGGGCGGCCTACGCGGCCGTGGCCGCCGGCAACCTCACGCCGCAGCAGGTCCGGGACGCCCTGGCGAACAAGCTGGACGCCCTTCCGGAGGCCTACTTCGCCGCCTACGACGAGATGGCCACCCTTCAGATGGACGTGAAGGCGCTCGAGGTGCTCGAAGGGCTGGAGCAGACCCGCCAGACCCTGGCCGGGCTCGTGGGCGAGAAGGCGCTGACGAAGCTCGACGCTGCGATCGCCAACGTCCGCACCTGCGCCGACGACTACTGGGCCTCCCGGGACATCACCACCGGTCGGCCCAGCTACAAGCGGTACATGGCCATGCGCAAGATGTCGTCGGCCGGTCGGCAGGCGGAGAAGGAGATCGCACGCATCGACCGGGCGCGCGGCGCGACCCAGTCTCCGACCCTGAAGGAGAGGTTTCGGACCGCCCTCGCCAGGGTCCGACGCTCGTGGCAGAACCTGCACCTCGCCACGTCGACGAACCTGCCGCTGGCCAGGATCGTGACCTACCTGGCCAACCCGCTCGCAGCCCGCGATCCGCAGAAGGTCTCGTCGCTCCTCAAGGGGATGGGCCGCTCGTACGTCTCGAACGCTCGCATCGACCTGGAGGTGATCGGCCGGGAGAACGTCCCGAAGGACCGGAAGCTCATCGTGACGCCGTCGCACCGACACTCCACCGTCGATCCGTTCAGCATGATGAGCCTGCTGGACGGCCCGGTCACCGTTCTCCAGACGATCCTCTGGTTCCCCGATTGGGCCCAGGAGACGGTCAAGAAGATGCTGGACGACGAGCCGGGGATCATCCTGGCCCATACCGATGGGATCGACGTCGTGGGTCGCTGCGTGGAGGCCGTGCGCAAGGGGAGGACCCTGCTGTTCTTCCCCGAAGGGAACATCCCCAGCCCGCTGGGCGAGATCCGCCGGCTCAGATCCGGTCTCGACACCATCGCGGAGAAGCTGCTGGATGAGCCGGTCTCGATCGTGCCGGTGACCCTCGACGACCCGGTGGACAGCTGGGGCGCCGCCGCCTACGGGAGCGCGGAGCGCGAGCTGGGGATGAAGGTCCGGATCGTCTTCGACAAGCCGGTGGACCCGCGGGTCGTGCTGGCGCTCTCCAAGGATCGAGAGCGGCTGCTGCTGAACATCCTCCGGGAGACCTACCACAAGAACCTGATCGAGTCGATGGCCGACCCGGTGCCGGCTCCGGCGACGCCCGAGACCTTCTCGGGGCAGATGAGCGATCCGCGGAGCCGGTTCTCGGAGATCGATCCCGATTGACCCCGTAGATCCAGGTGAGCCTCATGACGACCACAAGCCAATCGACCTCGCGACAGTCGATCGAGAACACATACCCCAGCCGGGACGGAACGCAGCTCTTCTACCGGGCGTGGATTCCGGAGAAGCCGCGACGGGGGGCCATGCTCCTGTTCCATCGGGGTCACGAGCACTCCGGACGCTGGCAGGAGACCGTCGACACCCTCGGGCTCGACGATCTGCCGGTGTTCGCCTGGGACGCCAGGGGCCACGGACGCTCTCCGGGCGAGCGCGGCTGGGCCTCCGACCTGGCCACGGTCATCAGCGACGTGGATGCTTTCGTGAAGTGGATCTCCAGCCATCACGGCATCCCCGTCGAGGAGATGACCGTGGTGGCCACCAGCGTCGGCGCCGTCATCGTCAGCGCCTGGGTCCACGACTACGCGCCGAAGATCCGGGCGCTGGTCCTGGCGGTCCCGGCCTTCCGCGTGAGGCTCTACGTCCCGTTCGCCATCGAGCTGCTCAGGCTGCGCCAGGTGCTCCTGGGGCCCGGTTTCGTCAAGAGCTACGTCAAGGGCCGGATGCTGACGCACGACCCGGTGGAGGCCCAGCGCTACGCGGAGGATCCGCTGATCTTCCCGCAGATCGCCGTGAACATGCTGCTGGATCTGTTCGACACGTCGACCCGGCTGATCGCCGATGCCGGCGCCATCGACGTGCCGACCCTGGTGCTCGTCGCGGGCTCCGACTGGGTGGTGAGCCAGGACGCCCAGCACGAGTTCTACGACCGGCTCTCGTCGCCGGTCAAGAGGCTGGTGGTGCTGCCGGGCTTCTACCATGCCATCTTCCACGAGAAGGAGCGCCACCTGGTCGTGGAGAAGATCCGGGAGTTCTTCCTCGATCCCGAGGTCGAGCCGCGCAAGAGGGCCTTCCTCCTCGACGCGGATCGGCGCGGCTACACCCACGACGAGTTCGAGCGACTCCGCGGCCCAGGGTCGTTCGTCTACACGCTGCTGCGCTGGGTCATGGCCACGGTGGGCCGGCTCAGCCAGGGGATCCGGCTGGGGCTGGAGTCCGGCTTCGACTCCGGGGTCATGCTCGACTACGTCTACGAGAACCGGGC
>JACQZM010000039.1:10364-14866 GCA_016213885.1 Candidatus Rifleibacteriota bacterium | reverse complement strand
TCGCTGACCATCAGGTGGATCGCCTTGATGATGGTGTCGTCGAGCTCGATCGTCGCCTTGATCGGGAGCATGACCTCGCTCACCTGTCGCTTGGCCTGCTCGCGCATGATCTTGATCAGCCTCTCCGTGGAGATCTCGGTCAGGTTCGGATCGGCCTGAACGTCGAACGGCTGCCTGCTGTGCTCCAGAGTCTTCGGCATCAGAAAGTCGGGCAACAGGCCCCGGAGGATGTCGCGCCGTCTCACCAGGCCGAGAAGCTCGTGCTGGTCCTTGCCGAAGACCAGCGCCACGCGCGGCAGCGATTTCCGGTCCTTGCTGACGATCTGCACCTTCTCCATCTCCTGGATCGCCTGCTGGAGCGTGACCTCCCTGGTGAAGTGCGGGTAGCTCTCCAGCGGGATGATGATGTCCGTCACACGGATATTGTGCATCGGGGGCCTCCCTACCAGGACCTGTTCCGGAGGAGCTCCTTCATCTTCTCCTCCATGCGCTCCTCCACCAGGAGCATCTTCTGAGCCTTCGCCTCCTTGATCAGCTCCATCAGCTTGTTGAGGTCGGCGGGTTTCTCCAGGAAGCTGACCGCCCCCGCTTTCACGGCCTCGACGCCCTTCTCCAGCGAGGCATGCCCCGTGAGCAAGATGATCTGGAGGTCGGGGTTCTTCAGCAGGAGCTGCTTCATCGTCTCCAGCCCGTCCATCCCGGGCATGCTCAGATCCAGAATGATGGCGTCGTAGTCCTTCTCCTCTTGCTTGTCGACCGCCTCCTTGCCGTCCCTCGCAGTGTCCACCTGGATGCCGCGGCTGGTCATGCGCTCCGCGAGCGCCTCCACGAACTCCTCCTCGTCGTCGACCAAGAGCACCTTCGTTCCCGAAGCCACACCCACCACCCCTCACGAATCAGCCGACTCGGGCTCGTCGGCGTCACCCTGCCGCCGAGGCGCCGGCGACCCTCCCCACCACGACGGCGGCTCGTCGGCCATCGTCCACCTACTTGGAGAACGTCACCGTGAGAACCCTGCGCCCCTGCCCGGACGCCTCGTCCAGCGTCGCGCCCAGCGATCCCGCAAGTGCCCTCAGCCCGGACAGGTGTGCCGCCAACGACCGGGTCTCGTCGAACGGCTCCGCCGTGACCGCGAGCACGGCCGAACCCTGACCATCCGCGATCGAGACCGCGACGGAAGAACCCTCCTTCGACTCGGACACAAGGAGCTCGATGCACCCGAAGACCGTCCGCTGGCAGAGAAACGGGTCGCCGGTCACGACGATCTCGGAATCGGGTATCTCCACGGCGAACTTCACCCGCTTCAGTCCCACCAGCCTCTCCGCGAAGGCGGCGAGGTCTCTCGACGTCGCAGTCAGGTCGAACCTCGTCACCAGGAGATCGCTCGAGTGGGCGAACCGGTTCAGCCGACGCACGATCTTGTCTCCCTTGGCGACCTGGTTCGCGATCTTGCCGGTGATCTGCCTGATCCGATCCATGTCGACCGCGCCTTCCGCCTGCGTCATCAGGAGGATGTCCTCGATCCAGCCCGCCTGCTGGCCTATCGTGGCCAGCACGTTCTTGATCTCGTGCGTCGCGCTGGCCGAGATCCTGCCGAAGAACACCAGGTCCGCTCTGTCCGAGGGTCGGTCCCGATCGTCGTTCACGACGACTTCCTCGAGCCGCCCGAGGCGGTCAGAATCGTCTGGACGAGTTCCTCGATGTCGAACGGCTTCACGAGGTAGTCGAACGCCCCCCCGCCGAGCCCCTCCTCCCGTTCTTGTTCCGACCCGTGGCCCGAGAACAGGATCACCTGCAACGACGGCCGCTTCTCTCTGATCCGGTTCATGAGGCAGACCCCCCCCATGCCGGGCATCTTGACGTCGAGGATCGCCACGTCGTAGACCGAGTCCTCGATCCGGCGCAACGCCTGCTCACTGGTCGTGCAGGCCTCCGCGTCGATCCCGCGGAGCTTCAATCGCTCCGCCAGGGCGAAAGCCAGCTCTTCCTCGTCGTCGACGACCAGGACCGTGAGATTCTCCATACGTCACTCCGCCACCTTCTGATTCCTCAGAGGCAAGATCACGGTGAACCTCGTTCCCACGCCCACGGTGCTCTCCACCTCGATGCCCCCCCCGAGCTTCTGCACGATACCGTAGGTGATCGACAGCCCCAGACCGGTCCCGTACTCCTGCTTGGTGGTGAAGAACGGCTCGAAGATCTGCTCCAGGTTCTCCTTGGAGATGCCATGCCCGTTGTCGGAAATGGCGATAGCCACATGCCCCGGATCGTGGCTGGAGGCCGAGATGTCGATCTTGCCACCGTCCTGGACGGCTGCGAACGCGTTCGTGACGATGTTCAAGAAGACCTGCTGAAGCTGGCCCCGATCGCTCTCGATCTGTGGCAGATCCGCATCCACCGTCACGTTGACCTGGATGTTCCGATGCTCCGCTTCCCTTCCGAGGAAGCCCAGCACTTCCCTGAGGAGCGTTTCCAGCACGATCGTCTCCGTCGTGGTGTCCATCCTCTTGGCGAACCCGAGCAGCCGATGCGTGATCGCCTTGCACCGCGTCACCGACTTGAGGATCGCATTCGCGATCTTCACGAAGTCATGGCCACCCGGCTGGGCGGCCTTGAGCGAGACGATGTCCTTGAGCAGCCCGGCGTTCTCGTTGATGATCGCCAGCGGGTTGTTGATCTCGTGGGCGACGCCGGCGGCCAGGCGGCCGATGGAGGCCATCTTGTTCGTGTACTGGATGTTGTGGAGCGCCCTCCTGTAGCTGAAGTCCGCCTCCCGGATCCGGTTCACGAAATACGAGCACCCCCCCAGGATCACGACGAGGAGGACCGCAACGCTGCCCACCAGGAGCAGGATGCTGTCGTTCCTCAGCGAGAACCAGTTCTTCATCACGTCCTCCTGACGTTCCAGGACCATGAGGATGAAGGGGGTCTGGTTCAGGTAGGCATAGCCGAGGAAGAGCTGCTTCCCAGTCTTGTCCACGGAGTCCACGAGCTCCGTCCGGGTCGAGTAGGGAGGGACTTCCAGCGGACATCGCTCGAGCAGGTTCCCGGAGAACCGCGTCTGCGTCTGGATGATCCGGAGAGCCTGGAACCTCCCGCCGCCGGCCTGCGACTTCTTGACGGCTATGATGAAATGGGGTAAGTTCCGGTACCCGAGGAAGACATCGCTGACGTACTGCCCCTTCACACAGACCTCTCGGAACCAATCGTGGCCCGAGTAGTCCTTGTTCTTCACATCGTAGGGGCCCGCATAGTAGCTCTGCCTGCCCTGCTCGTCCAGGATGCCGATGTCGACGAAGCCATGGAACGACTCCTTGAGGTTCGCCAGCGTCGTTGCCAGGCGCAACTGGTCGCACAGCTCGTCGTGCGAGCGGTCGTTCGCGAGGTACGTCAGCGCCGCCAGGTGCTTCTCGATGAAGTCCTCTATCGACATCCTGGCGTTCGAGGTGAGGCGGGCGATCGGCTGCCTCATCTCCGATTTCATGGTCTGCCAGTACTGTCTGTGGTTCGCCCCGGTCATGAGGACGAGCGGGACCACCGAGACGAGCGCGGTGAGCAGCACCGAGTACGTCAAGAGCTGACGGTAGCTCTGGGAGGTCTCCCTCGCCATCGTCCTCTCGTCGTGATGGCCGTGGGCGAGGCGGTTCTTCCCACCCGTTTCCAGCTTCAACTCTCCTGGCTTTCTCAGGCCCGGGTCCGGGATCATCCCTTCGATGACCGATCGGTGTCCGTCCTCTCCCGGCTCTCGGTAGCCCGTGCCTCCCGGGACTCCCGCACCTTTCGCTGAGCCTCTTTCATCGTGCGAGCGAGCGCGTCGAAATCGACCGGCTTCTGGAAGTAGGCGAAGGCGCCCAGCTCCCGAGCCAAGGCCTCGTCCTTCTCGGATCCATGCCCCGTGAGGATGATGACCTCCGTGTCGGGGTGATCCTTCTTGATCCTTCGCAGCACCTCCATGCCGTCGATCCCGGGCATCCTCAGGTCGAGGAGGATCACGTCCTGCTCCTCTTCGCGCAGCTTCGCCAGGGCTTCCATCCCATCGTAGGCGTGCGCCGGTTCGAGCTTTCTGGCCTCCAGTCTCCGGGAGAGCGCCTCCACGAACTCCCGCTCGTCGTCCACGAGCAGCACTTTCAGCGGCAGCTCGAAAGCGCCGGGGGAGTACCGTCCATCGGCGTAGAAGTCCGCGCCCTCGAGCACCTCTACATCCCCCTTGATGTCGGGAATCTGTGTCATGAGACCCATCAGCGCCCCTTTGTAGTGGCTCACCCAGAAGACGAACTTCTTCATCGTCAAGACGACGTGTCCCCGCTCGCAACGAACGTCCACGTCGTGTCCGTCCTCCTTGAGCAACCTCTCGGCCTTCGCCTCGATGACGAAGTCCTGGCAGCGCTCGAGCGCCTCGGGTGTCGACTGGACGGCGTCGTTGGCGGCGTTCTCGCAGATGAGCTTCACGCAGTCTTCCGGGGTACGGTCGTGGACCGGGATGAAGAGGTCATAGAGGCTCT
>JACQZM010000039.1:1312-10337 GCA_016213885.1 Candidatus Rifleibacteriota bacterium | reverse complement strand
GGTCATAGAGGCTCTCGTCCCACGACGCGACCTCGAAAAGGTAGCGCGTCCACTGGAGGCACTGCTCGTCATCCTTGCGGATGACCTCCACCGCCTGTTCCGGAGGGACGCCTGACGTCTGGCTCGCGCGCTGGATGCGATGGTCCCGGTTGGCGATGAGGCACACCTTCAGGGCGTGCGTGACCGTCCTGGGAATCAGTTGACCCGCAAACCCGAGGTAGACCAGGTTGTCGCCGGCGATGAGCTGGGCGAACGCCTCCCGGATGCGGGCGACGTTCTTGACCCGGTCGCGGGTAAAACCCTCGAAGAACCCCGGAGGACCGTACATCGCGCGTCTGAGACGGTCCGCCGGCACCCCGCTGGTCGAAGACACGTCCTCCAGGAACTGTTCGTCCACGAACCTGTAACCGAGCTTCTGGGCGACCCCTCGAGCGATCTGTTGACCGCTGCAGTAGGAGGCGCTGAAGATGGTGACCACCGCCATGAGTCTGCTTCCCGTCCATCGAGCGCGAGACGAGCAAGAGAGGATGAGGAGGACGTCCTCCGAGGTAGCGCTCGGGCCCGCACCATTCTGCCGCGCACTTCGATGGTAGGCCTCCGTCATGGCGGCGTCAACGGTTTTCCATCGAGATCACCCCCCTTCGAGAACCGCTCCCGGGGATGGTGGCGTGGACGAGCGGGAGGGCCGACCGCGCCCGGCGGAGCTGGCCCGGCGCGGCTCTCGGAGCCCGGCTCGGTCATGCTCCGAGCGGCGTCGCCGCGAAGAGCACCTGCTGCTCATGAATGGATATCGCTGCCTTCGCCGTGTTACTATCCTGCCCGGACCATCCACGTCGGGCCTGCCCGAGAAACCGCCTCGATGCTGGCGCTCGACAGACGAGTGTTGCCGTCGTTCCCCGCCGATGAGTGTGGGCGAGGGGCGGGGTCGGATGTTCCCTCGTGGCCTGCGAAGAGAGGGGCTGAAGGCCCTCGCACCGTCACGACCATCATGGCTGCCGGGAGGAGACCGATGGACGACGACCGCAGTCCCGCCCCGCCTCGAGCGGAGCTCCCCGAGAAAGCGGATGACCCTGCGGATCAGGCGTACACCGCCAAGGACGTGGAGCTGGGAGGCGGGGCGAAGCTGGCTTCCCTGGGCGACCTTGCGGCGGGGATCGCCCACGAGATCAACAACCCGCTGGCGATCATCGTGGAGGAAGCCGGGTGGGTGGAAGACCTCCTCGACGACTCGGTTCTGAAGGAGAGCGAGAACCTGGAGGAGTTCCGGAGAGCGCTCACCCAGATCAAGACCCAGGGGATGCGGTGCAAGGAGATCACCCACAACCTCCTGAGCTTCGCCCGGCGGACAGCCACCAGGGCGGAAGCGGTCCAGCTGAACGACCTCGTGCGGGAAGCCGTGGCGATGTCCGAGCGCAAGGTGAGGGGTGGCCAGGTGAAGATCGAGGCCCACCTCGCCGGAAACCTGCCGATCAGCCACGTCTCCCCTTCCGAGATGCAGCAGGTTCTGCTCAACCTGATCAACAACGCGATCGACGCGCTCCAGGGGCCCGGGGGGCAGATCGACGTCAGCACGAAGCTGGATCAGGGCAACCTCGTGATCGAGGTGGCCGACGACGGCCAGGGGATCGCGAAGGAGCATCTGCCCAGGATCTTCGATCCGTTCTTCACGACGAAGCCGGTCGGCAAGGGGACTGGCCTGGGGCTCTCCATCTGTTACGGGATCGTCAGGAAGCTGGGCGGGTCGATCTCCGTGACGAGCAGAGTGGGCGTGGGGACGACTTTCCGCATCACGATCCCACCCGAAGGGCCGGCGACCCAGGTCGGAAAGGCCCTGTCGCCGGAGCCTGATCGCCCCCCGCCGGCGGAGGAGCCGTGCAGCGGGAGCCTCGCGGCTGCCGTGCCGACCACTGTGCTCGTCGTCGACGATGAGGTGTTGTTCGTCGACGCGATCGCCAGACGCCTCTCCAGGAGGCACTTCGCGGTCCTGACCGCCCACAGCGGCGAGGAGGCTCTCCAGAGGCTCCAGGCCCACCTGAACGTCGATGTCGTGCTCCTGGACGTGAAGATGCCCGGGATGGACGGGATCGAGACGCTGGTCGAGCTCAAGAAGCTCGCACCGCTGGTGGAGGTCATTCTGATCTCGGGGCACACCACGGTGGAATGGGTCATCGAGGGGATGAAGCTGGGCGCCAACGACTACCTGATGAAACCGTGCGACATGCAGCAGCTTTTGGATCTCATCGAGAAGGCCAAGGAGAGGAAGAGCGGGCAAGAGCAGAAGATCCTGGAGGCCAGGATCAAAGGGATCACGATGAGCCGCGTCTAGGAGGGCCGGAAGATGGGAGAGATGTCCGTCTTGCTCGTGGACGACGAGGCGGAATTCCTGGAGATCCTCGTCAAGAGGTTGAAGAAGCGGAAGGTCAACCTCACCGCCGTCACCTCCGGCGAGGCCGCCATCCAGATGATGAAGGAGTCTCCAGCGGACGTCGTGGTCCTGGACGTGAGGATGGGGGGCATGGATGGTATCCGGACTCTCGACGAGATCAAGAAGATCGCCCCGCTGGCCGAGGTCATCATGCTCACCGGGCACGCCAACGTGGAGGTGGCCATGGCAGGCATGGCGCTCGGGGCGTTCGACTACTTGATCAAGCCGGTCCAGATCGACGAGCTCCTCTACAGACTTCAGGACGCCTTCAAGAAGAAATCTCTCCAGGAGCAGAGGGAGCGGTCGCAGGGCGTCTGACGGTGGCGATGCTGAAGCTCCTCGAGTACCTCAAGGAGGCCCTGTTCGGCGCAGGCGAACAGGCACGCTCCCCGCAAGACGTCGAGCAGCTTCGTACTGCCTTCAGGGCGCGCTACCACAGCTTCAAGCTGCTCCTGGCCGCCAACCAGAAGGCGCTCGAGACCATGTCCGACATGGAGCGGGCGCTCGTCGGCGCCCGGCCGTTCGGGATGACCTACGTCAAGGCCGCCTGCACCGCGGTTTCGGTGAACGCGATGAAGATCATCCGGCACCTGACCGAGCTCGCCCCGGGAAGATACGAGGAGCTGAACGCCCGGTTCAAGGCTATCCAGGAGGCCATCGGCGCCGTGCTGGCGTCCAGGAAGCCAGCCGCGGGGGACCGCCTCGTCGTGCCGCTCGAGGAGGTCGACAAGAGCACCGTCGCCGAAACGGGGAGCAAGATGGCCAACCTGGGGGAGGTGCTGAAGGAGATGAACCTGCCGGTGCCGGGCGGTTTCGTCGTCACAGCGCTCGGCTACCAGAGGTTCATCGAGCACAACGATCTCCAGGTGGAGATCGACCGTCGACTCCAGTCGTTCACCGGCGACAAGGTGGACGACCTCCACGGCCTGAGCGCGGAGATCCAGCAGCTCATCACCCGGGCGTCCGTTCCGGAAGACCTGGCCCGGGCGATCCAGCTGACTCACGCCCGCCTGGAGCGCGCCCTTGGCGCTGGCGTGAGGGTGTCGCTGCGCTCCAGCGCCTCGGGCGAGGACGACGCCGGTGTCTCGTTCGCTGGTCAGTATCGATCCGAGCTCAACATCGGCGCCGATCATATTCTGGAAGCGTACAAGGAGATCGTGGCGAGCAAGTACAGCCTGCACGCCATGTCGTACCGGTTCAATCGAGGGATCGCCGACGATCAGGTCTGGATGTGCGTGGGATGCATGGCGATGGTCGACGCCGTCGCCGGAGGGGTGATGTACTCCCGGAATCCCATCGATGACCGGGACAGCTCGATCGTCATCAACGCCGCGTGGGGGTTGCCGAAGTCCGTGGTCGATGGCAGCGTGACGCCGGATCAGTTCGTGGTGTCGCGGTCCGATCCGATGAGGCTCGTGGAGAAGACTGTCCGGGTGAAAGAGCTCAAGATCGTGTGCGACCCCGAGGAAGGGGTGGTGCGAGAGGCTCTGCTGGAGGAGGAGAGCTCCAGCCCTTCACTCACCGACGAGGAGGCTCTGAGGCTGGCCGGGATGGCGGTCCGGTTGGAGGGGCACTACGGATGCCCTCAGGACGTGGAGTGGGTGATGGCGCGCGACCACTCGTTCTACGTGCTCCAGTGCCGGCCGCTCCAGCAGGTGGCCTGCGGCCTCGAACCGGCCTCGGTACAGGATGTGGACCGGCCTCCGATCGTGGGAGGAGGCGTGACTGCCAGTCCTGGCGCTGCCTCCGGCCCGGTCTTCTTCGTGAGACACAACGCCGATGTGCTGCAGTTCCCTGAAGGGGCGGTGCTGGTGAGCGCGCAGCCACTCCCACGCTGGGCGACCGTCATGAACCGGGCGGTGGCCGTCGTCACCGAGCAGGGGAGCGTGACAGGCCATCTCGCGTCGGTGGCGAGGGAGTTCGGGATTCCTGCCCTGTTCGGGGTTCCCAGGGCGCTGGAGAGGCTCACGGCTGGCCTCGTGGTCACCGTCGATGCCGACCGCCGCAGGGTCCACGAGGGGCGCCTCGGGCAACTCCTCACGGCGACCCGCCGGAAGAACCTCATGGAGGGGAGTCCGGTTCATGACATCTTGCAGCGGATCGCGAGGTGCATCGTTCCCCTGAACCTCCTGGATCCGGACGCTCCGGAGTTCAGGCCCGGCCGGTGCCAGACTCTCCACGACATCACCCGGTTCTGCCATGAGAAGGCCGTCCACGAGATGTTCACGTTCGGCAAGGAGCACAGGTTCACGGAGCGCTCGAGCAAGCAGCTCGTTGCCGACGTTCCGATGCAGCTCTGGGTCATCAACCTCGACGACGGGTTCGAGAGGGAGGTGGAGGGTCGGTATGTGCCGCTGGACAACATCCGCTCGATCCCGATGCGGGCGATCTGGGAAGGGATGGTGGCGATTCCGTGGCAGGGGCCCCCGCCGGTCGACGCCGGGGGGCTCATGTCCGTGATGTTCCAGGCGACTGTCAACCCGGCGCTGGATCCCGCCATGCAGAGCAGCTTCTCGAACAAGAACTACTTCTTGATCTCCAGGAACTTCTGCAACCTGCAGTCCCGGTTCGGCTTCCACTTTGCCGCGATCGAGGCGCTCGTGGGCGAGCGGCCGGGTGAGAACTACCTCAGCTTCCAGTTCAAGGGAGGGGCGGCCGACTTCTCGAGGCGGCTGGCTCGCGTCGTCTTCGTGTCGGAGATCCTCGGTGAGTTCGGGTTCTCCGTCGCGCTCAGTTCGGACGCCCTCTGTGCCCGCGTCGAGGACCCCTGAGATGAGGCCCTTGTCGGGGCCCCGCTCGGTGCCTGGGTTCGCCTGAAGCGGGGCTCCGTCAGCGCAGTCTCCCGGGCTCTGCCCCCGGGGCGAGAAGCGCGGGCAGGACATTCCGGGCGTGAGCATCCTGCCGTGGACCTTGCAGATCCCCTGGTCGCCCCGAGCGTCGCCCTGCCCGGAGCCGAGGATCAGAAGGCCGGGGAAGAGCCTCTCGAACGCCGCGGCGTCGTCCACGAAGTGACGGCAGAGTCCGCACGTCATCGCGCCATCGCCCAGCAGGCGGAGGAACGGGAGAATGAGCGACGATCCTCCAGGCAGACCACGGTTTCCTCGTCGGAGGGCCAGGTCGATTGACGGAACCGTCTGCGCGGCCTTGGCTTGTCGTGAACGGTAACCACCTCCAGCGCTACGCGATCGGCACCTCGAATTCAGTGTTGCGGATCCTCTCGTCGACTGCAAGGCCCATGTGAGCTGTTTGCCATGCCCGGCGAGACCGGGTCGATCTTCGGTAGCCTGCCCCGAGGCTTCGCCGAGGCGGTGCGCCGAACATCGGCTCGTCCCGATGCTGGCTGTTCGAGCAACAGCCGAAACCGAATGCGACGCCGAGCCCTGCCAGGGTTGACACGAGGGGCTGAGAGAGATGCTCGAGTCCATTTCAGGTCAGACCCTCCCGGACCGGGCGGCCGAGGTCTACACGGAGCTGTTCCTGCGGGCCCACCGGCGTCGGGAAGACCGAGTTCGCCCGGGCGCTGGCCCAGGCGTTCTTCGGGCACCTGAAGGAGTCGCGCCGGAAGACACAGCATCCGGATCAACGATCAGTGGCGCGTCGTCTTCGAGTGGACCGGCGAGGGTCCGCGCCTCGAAGCTACCAGCCAGCAGGGATATGGCGACGAACCGAGGAGCGAAGCAGGGCCGGGCCCGGGGGGCGGCGAGCCTTGTCGTTCTCGGCTTTGGACCAGGGTTTCGGGCCACACACCGACGTTCTTGACACCTCCTTCTCGTGAGTCTAGACTTGAGTCATGGCGATGCAATCTGTGCATCGCCAGGAGGGTCCATGAAAGCTCTGACTCTGCGCAATCCGCCGCCGGTGGTCGCGAGCGAGATCCAGCGACGCGCCAAGGAGATGAAGACCAGCCTGAACCGCGCCGTGATCAGCCTGCTGGAGGAACACATCAGCAAGGGAAAGAGCCGGGAGCCGGTCAGGCACCACGATCTCGACTTTCTGATGGGGGCGTGGACGCCCGAAGAGGCCGATGAGTTCGACGGGCGTATTGCGAAGCAGCGTCGGATCGACCGGGAGATGTGGAAGAGATGACGAGGCTCATGCTGGATACCAGCGCGTATTCGGCGCTCCTCAGGGGGCACCCGGCGGTCTGCGAGGCGGTGCGGGCGGCCCGGGAACTGCTCGTCAACCCGGTCGTCCTGGGCGAGCCGCGCGCCGGCTTTCGAGGAGGCCGTCACGAGCGCCGGAACGAGGAACTGCTCGGCCGGTTTCTGACGTCCTCGCGCGTCGGTATCCTGCCGATCGACGAGGAATCCAGCCAGCCGTACGCGGCGATTTGCCGATCTCTCCTGGCGGCGGGAACCCCCATACCGACCAACGATCTCTGGATCGCCGCCACGGCCATGCAGCACGGCCTCACCGTCCTGACCCTGGACGACCACTTCGCCAAGGTGCCGCAGATACTCGTGAATGTGGTGACGCCGTGAGGTGAAGGCTGCCGCTCAAGTCGAGAGCTCGACGCGCCCACCACGTTCCAGTCCACGTCGGCGCGCGCACGACGGCCACTCGAAAGACCACGACGTCGAAACGACAGGCTTGAGACGGACATAGATAGCCCGCACCGTCGGAACTCGCATCGAGCCTCGCTGCGGCTCGTCGCGAGAGGGCGCGCTTCAGGAGTTTGCGAACTGTTCGAGGGAGATCGCCACATCCGGAACTGCGGATAGAATGCCCGTGTCAGTGGTGACCAGGGGGAGTTGCAGGCGCATGGCAAGAGCGACGAACTCGCAGTCGTAAGCGGAGAGGACAGTGGACTTGACGAGTCTGAGTACCTCGGGCGACTCAACAAAGTACTCACGGCGTGCCATGACGCACTCAGCCTCAGCGGCCAGACTCAAAGCGGTCTTGACGTCGAGGAGCCCCCTGCGCAGGTAGAGACTGAGGACGCTCCGAAACTCGCTTCTCCAGAGTGCAGGCGCCGCCCACTCTGGATCGATGAGGAGGGCCTGTCGAGCAACGGGGTTGAGAGCACCGCCGATCATGAGGTAGGCAACGACGTTGGTGTCGACTACGATCACGATCGACCCGCGGCCTTTGCCTCGCGAAGGAGGTCCTCAGAGACTGGGGGCAGGGCGAGGCTCAGTCGGAGCCTGTCAATGCGGGCAAGCAGCTTCTCGGGATCAGGCCGGTCGACGAGGAGTTCGCGCTCGAGGCAGACGATGACCTCGCTGTTGATACTACGGTGTTGCTTGGCGGCACGCGCCTTGAGTCGTCGATAGAGGGAGTCGGGAACGTCTTTGATGGTGAGGGTGGCCATGGATGCCTCCGGGGCGAAGTTCCAGAATGGAAGCATAGTGGAGTATGCCTCATGCGTGGCCTGGAGGCAAGTGGACGCATGGTTACTCATGAAACCGGATGAGGCCGTCAGAGGCAAGGGCCACGCTTGGTTGGCCTGTTGGGGAGCATCGTGGACGCGGCGAGGGATCACGTCGGCAAGGCCGCCCGGTACACCTGGAATCGTCGGCCGTTGCGGCTGGTGTACCAGGAGCGGTGCCGTGATCGCTCCGCTGCTCTCCGCCGGGAGCAACAGATCAAGCGACTGACTCGGAAACGGTAGGGTCCGCGGAGTCACCGGACCACCGAATCGTGGGCCCCGCAGCCCGGCCCCGGCCTTCGAGGTCCTTTCCATCGCGACTCGAACGGCATCCAGGTAGCCCACGTCTACCCGAAGACCATGGACAGGCACCGGCGCCGCACCCCACAGCCGCCCCCTGCCGGTGAGGCCTCCGGTTCTGGCCCTCCTTCCGCAGTCGTTGACAGCCGTTCTCGCACCGGGGAACATGGGATCAGGCGAAGTTCCGATCGCCCGGGCCCAGGTGAGTCCCTGGACAGAACCGGTCGGACCTGCGCCACCCCGACCCGACCATGGGAGCACCGTCACGCCCGAACAGGATCCTCACCAGGAAACCGCGCCCTGATCCTGGGCTCTGTATTCTCATCGACGACGGAGTCCCCTGTTCTCGCGCACCCGCCAGCCGAGGAATCTGCAGCGGACACCTCAGCTTCCTGGCGAACAACGGTCGATTGGAGGAGTTCGCCCTCCCCCGCAAGAGCCGGCTTCTCGACCTGAAGCCCAACCCCTCGGCTCCCGACGGCCTATGCGCTGTCATGCAGTCGGGTGTTCCGTGACGGAAGGCTGCGGTCAGGCGTGGGATGTGCCTGAGGCACTACGCAACGGTCTGGCACCGACCGGACCTCGACGTTGCCACCTTCGCCCGCGATCGGGTCAAGCCGACCTTGGCCAGGCAGAAGAACCCCGTCCCCGGCCGGTGTGTCGTCCGAGAGCAGTATCCGGAGGGACGAGGCGTTCCCTGTCAGGAAGCCACGCATGCACGAGGCCTCTGCCGCCCGCACTACCGGCGGCTGGAGACGCAGCCGGACCTCTTCGACGCTATTGCGGATCCACCGCGAGAGAAAGACCGGTTCCGCATCAAGAAGGACCCGAGGCCAGGCATCTGCGTCGTCATCCAGAATGATGTGGGGTGTTCCGAGTCGGCCACGGGGTCCCGGCGGGTCTGTTCGTATCACTACGGGGCGTTGATGAAC
>JACQZM010000039.1:0-1266 GCA_016213885.1 Candidatus Rifleibacteriota bacterium | reverse complement strand
CGGGGCGTTGATGAACGCCAACCTCTTGTTCGAGCTCACCGACCCGTTCATCCGGTCGGTGGTCATAAGCCTGGAGAAGCGCCCTCCGGACCTCCAGATCGACGGGTGCTGCAACGTGGTCCTCAACGGCGTGCCCTGCAGGAACCCACCCAAGAGGCGTGGGCTCTGCGGCAGCTGCATCTTCCTGATAGAGAAGAACGGTCGGTCGATCGAGGAGTTCGCCCGGGAAGTCCGGAAGAGATCCACACACGGGGAGTGCGTCCGGAAGACCACGATCGTGAAGGGCATCTGCGTGGTCATCGAGGACGGTGAGCCGTGTGACCGTCCATCCACGACCCGGGGCCTCTGTCGTCCCCACTACAGACTGCTGGAAGGCCGGCAGGTCCTGCCCCGCTTCGTTCTGACGGACGAGGAGATCAGAACACTCCCCGACTTGCCACACTGGTACTTCGACAAGAACGTCGTCATCGACTTCGGCCGCTACGAGCTCTTCCGTGACCCGGCGGTGGTCGAGTCCGTGGCGTTGGTGGCCGCAGTGCTCCAGCAGAAGGCCCTGGCCACCGTGAGCCTCGACTGTGTCCGCGCCGTGTACACCTATGTAGGCCATCGCCTGGTCTGGCCAGACCAGGAGGGTGGGCTCTCCCTGAGTCCACCCGAGGCTGAAGCGCGGGCCCGGGAGTATGCAGGGCGCCTCTTCTTCGAGCGCGGTGGCCTGTGGCACCTCTTGCCCTATCGCCGGCGCCAGTTCGAGCTCTGCGCCACCGGCCGGAGTCTGCCGACGCTCTCGCTGGAGGATGCTCTGGAGTATCACCTCTACGCCCAGGCCAAGGCCGAGCATGGGGCGTCTCTTTTCATCACCGCAGACCGGCAACTGCTCAACGCCTGCGAGGGGGTCCACCCGAGGAAGGTCTTGGAGACGTTCGACCATCTCCGGGTCCTGCTACCTCGTGGGAACATCCATCAGGGGCGGTGATCAAGGCCCTTTCTTCATGGTTCGATGCCAAGATTCGTAACGGGGCGTGTCTTTCCTGAGTCTTGTATGGTGACTACGGTCACGAGAGCGTATATTTTCTTGGGGAGGGAAGCGACCGACGGGGGCGGCCAGACAGGAGGTTCTCTTGACAGAGATCGGACGACGAATTTCGTGGGCGATGGTCTTGACCTTCGGTCTCGTTCTTGGCGCCAGCATGGCGTCCGCAGACGACATCGAGGCTCCCGCAGGAGCCAGTGGCGGTGGTAGCGCTGGCCGAACGGTCCTCGTGGCCC
>JACQZM010000325.1 GCA_016213885.1 Candidatus Rifleibacteriota bacterium | reverse complement strand
GGGCGCAGGTCAGACCTGCCGGACCGGCGCCGACCACGGCCACCTTCCGCCCGGTCGGCGGGGCCGGGACCATGGGGGCGATCCCCTTCTTGAGCTCCTCGTCGGCGAGGAACCGCTGGAGCGCCCCGACGGCGATCGGCTCGGCGAGCTCGCTCTGCGCGCAGCCGCCCTCGCACAGCGACGCCTGCGGGCAGACGCGGGCGCAGGTGGCGGCCAGCGGGTTGCCCTCCCGGATCACCCTGATGGCGCCGGTGAAGTTCTTGGTCTTGAGCTTCCGGATGAAGCTCACCACGTCCACCTCCACCGGGCACACCTTGTTGCACGGCGCGTCGTGGCAGAACAGGCACCGCGCCGCCTCCTTGAACGCCTGGTGGGCCGGCAGCGTCCGCTCGATCTCGTCGAACGTCTTGATCCGCTCCGCGGGAGGCAACCGCGGGGGTTCGACACGCTTGGCCGTCACTTCTTCTTCTCCAGGATGGTGAGACCCTCGTCTATCGCCGTCACGATCGCGTCGGCGTCGTCCTTGGTGAGACAGTACGGCGGCTTGATCCGGATCACGTTGCCGGCCATGGCGCCCTTGCCGATCAGGACGCCCCGCTCCTTGCAGAGCTCCATCATCCTGAGCGTCTCGTCCTTGGCCGGCTCCTTGGTCTTCCTGTCGCGCACCAGCTCCACGCCCAGCATGAGGCCCATGCCCCGGACCTCCCCGATCATGCGGTGCTTCTCGGAAAGCTCGACGAGCCTCTTCTTGAGGTGATCGCCCATCTTCTCGATGTGCTCCAGGTAGCCCCGCTTCTCCACGGTCTCGATGACCAGCCTGGCCTGCGTGGTCGACACGGGATTGCCGCCGAAGGTGGAGAAGTGGATCAGGCCCCGGTGGGCCTCCGCGATCTCGGAGGTGGTGATCACGCCGCCGATCGGGATGCCGTTGCCCATCCCCTTGGCCATCGTCATGATGTCGGGCTCCACCCCCCACTGCTCGATGCCGAACCACTTGCCGCCGGTGCGGCCGAAGCCGGTCTGGACCTCGTCGACGATGAACAGCCCCCCGTGCTTCCGGACGAGCTCCGCCACGATCTTGAAGTACTCTTTCGGGGGCGTGATGACGCCGCCGAACCCCTGGATCGGCTCGGCGATCAGGCCGGCGATCTTGCCGGAGGTGGAGTATTTCACCGCCTCCTCGACCTCGTGGGCGCACCTGATGTCGCACGAGGGGTAGGCGAGCCCCAGAGGGCAGCGGTAGCAGTAGGCCGCCGGGATGTGCGTCACCCCGAAGGCGTACGGCACGGAGTGGCGCCACAGGCTCTGGCCGCCCAGCGTCATCGACATGAGCGTGCGGCCGTGGAACGAATGACGCAGCGACAGGAACTCGTGACGCTTGGTGTGGTTCTTGGCGATCACGGCGGCGAACTCCGTCGCCTCCGTGCCGGAGTTGGTGAAGAACGACTTCTGGAGCTTCCCGGGAGCGATCTCCGAGAGCTTCTTGGCGAGCTTCACGAGAGCCTCGCCGTGGTAGAGGGTGGTGGCGTGCTGCAGCGTGGCGTACTGCTGCTGCACCCCCGGGACCACGTCGGGGTGGCAGTGCCCCACGGAGATCGTCACCACGGCGGCGAAGGCGTCGAGGTACCGCTTCCCTTTGTCGTCGTAGAGGTACTGCATCTCGCCCCTGACCAGGTGCAGCGGCTCCTGGTAGTAGCTCATGTACGCGGGCATCAGGTATTTCTCCCTGTGCTCGGCGATCTCCTTGGTGCTCATGTACTCGCTCATCCTCTGGCTCCTCGATCGTGCGATCGCGCTTCGAACATCCAAAGACCCACGAACGTGCATGAGAACGGGCCGGAGCCGTCAGGACACGGCTCGGGCATCAGACGACGCCCCCGGCCTTTCTCTTGAGGAAGCGCCCCCACCCGCGCTCGCCCAGGAACGTGCCGTCCCTGGCGACGACCCGGCCCCTGGAGAGAGTCAGGTGGGGGTACCCGGTGAGCTTCATCCCCTGGAAGGGCGACCAGTCGCAGCGGGTCACGAGCTTCTCGTGGTCGATGGTCACGCGCCTGGCCGGGTCGAACATCACCAGTTCCGCGTCGCTCCCCACGGCGATCGTCCCCTTCTGCGGGTACAGGCCGAACAGCCTGGCCGGGTTCGTCGAGGTGAGCGCCACCAGCTCCTGGAGGGAGAACCGGTGCTTGCCCACCAGGTGGGTGTGCATGGTCGCCAGCAACGTCTCGAGACCGGGCATCCCGAACGGGATCCTGGTGAAGTCGCCCTCCCACATCGCCTTCTGCTTCGAGTCGAACGTGCAGGTGTCGGTGGAGAGGACCTGGACCGCCCCGCTCTTCAAGCCCAGGAGCAGACCGTCGGAGTCCTCCTGCTTTTTCACCTGGGGACAGGTGCCGAACAGGTGTCCGTCGGGCCGCTTGAACACACGGTCGGTGAGCAGCAGGTACTGGGGGCAGGTCTCTGCCCAGATGGCGACGCCGTCGGCCTTGGCCCTGGCCACGATGCGGGCGCCCTCGGCGGTGGACATGTGGACGATGTAGACGCGGCCGCCGGTGACCCGGGCCCAGGTGGCGGCCCGCTGGATCGCTTCGTACTCCGTGAAGTCGGGGCGAGCCAGGGTGTGGCACCAGGCGCCGTGCGTCTTCATCAGCTCCGGCGTGTGGTAGCGCTCGGTCAACAGGTCGAGCACGAAGGCGCTCTCCGCATGGAGCATGATCAGGGCGCCGGTGGACCGGGTCTCTTCCAGCGCCGAGAAGAGGATCCCGTCATCGGCCATCCAGCCCTGGGACCGGTAGATCATGAACATCTTGAACGAGGGGATGCCGGTCCTGGCGTAGCGGCGGAGCTCGTCCCGGGTCCTGTCGTTCCAGTCCGTGATGCCGCCATGGAGCCCGTAGTCGATGGCGACCTTGTCCTTCGCGTCGGCGATCCGGGACTCCACCGCCTCCTGGAGGGTCTTGCCCTTGGTCTGGATGGCGTAGTCGATCACGGTGGTGACGCCGCCCGCCGCGGCCGCCGCGGTGCTGGTGTCCCAGTCCTCCGAGTAGGTGCCGCAGAAGAACAGGTTCAGGTGGACGTGCATGTCGATGCCGCCGGGGAGCACCAGCTTGCCCCGGGCGTCGATGACCTCGGCCTTGCCGGCCGGCAGCTTCTTGCCGATGGCGGCGATCTTCCCGTTCTTCACCCCCACGTCGGCGGCGAACACCTTCTCGTCCGTGACCACCTTGCCGTTGGCGATGACCAGGTCCATTGCACCCCTCCTTGGGTAGTCGCGCTCCGGGGGCCGGGCGGGTCGAAGCGATGCCGGGGTCAGGCGCCGGTGCCCACCTGCTTCATCCGGACGCAGTTCCACACCGGGCAGACCAGGCAGCACAGGCCGCACCCGGTGCACTTCTTCTCGTCGACGATGGGCAGCCGCTTCGGGTCCAGGGCGATCGCCTGGTGACCGCCGTCGAGACAGGCGATGTAGCAGAGGTCGCACTTCTCGCAGGTGCCGTGGTCCACCGACGAGACGACCCTGTACTGGCGGCTCAGCGACTCCACGGCGGAGAAGTACTGGAGCGATCTGCCGACGATCTCCTGGACAGTCTTGAACCCCTTCTCGTCCATCCAGTTGGAGAGCCCGTCGATCAGGTCCTCCACGATCCGGTAGCCGCTCTTCATGATCGCCGTGGTCACCTGGACCGACGTGGAGCCCAGGAGGATGAACTCCGCCGCGTCCTGCCAGGTCGAGAGCCCCCCCATGCCGGAGATCGGGAGGCCGATCTGGCGGTCCATGGCCATCTGGGCCACGCAGCGCAGGGCGATCGGCTTCACCGCCGGCCCGGAGAAGCCGCCCATGGCGGACCGACCGGCCACGAACGGTCTGGGGACCAGGGTGTCCAGGTCGACCCCGATGATCGAGGCGATGGTGTTGATGGCGGCCAGGGCGTCGGCGCCCCCCTTCTTGGCGGCCCGGGCCGGCAGGGTGATGTCGGAGACGTCCGGCGTGAGCTTCACGATCACCGGCGTCTTGGCCACGGCCTTGACCCACCCGGTGATCTTCTCCACGAGCTCCGGGATCTGGCCGATCGCCTTTCCCATCCCCATCTCGGGCATCCCGTGGGGGCACGAGAAGTTCAGCTCGAGCCCGTCGACGCCCACGGCCTCGACCCGTCGGGCCAGCTCCTGCCAGGGCTCCTTCTCGGCCTGCGCCATGATCGACGCGACCAGCGCCCGGTCCGGGAATCGCCGCTTGATCTCCTTCATCTCGGTCAGGTTCACCGACAGCGGCCGGTCCGTGGCCAGCTCGATGTTCATCAGGCCCACGAGCTTCTTCTCCTCGAAGTCGATCGAGGCGAGGCGAGGGGTCACGTTGACCAGCGGCTTGTCCTCCACGAGGACCAGGGACTTCCAGACCACGCCGCCCCAGCCCGCCTCGAACGCCCGGGCCACCATCTCGCCGCAGTTGGAGACCGGCGAGGACGAGAGCCAGAACGGGTTCGGAGCCTTGATGCCGCAGAAATCGATCGCGAGGTTCGCCATCTTCGGTTCTCCTTGTATTGAATATGAAAGGCGGTCGATGCTTCTCGAGGACGCTGCCGGACCGGCGAGGGCCACCGTCGCCCCTGCCGGCGCCTCCCCCCGCGCCTCGACGGTTCGACCGTTGGAATCCCGACCGTCTCCGGCCGGGGCCGTTCCCCGGGGGAAGGGAGCCCCGGAACGCTCAGGGGAGCTGACGTGCCAGATCGCCGTAGGTCTCGGGTCGCCGGTCCCGGTAGAACGCCCAGGCCTGACGGGTCTCCTCGATCAGATCGAAGTTCAGGTCCGCCACCACGACCTCGTCGGAGTCCTCCGACCCCTTCGCGACCAGCTGGCCCCTGGGGTTGCAGAAGTACGACGAGCCGTAGAACCGCCCGGAGTTCCACGGAGGCTCCGTGCCGACCCGGTTGATGGCGCCGACGAAGTACCCGTTGGCCACGGCGTGGGCCGGCTGCTCCAGCTCCCACAGGTGCTTGGAGACCCCGGCCGTGGTGGCCGAGGGGTTGAACATGATCTCGGCTCCGTGGAGCCCCAGGATCCGCGCCCCGTCGGGGAAGTGGCGATCGTAGCAGATGTACGGGGCGACCTTGCAGTACCTGGTCTGGAAGACCGGGTAGTCCGTGTTCCCCGGCTTGAAGTAGTACTTCTCGTAGAATCCGGGGTGGACGTAGGGGATGTGCATCTTGCGGGTCGTGCCCAGGAGCTTCCCGTCGGCGTCGATCACGGCGGCGGAGTTGTAGTAGACGCCGGCGTCGGCCCGCTCGTAGATCGGCACCACGATCGCCATCTGGAACTGCTTCGCCCACCCGGCCACCTCCTCGGTGGTGGGGCCGGGGATCGACTCCGCCGCGTCGAACCAGCGCGCGTGGTGCTCGGCGCAGAAGTAGGGCAGGTTGAAGATCTCCTGGTAGCAGAGCACCTGGACGCCCTTCTGGCCCGCCTCTGCCGTCAGCTTGGCGTGCTTGTCCATCATGGCCCGTTTGATCGCGACCACTTCCTGGCGGACCTCGTCCCTGGACATCCCGCTGGTGTCCAGGGTCGCTTGCTTCACGTTGGAGGCCTGGATCAGCCCTGCCTTGACGATTCGAGCCATGCCACTCCCCTTTCGGCGAACGTCCACGGGCGAGCCTGCCGGACCGGAGGTCCGACGGGCCGCTGGACCCGGTCGATTCCCGGGTTTCTGGCGCCCTGTCGAGTGTACCTCACGTCCGGGTCAAGGTAAATGGACACAAGGGTCGGGCGGTCTTCCTCGTGACGAGCATCAGGGCGAGGCCGCTGGAGGTCAGGTGCCCCACGAACCGGTGAGCCACCCGGAAAAAAGGAAGGAGATCAGGGGGACAGGACGACCTGTTCACCACCGCTCGTAGAGCCTGGCCAGCGGATTGGTCTGGATCGTGCAATCGGTCCATTGCCACCCGGTTCCCTGCTGCCTCACCGGGTTGTAGAAGACCCTCCTCTCGACGAGCCGACGCTTCACCGGCCACGGGCCCTGCCCGCCGGCGATCACCACCCTGGCCTCCAGCACCCCCTGGCCCACGCCCTGGTGGGTCTGGACTCGAGGACAGAGGACCTCCACGTCGCTCAGGGTGAACTCCTCCCGGCCGGCCAGATCGGTGGTGATCGGCACCGGGATCGTCGCCACGGCCCTGTCGCCCCCGGAGCACCGGACCAGCTCGAACCAGGTCTTGCCCGGGCTGAACCGGGCGCGGGGAACGTTCACCCAGCCGGCGACCCGGTGCATCGCCTCGGCGATCGCCCCGCGGGCCAGCTGTTCGGCCCGCAGCCCCACCCATCCTCCCTGGACCTCCGTCGTGGTGCCCCTGTGGCTCACCCATGCGGCGCCGGCCACGATCATCAGGACCAGCAGCATCATCGCCACCACCAGGGTGACCGTGACGCCGCTCCTGTCACGAGCGCCGAGCCAAGATCTGCGACCTCTGCCGAGCGTGCATGCCATGGATGATGCTCCTCTTCGTTCACAGGGCGTCGGTGACCGTGGAGAGGGTGATGAGCCGCCGGCCCAGGTTGGGATCGTCCCAGCCCACCGTGCAGGTGATCCTGCCGAACCTGTACCGCTGCTGCGCCGGCCCGGGCCGCTCCGGCTCCAGCGATACGGTGAACCGGGGGGCCAGCGACGCGAGGAGAGCCGCCTCCTCCCCGGAGACCATGGCCCTCCACTCCGGATCGTCCAGGTCGCGGGCGAACCGGCCAGGCGTCGCCGGAGCGCTGGACAGCAAGCTCCTTGCCTGGCCACTGGCCTGCCGGTCCAGCACGTCGACCACGAGGCTCCTGAACAGCAGGTCGGCCCTCACCTTGGCGGCGCCGCGGCCGGTGGTGCCGATCAGCCCCATGGCCGAGACGCCCATGAACGAGAGGATCACCACGCCCACCAGGGCGTCGATCAAGGTCGCTCCGGAGCTCGACCGGGCCGGCACACGACGCGGACAACGGTGGGCGGCGCCGGAGCCGCCTGCTCGATGGGGTGTCATCACGAAGGCTCACCTCGCGAGGTTCTGGAGCGCCGGGAGGCGGCCCCGCGGCGGCTCAGTGAGAACGAGCGCCATCGACGTGGGGATCCCCCTGGCCCCTGCCGCGGCGGACAGGGAGAGTCGTACGAGCGGGGCTCCGGACCGGTCGGCCAGGCGATCGAACCGACCCTGGACGAACGGTCCGGCGAGCGTCCGGCCGTCGCGCTCGACCCAGACCTCCGGGCCGCGCCCCCTCAGCCGGTACGCCACGGCACTGGTGACGACCGTGCCATCGGCGTTCATGGTGCTGGCCACCCTGAGGGTCAGATCGTCGGTGCTGGTGCCGGGGACCAGGCAGACCACCGACGCAGCGTCCTGCTGGAACCGGGCCCGGACCAGGTTGAGGTTCGAGAGCCCGGTCTCCAGCACCACCAGGTCGTGGCTGAATCTGGATCCCTTGGCCATCATGGCCATGGCCATCCCCACCAGGGAGAACGCCAGGGTCAGCCCCAGCAGCGCCTCCACCAGCGTCACGCCCCGGCGCGACCGGGAGGCTCCGCCGGCTCTCGACGCTCCGGGCCAGCCGCCGGCGGCCCGGTCGGCGGCCCGCGGTCGGGGCCGAAGCCGATGCCTCATCGCGACCCCCCGGCCGGGCCGGCAGCTCCCCCGGCTCCTTCGATCGACCGCGCCCCGGGCAGCTGCCGGAGCATCGGATCGAACGGGGCCCCGCCGTCGGCGCCGTTCCCGCGGGCGCCATCCGTTCCGGTGTCCACGGTCTGGCCGGTGGGGGCCGCGTCCCGGGGCTCCTCGGCCCACGAGGGCGTGTTGTCCGAGGCCGCCAGCCGGGCCGCACCCACGATGCGGAACCTCTCCGGCAGCGCCCGGTCCGACGCCACCACCGAGACGAGCACCTGACCGGTGCTCCGGTGGCCGCTCTCGAGCGCCGGATATCGGGCCAGGTCGACCCGGGCCTTGAGGCAGAGCGCCCCCGGCTCCAGCGGGATCACGTCGGTGGTCCACGGACCGTCCTCCCCACCCACCTCGATGGCGAAGGCGATCCGGTCCAGCTTTGCCGGGCCCGAGAGGAGCCGGGCCGCCACGACCAGCGACGACCCCTGGGTCTCCAGGTGAAGACCGGTCAGGGTGAGCGCCCCCAACGAGGCCTCCTCCGGCGACGGCACGGTCGCCACGACCTCCGGGTACCAGGGGCCGGCCGCGCCGGCCTCCAGCTGCAGCTCCACGGTGAGCTCCGCCGACGCTGGCAGCGGCTCCAGGGAGAAACGGAACCAGTGTCCGCCCTGGCCGACGAAGAGCTGGTCCCTGGTGGGCTGGGGGGTGCTGGCCTGGCCGGTCAGAATCCTCACCACCCGGCTTCCCTCCAGGATTCTGAGCTGCACCGCCACGGTTCGCCGGGGATCCTCCGGGTCGAAGGCCCAGCCCATGACGGCGTCACGGGTCACGCTCACGAGCTGCCCCACCGGCCGCGCCGGGGAGACCGAGGTCAGCGAGAGGGCGGTCAGGGCCACGACGAAGGCGTCTCGCAACGACAGCTTCATGGACTCACTTCCCTCCTGGGTCGGCCAGCCCTGCCGGCAGATCGTCGACGCCTGGATATGCAAGTCGACTGCCAGGTGCCCGGCGACGGTCCGCGGACACCCTGGCGCTGCCCGCAGTTACCACAGCGGAGGCTCGACGGCACACCTCCTCCCGGTCAGAACCGGCGAGCCGGGGTCTTCGGGCCCGACGCCGGGGCGTCGAGTCGAAGCGGGAGCCCCTGAAGATCGGCGATCGGCAGCGTGGGGGCGGTCGGCGCGGCGTCGAGCGCCGCCCGGGCCGCTCGCCTCCGGGATGGGCCGGCAGCTCCCAGGTCCCAGAGCGCCACCACGAACCGGTTCAAGGCGACCGCCCCTGCGCGGGCACTCCGACCGGGCTCGCTTCGGTTGGCCGGTCCGGCCGGCACCGCCCTGAACTGCCGCAGCCGGCGCTCGAGGCGCCGGGCCGTGACGCCGGACCAGGGCCTCAACCCGGTCGCCCGGGCCGCCTCGCGCACCAGCCCCAGGAGCTCCATCGTCGACCGGTCGATCGACGGTCCGGCCCGGACGGTCTTCAGCGCCGCCTCCAGGGCGTCGAGGAACCGCCCCAGCAAGAGCACACCCTCGGGGCCGTAGTCGACGCGGTCCAGCGCTTCGAGGACCCATCTGGCGATGGTCGGATCGGCCGCCGGATCCGGCACCTGACGGACCACCTGGAGCACGTGACGGGCCGTCTCGGTCCAGCACCAGTTCACGAGCAGATGCCCCCGGGCCCGCGCCACCAGGAGCGTCACGGCCCGGGACGGTCCGGCCTGAGCCGGTCGCTCCGATTCCACCGCCGAGAGGAGCGAGGCGACCGTGCCGTGATCGGCCCGCCCCTCTTCGAGCAGCCGCCGGGCCAGGATCCGGGCGGCCGCCGGGTTCAGCGACACCGGGTTGAGGTACGACTGGAGCAGGGCCAGCCGGCCCTGGCGGTTCGCCGTCCTCGCCCGGAACGGCTCCACCGCCGCTTCCAGCATGGCCAGCTCCCGTCGATCGGCAGGACGGCTCGAATCGACGCCCGCCGGCCCGGGCGCGGCCTTGCTGCCCAGCGGCCCGTGCCAGGCCGCCAGCGCCGTCACCGCGCAGAGCGCCGACGAGAGGAGCGCCGCGGCGGCCCGGGCCGCCCAGGAGTGCGGCCGGATCGGCAGCGGTGCCACCTTCAGGGTCAGCCTCCGGAGCCGACTCGGGGGCTCCTGGCCCGGGGCCGATCGGGTCTGCGCCTCCCGCTCGCCGACCCGCTGGCCGGCCCGCTTCCCGCCGGGACCCGGCCGGGCCGCACCCTGGGCCGCCGCGACCGCCGCGGAGAATGCCCTCCCGGTCAGGGCGGTCCGCTCGTCGTCCCCGGGGAGCACACCGGCCACGGGCCGGTTCCCGGGGGCCGGCAGGCGGGTGAGCCGCCGGTGGGGGAGGGCGGTCAGGCACTCCTGGAGAGCCTGCCCCATCTCGTCGGCGGTCCTGAAGCGGGCAAAGGGCGACCGGGCCAGCGCCTTCAGGATCAGCCGGTCCACCTCCGGCGGAACCCCGGGCACCAGGCTGCTGGGGCGCGGCACCTGGCCCAGCAGCTTCCTCTGGAACAGCTGGAGCAGGTTGTCGCCCTGGAAAGGAACCCTGCCGGTCATCGCCTCGAACAGGACCACCCCGAGGGCGTAGAGATCCGATTGCGGAAGGTCCAGCCCCTTGTCGATCTGCTCCGGGGCCAGGTAGTTCTGCGTCCCCATGATCGTCCCGGGGGAGGTGTGGGGGCCGCCCAGGTGGACCCACTTGGCGATCCCGAAATCGACCACCTTGAACCGGTCCGGCCCGGCCTGGAGGATGTTCTCCGGCTTGATGTCCCGGTGCACGACGCCGTGCCGGTGTGCCTCGGCCAGCGCCTGGGCCACCTGGACGCCTACCGGGAGCACGGCCCACCACTCCAGCGGACCGAATCTCATGAGGTCCTTGAGACCGGGACCCGGGAGGAGCTCGTAGGCGATCCAGGGGCGGCCCTCTTCCACGTCGTGGTCCAGGATCCTCACGATGCCGGGGTGGCACAGCCTGGCGGTCAGCCGCGCCTCGTCGATGAACCGCCTCGCCTCGATCCCGTCGGAGCGAAGATCGGCGTGGAGCACCTTGAGCGCCACCGGGCGACCCAGGTCGACCTGGTTGGCCAGGTAGACCTCGCCGAAGCCGCCGGCGCCCAGGAGCCTCAGCGGTCTGTATCTCGAGGAGCAGGCCGGGGGCAGCGGGTTCGCCATGGGTCTCACCTGGGCGTCGCGGGCCGTTCGGATGGAATCCAGGCTCCGGATTCCGGCGGTCCCGGATGCACGGATCGTGCCACGGCAACGCCTCGGGGTCGGGAGCGACTCCCACGGCCTGGCGCCATCGAGGAGCGGAACCAGGATCCCCCACCCGTGTCGGGAGGCTGGGCCCGTGATCAGGCCCTGGCCGGGATCGACCCGGTCTTCGAAAGGAGACCGATGAGTCTCCGGACGGAGCCCGGCGGCCCCGGTCACGGCGGGGAGAGGACGAACAGCCAGTCGTCCCTGAACGACGCCGCATCGGCGTAGCGCTCCTCCGGGACCTTGCGGAGCGCCTTGTCGAGGACCCGGTCGATCAGCGGCGGCAGCCCCGGGTCGAGCGCCCTCGCCGCCGGTGGCGGCCTGGTGAGGTGGGCCGTGGCCAGGCTCGACGGATCGCGGCCCGTGAAGGGGGGGCTTCCGGTGGCCATCTCGAAGAGGACGAGCCCGGCCTGGTAGATGTCGGACAGGGCGGTGAGCGCGAGGCCCCGGAACCGCTCCGGCGCCGCGTAGGCCACGGTCATCAGGATCCCCCGGCTCCGGGTGACCGTCTCGTCGCCCACCAGCCTGGCCAGGCCGAAATCGAGGACCACGAGCCGGCCTTCCTGGAGGATCAGGTTGGACGGCGTCAGGTCCCGATGGACGATGCCCGCGTCGTGGATCGACGACAGCGCCGACAGGAGCTGCTCGCCGGCCGTCGACAGCGCCGACCCGACCAGCGGTCCCCGCTGCAGCCTCCTGCGCAGGGTCGGGCCGACCACCAGCTCCATCACCAGGAACGGAACCGGCCCGTCCACGCCGCCGCCCAGGACACGCACCACGTTCGGGTGGTCCACCGACTCGAGCAGACGCCGCTGGTTCGCGAACTGGCGGCCCGGCTCCCGCGGCTCCCCCTGGAGCCCGTGGAGGATCTTGAGCGCCACCGGTCGCGACGTGGCCGACCTCCTCGCGACGAACACGGTCCCGGTGCCGCCGGAGCCGAGCTTTCGCTCCAGCCGGTAGCCGCCGACCCTGTCACCCGTCCCGGGCGAGGAGGCGGTCATGTCCCCGAGGACCTGAGCGGGATGGAGTGGCGGGCGCACTTCTTGTAGAAGTTCGACTTGGACGTCTTGAGCCGCCGGATCGCCGCCAGGGCGTTCCCCTTCTCCGCCTCCAGCGCCGCCAGGATGTGGCGGCGCTCGAACTCCCGCTTCGCCGCCTCGAGCCCGGCGGGCATGTCCCGGTCCGGCGCCGGGGCCCTGCCGCCGGGCCGGGCGAAGAACAGGCTCTCCGGGGTGATCCAGGGGCCTCGCTCCCTCACGAATGCCGCCTCGATGACGTTGCGCAGCTCCCTCACGTTCCCGGGCCAGCCATGGGACTCGAGCAGCTTCATGGCCCGCGGCTCGACCCCCTTGATCTGCCGCCTGAGCGTCTGGTTGAACGACCGGACGAAGTGGTCCACCAGGGGCGGCAGGTCCTCGAGCCGCGCCCGGAGCGGCGGAAGCTGGATCGAGAAGACCGACAGCCTGTAGTACAGGTCGTCCCGGAAGGTGCCGCGGGAGATGAGGGTGGCAAGATCGGCGTTGGTGGCGGCGATGAGCCGCACGTCCACCGGACGGTCCTTGCCCTCTCCGAGCCTCTGGATGACCCGCTCCTGGAGCACCCGGAGCAGCTTCACCTGGACCCTGAGCGACAGCTCCCCCACCTCGTCGAGGAACACCGTTCCCCGATGGGCCATCTCGAACCGGCCCAGCCGGTCGCCCTGGGCTCCGGAGAACGCCCCCTTGGCATGGCCGAACAGCTCCGCCTCGATCAGGTCGTCGGGCAGAGCCATGCAGTTGATCGCCACGAACGGAGCGTCCCGGCGCGGCGAGAGCTGGTGGACCGCCCGGGCCGCCAGCTCCTTGCCGGTGCCGGTCTCGCCCAGGAGCAGGGTGGTCACGTCGGTGGGGGCGACCTGGCGGACCTGGTCCAGCACCTTCCGCATGGCCGCGGCGGCGCCCACGAGATTGCCCAGGTGGTTCTCCCTGGCCATCTCGACGCGCTGCATCTCTCCGAGCCGCTCGTTCGCGCTGGCCAGCTCCCGGGCCTCGCCGGCCCGGTGCAGCTGGTCCGCCAGCGTCCGGGTGATGAGACCCAGCAGGTCCCGCTCGTCCTGGGAGAACGATCGCCTCGAGACCGGGCTCTCCAGGAGCACGATCCCCTCCAGCGTGGCGCCGCGGGAGAGCGGCGCCGCGATCACGGACCGGACCTGCGCGGCGATCGACCTGGACCTGGACAGCACCGGGTCGGCCTGGACGTCCGCCACCAGCACCGGCGCTCCTGTCGAGAGCACCTGGTCCACCACGGTCCTGGAGATCCGGCCAGACTCGCCGCCGGGCCGTTTGCCGGCGCTGGCCAGGATCTCCGGCTCCTTGCCCTTTGCCGGCGCCGACAGGAGGGCGGTCCACTCCGCGGAGAACATCGCGAGGAGCGCCTCCAGCAGCCGGTGGAACATCGTCGTCGGGTCCTCCGCGGTCCACAGGGTCGGCAGGAGCTCCAGGACCCGCGCCATGAACGGGTTCGCCGACGCATCGGAGAGCGGCCGCACCTGGACCGTCAGGGTGTACTCGCCGATCTCCAGATGATCGCCCGGGCCGAGGCGGGACCGGGCCGAACGCCCCGACGGGCAGAACTCCACGCTCTCTCCACGGACCACCAGCCGACCGTGGTCGGGCTGGATCCCGGGAGCCTTCAGCACCACGTCGCAGAAGCTCCGGGAGCCGACGGACAGCTCCGGACCGACGATCGGGACGGTCTGCTCGAGACGGTTCTTCTTGATGACCAGGAGCCAGAGCCGTGACATGCCATGGGCCTCCCGACCTGGGTCGTCGTCCCCTGCCGCCGGTCGCCGCGACCGCGGCCTTCATGAATAAGGAAGGCGTGTCGCCCCAGTCTACGTCCGGAGCCGACGGCCCGCAACCCCGGGCCTCGAGCGGCGCCGCTTTCGCGAAGGCAGTCTCCGGACGGAGACGCGGGAGGTCCCGGACCGGCCGGAAGGGGGGGCTGCCTCGAGAGCCCCGCGCTAGCGCACGGTGACCGTATCGCCGGCTCGCAGCGGAGACGACTCGGTCTTCGATTCGTACTGCGCCTTGCCGGATCGCACGGTCACGGTCCTGTTCCCCTCGGTGACGCCGACCCGGAGCACCGCCCGGCCGCTGGTGATCCTGGTCGCGCCGAACACGAGCTCCAGGGCCTCCCCGCTGGTGAACTCGAACTCCGCCTCGCCCCGGGGGTCCACGAACCGGAACGCAGCGCCGGACGATCGGCCGGAGAGCGCCCCGTCGAACCGCACGGAGCTGGACGGCTTGAGCGAGATCCGGTTGCCCCCGGGCGTGACCAGGACCAGCTCGCCGCCGGAGCCGGTCGAGACGAGGGAGCCGGGCCCGACGGTCTGACCGGTGGCCAGAGGCTTCTTCGCCATGTCGGCGCTGCCCGCCAGCGCCGACACGGTCAGACCGAGGTCGAGCGGCCGGGGCGCCGTGGAGCACCCGGCCCGGACGAGGAGCGCTGCCACCACGAGGCCCAGCGCGAGGGCGATGGGCCTGAGCGCCCTCTTGAGAAGCGCCGAGAGCGTGGACGGGTCTGGCAGCTGGTCCGTGACCAGGTAGGACACCCGCTCCAGCCGCTCCCGGATCGCCTGGACCGTGCTCGACTCCTGGGCGAGCCGCGAGAGGAACTCCTGGAACTGGGCCACCCCGGCGGATCCGCTGTCGTCGGCCGGGACCGGAACGGAGAGTCTCGGGGAGGAGCCGACCGGGGACGCGACGGCGTCGCCCGCCCTGGGCGAGAGATGGAAGCCGGGCCGCCGGGGCGGTCGCTTGATCGCGAAGTCGACCTCCGATCGGAGCGGCGCCTTCCGGGCCTCCGGCGGATTCTCCCCGGCCAGGGGCCCGGCGGGCTCCCGGGTGGTGAACGCGTCCGCCCCGGCCTGCCCGGGCAGCGACAGGAGCTTCTGGGCCAGCTCCTTGAACCGGGGGGCCGTGGCGATCGTGGGGAGCAGCAGCCCCATCTCCATGACGCAATCCAGCGCCGGGCCGGCGGTCTTCTCGTCGCTGGCCAGCACCATCCGGGCCAGCTCCTCCACGGCGGCCACATCGCCGCAATGCCACCGCGCCACGTTCGCCCTGGCCCTGAGTCGCGGATCCCCTTCGGCGGAGAGCCGCAGCAGCTTCATCGGCAGCTCCGGGTCCGTGGCGGCGCCCAGCAGGTTCCACCCCTCGATGACTCCGGCCAGCACGGTGGGATCGGTCTGGGACAGCCCCTCGATCAGCACCTGTCGCGCGTGGGGGTAGAGCGACTTCCCGGCCACCGCCCCCAGCGCCCGGTAGAGCAGCGCCTTCCGGAAAGGGAGCGCGCCTTGGGCGATCGCCTGGGCGATGAGGCCGCAGGTGTGGCCGGCCTCCTCGCCGTCGTAGCGCGTCATGACCCGGGCGGCGGTCAGCGCCACCCGGGGCTCCTCGGCCGGGGTCAGCTCCAGCAGATAGGGCACGGAATCGCGAGCCGGGTACTTGGAGAGGCTCTTGATCGACTGCAATCGCACTCCCGGACACGGGTCCGCCGCCGCCAGGGCGCCCAGGTACTCCAGCGCCTTGCCCGACTGGAGGTAACCGAGGCAGTACGCCGCCTCCAGCCTGGAGAGCGCGTCGGAGGACATGAGCAGCTCCCGGAAAGCCGGGGTGGTGAACGTCTCCTCCGGCGCGAGAGCCCCCAGCATGGCGTTCACCCGGGCCTTCAGATGGGGGGAGCCGAGGAGCGGCGTCGCCGCTTCGCGGAGCTGACGCCCCTCGACCCTGAGGCGGACCAGGCTCTCCAGCGCCACGGCCCGGACCGCGTCGGTTCCCTTGCCGGCCGCGTCCAGGCAGAGCTGGACCGACAGGTCGCCGGCGATGCCGCCGGCCGCCTTCACGGCCTGGATGCGGATGAACTCGTTCTCGCTCGTCTTGTACACGTCGGCGAGCCAGGGCACCAGCGCCGGCGCGGCCAGCGCCTCCGCACTGCCGAGGACCGCCGCCTGGACCCAGCCCTCCCGGAACCCGAGAAGCCGATCCATGGCAGCCCGACAGTCTTGCTCCGGGAACGCCGGGAGGCAGAACGCCAGGCTCATGCGACCCGCCGCGTCGGTGCGGTCGATCGAATCGACCAGCAGGTCGAACGCGGCCTGGCCGGCGGCCAGCGAGAGCAGCAACAGGAGGCTCGAGGAGCGGACAGCCTCGCGCCGGACCAGGGCGACGAGCCGGTCCAAGGCCTCGCGGCTCTCCAGGCTCGAGAGCGCCAGCCCCACCTCCATCTCCGGCCCGGGCCGATCCGCCGCGCCGAACACCCAGTCCCGGACCGGAACGCACCGCAGCCGCGACACGGTCAGCACCGCCTGGCTCCAGCTCCATCCGTCGGCCTGCTCGACCACCTTCAGGGCGCCGTTGCTGCCGTCCATCTGGTAGCCGGTCCACACGCCGGCGGTCGACGCGGCCACGGCGTACCGCCGCTGCACGAAGTCCGGCAGGAACCGGGCGAGCGAGAAGAGCGCCTGGTCCCTGAGGATCGGGTCGTCGTCGCAGACCTGGCCCTGGAGGAACTCCAGGAGCTCCTCCGAGTCGAAGGTCAGCGCCAGCCCCTCCATCTGGGACAGCAGGAACTTGCGAGCCAGCCGGCTCTGCGACGGGTAGAGGGCGATCAGTTCATCCTGGCGGCGCATGGAAGGCGGGGCGATCCTCGGCCCCATTGTACACGCAGTGGCGGCGTTCTCTCCACGGCGTCCTCCGACCATGACCCGGCGCCTCGCCGGGTCCGAGTCGCGCCCCCGAGCGCGACCTCAATCCGGATCCCCTCCTCTTTCTTCTCTCCCCCCGAGCGCGACTTCAAATGAACCCTCTCCACCGGTGAAGACTCTGGTCTCCGAAAAGAGACTCCGGGCCGATGCCGCGGGGTCGGGGCGGCCCCTGGCCCCGTCGGCGCCTGGCCTGGCATGATCGGTGCTGGCTCTGGCGTCCGGGAGGTATCCGATGGGGCAGCCGCTCGACTATACTGATCTCGTCGCGGGCGCAGGCAGACCGCGCTACGCCCTGGAAACGCTGACCGGTCTCCTGATGAAGCCGAACGACCACGTCGGGCCCTACGAGCTGGTGGAGCTCCTGGGAACGGGAGGGGCCGGCAGCGTCTTCGAGGCGCGCCACGTAAAGACCGGCGACGTGGTGGCGCTCAAGATCCTCGGAGGCGACGCGCAGACCCTGGACGTCCGCCGGTTCCGACGGGAGGCCCGGGCGCTCCAGCGGCTCGCCGACCGCCACGTGGTCCCCTACGTGGACGCGTCGCTCGACGGGAGCTCCCCGTACATCGCCATGCGGATCGTGAAGGGGCACACGCTGAGCTCCATCATCCACCAGCGGGCCAGCGAGGTGGAGAGTCCGCCGGGCCGGCCGGGGAGCGCCGCGCCGACGCCGGCCGGACCGTCAGGGACGGCCCGGGGGGGGCCAGGTCGGCCGGTGCGCGGCGACGGCTCGTTCACCCCGTTCCCGCTGGTCGAGACGCCCCGATGGGCCATGGGCATCGCCCGGGGCCTGGCGGCGGCTCATCGAGCCGGCGTGATCCACCGTGACCTGAAGCCCAGCAACGTGGTCGTCGACGATTCCGAGGAGGCGGTGCTGATCGATTTCGGGATCGCCCGGCAGGAGGGGTCCTCCAGCACGCCGCTGACGAAGTCGGGGGAGTACCTGGGCACGCTGCTGTACACCACCCCCGAGCAGTGGCACGGGCAGAAGGTGGACACCCGTTCCGACGTCTACCAGTGGGGCCTCGTCGTGTACGAGATGCTGTTCGGCACGCTGCCGTTCGCCCGGCTCGACCCGTTCGCCGCCATCACCATGCGGGCCCAGGAAGGCGTCGTGGTTCCCGGGTGCGGCGATGCCCGGCTGGCGCCGCTGGCGAAGCTGACGGAGCGGTGCCTCTCCATCGAGCCGCTGGCCCGCCCGGCCGACGGCGCCTCCCTGGTCATCACGCTCCGGGACGCGGTGCCGGACCTGGTGGACGCCAGGTTCGACGCCCCCCGGCCGGGTCCCGGCGGAGCCGGCGACGCGGTCGAGCCCCCAGGGCGAGCCCCGGCGCCCCGGAACCTGGCGCCGGTCCCGGACCCGGTCGCGCCCCGGACGGTCGGTCGCTTCACCATCGTGCGGGAGATCGGCCGGGGCGGCATGGGGATCGTCCTGGAGGGCCGCGACCCCGGCTCCGGGGAGCGGGTGGCGATCAAGGTCATCCACCCGACCCATGCCCGGGACGAGGCGTTCAGGCAGCGGTTCCGGCGAGAGATCGACGTGCTGATGAAGTTCACCAGTCGCCGGGTGGTCCGCATCCTCGACCACGGCGCGGTGCAGGAGTGCCCCTACCTGGTCACGGAGTACCTGGAGGGCGAGACGCTCGCCGCGGCGCTGGACCGCCGCTCGACGTTCCCGCCGCTGGAGGCCCTCGGGATCCTGGAGGAGCTGTGCGAGGGGGTCGGGGAGCTGCATCGCAAGGGGATCGTGCACCGGGACCTCAAGCCGGGCAACGTGATGTTGACCCCCAGGGCCGGCTCGAGGATCCTCGATCTGGGCGTGGCCAGGGACCTGGACCGGACCGATCTGACCCGGGCGGGCGCCCAGATCGGGACGCCGCTCTACGCGTCGCCCGAGATGCTCGGCGGCCAGCCCTGCACCGCGGCCTCCGACGTCTTCGCCCTTGGAATCACGTTCTACGAGATGGTCACGGGCCGCAAGAATTTCCGGTCCGAGGATGCGCCGGACGCGCTCCGGGGGGTCCTCTGCCGGGACGAGCGGTTCCTCACTCCCGAAGCGGCGTCGCTGGTCGCCGGGGTCGTGGAGATGTTCCGGCGAGCCTCCGCCGACGATCCCCGGCGACGGTACGCCGACGCCGGCGCTCTGTTCAAGGACGTCGCCCGGCTCCGGAGCGAGTGGCAGGCGTTCCTGGGCGGCCGGCCGGGACCGGCCGCGGCGGCCGGGCCGGTCAGCGCCCTGCCCGCGACGACGCCGCCTCCGGGAGCGGCCCGGCACCCGGCGATCGCACCGCGTCCCTCGGCGATCGCGATCTGGGGCGGGCGGTTCATGGGGGCGCTGTCGGTGGTGGTGGTCCTTGCGATCGTGGCGGTGGTCATCGGAACGATCGCCATCCTGCCGGAGCTCCTCCGCTACGGCCGGCCGTGACCGGCTACCGCCCGACCCGCGTTCCGGGGAAGGTGATCGGGACGACCGGATCGAACCGGCCGCCCATCCGCGGGAGCGGCGCCATGACCATGGTGTGGCCCAGGTGCACGTTCAAGAGCGCCAGGTTCCGGGGACCCTTTCCCGGCCCGGTCAGCGGCGGTCCCTGACGGCCGTAGCGCCAGGTGAGCTTCTTCCCGGCCCACGACTCCGCCAGGTCCACGACGATCGGCGCCGCGGTCATGGAGACGCCGACCACCATCAGCGCGTACAGCGGCTCGCCGCTGGCGCCCGAGAGGAAGTACACCGGCCCCTGGGTGCTCGCCACCACCACGTCCGGGGTCTCGTCCCCGTCGAGGTGGGCCAGGACCGGACCGGTCATCTCTCCCCGGCCGCGGAGAGTCCAGAGCCGCGCGCCGGTCTTGCCCGAGAGAGCCACCACGAGCCCGCTGTTCGTGCCCACGACTGCATCGGGGCAGCCGTCCCGGTCCAGGTCGCCCAGGGCCGGAGAGAAGAACACCTGACCGGGGAGCCGCTCCTTCCAGAGGATCCGGCCGGTCTTGCCGGACACGGCGACCACGGACCCGTCCTGGCAGGCGACCACGACGTCGAGGACCCGGTCGTGGTCCAGGTCGATGGCCAGCTGGGACGATCGGAGCTCGCTGCCGATCTTGACCGACCAGAGCCGGGCCTGTCGCTTCACCGACGTCGCCTGCAGCGTCCCGTCCACCGTGGTGACCACGACGTCGAGAGCTCCATCTCCGTCGAGGTCGGCGAGCGACGGCGACGCCCAGACCTGGTTTCCCATGGGGAGGGTCCAGAGCGGCCGGCCAGACCTGCCGGAGAGGGCGTGGACCCTGCCGTCCCACGACCCGATCACCACGTCCGCCACCCGGTCTCCGTCGAGGTCCACCAGGGCGGGCTGCCCCACCACCGGCCCTCCGGCGCGATAGACCCAGCAGAACCGACCGGTCTTGCCCGAGACCACGTGGACCGAGCCGGCGAAGCTCCCGACGACCACGTCCAGGACCCGGTCGCCGTCCAGATCCGCCAGGGCAGGGGGGCTGTAGAGAGCGCCGTCGGCCCGGTACGCCCAGAGCCCGTCGCCGGATCGACCGGAGACGGCGTGGAGCACCCCGGTGCCGGTTCCGAACACCACGTCGGGCACGCCGTCGGCGTCCAGGTCCGTGACGGCCGGCGTCCCCTCCACGATGTCGGCTCCCTGGAACGCCCATCTGGGCTTCTTCACGATGATCGTGAACGCCCGGACCATGCCGCCGACGCTCCCCATGACCACGTCGGGGATCCGGTCTCCGTTCAGATCGCCCACCGACATGGAGCTCATGTTGGCCCCTTCCTGCTCCAGCGCCCACAGGAGCGTCCCGGTCTTGCCGTCCAGAACGTGGTTGTACCGATCGTTCGATCCGACCAGCACCTCCGGGGAGCCGTCCCGATCCAGATCGGCCAGGATCGGCGAGCCGTACACCTCCTTCCCGGTCTTGAACGACCACAGCGACCTTCCGGTGGCGCCGGAGATGGCGTGGACCGAGCCGTCGTTGGACCCGATCACCACGTCGGCGATGCCGTCGGAGTCCAGGTCGCCCGCCGCGGGCGACGAGAACACCGGCCCCCCGGTCTGGTACGTCCACAGGGCGGCTCGCCTCCTGACCGACAGGGCGTACACCTTTCCGTTCTTGGACCCCACGATCGCTTCCGGGACGGCGTCGCGGTCCAGGTCCACCAGGACCGGTGAGGAGACCAGCTCCTGGCCGGTCTTGAAGACCCAGAGGGCCGCGCCGGTCTTGCCGGAGAGGACGTGGAGGCCACCGTCGTACGAGGCCGCGACGACGTCCGGGATCCGGTCTCCGTCGAGATCGGCCAGCGCCAAAGAGGCGCGGACATCGCCCCCGGTCGGGGCGGCCCAGACGAGCTTCCCGGCCTTGCCCGAGAGGGCGTAGACGGTTCCGTCGTACGATCCGGCCACCACGTCCGGGACCCCGTCCTGGTCCAGGTCGGCCAGCGCCGGGCTCGACGAGACCGCGCCCCTGGTCTGGTGGACCCAGAGGGACGTTCCATCTCTTCCGGACAGGGCGCGGATCTTCCCGTCGTTGCAGCCGATCGCCACGTCCGGCGTGCCGTCGCCGTTCAGGTCGGCCAGGCCGGGCGACGACACGATCTCGGCTCCGGTCTCATGGCTCCAGAGCGCCTTGCCGGTCAGGCCGGAGACGGCGATGACCTGCCGGCTGTTCGAACCCACGACCACGTCGGCGAGGCCGTCCCCGTCCAGATCGGCGAGCCCCGGCGCGGTCTGGATGGCGTCTCCGGCCCGGAGCTCCCACAGCGGCGCCGCGTGGTCGGCCCAGGCCGTGTACGTCACGGTGGTCCCCCGGGTGATCCGGACGCTTTGGACGTGGCGACCCCGGGCCCGGGAGAGACACTCGACCCGGTAGCGGCCGCCGGCGAGCTCCACCGGCGCGGCCAGCGGTAGCGCTCCGATCCAGGCCTGGTCGCCCGTGGCCTCGTCGAAGGCGACGAGGCTGGTACCGTTGAACGGGGCGCGGACGCTCAGCCAGCCGGCGTCCCTGACGAGCGGGATCGAGAGGAGCTTCAGCTCCCGGTTCGGCCCGACCTGGAACGACGGCACCGTGGTGGTCAGGTGGCCGCGCTTCTTGAGCATCAGGGAGTACGGTCCGGCCGGCACCTCGGTGGTGAACGGAGTGGCCCGTATGGAGAGCGGCCCGGGTCTCTCCCGCGGACTCCGGGACCACACCTCGCACTCGGCTCCGGACGGGTCCGAGACGACCGAGAGGATGCCGAACGGGTACCGCAGCACCGGGTTGCAGGTGGCGACCCCTCCGGCGGGGACCCTCACGTCGAGCACCATGGCGTCGTGGTTCTCCCGGGTCAACCTGAGCGTGTGGACCCCGGGGTCCATGGGGCAGCGCAGCGGGGTCTGGCCGAGGAGGCGATCGCCCTGCCAGACCCGGGCCGCCGGCGGCTCCGATCGGATCTCCAGCGTCCCGGGCCTGAAGAAGCCGGCCCACACCAGACCGAGGAACGCGACCAGGGTGGCCAGGCCGGTCGCCGCGGCAGCGGCCCGTCGCCTCGCCTGGCGCGTCCGGCTCTGCCGCACGTAGCCTCTCTCCTTCTCCCCGAGACCGCCCAGCACCGGCGCGTGCCGGACCACGTGGGCCAGCGCGGGGCCGGCGAGCAGATCGTCGGGGCGGCACCCGTTCTCCTCCCACTGCCGGTACGCCCGGGCCAGGGTGCGGCCGGCCCGCTCGATCTCGCCGGTCTCCACGGTCCACCGGTCGACCAGCGGGCAGATCACCTCCGAGGCCAGGCGGACGCGCCGCCGGCCCGCCGTCCCGGATGACCAGGTGGTCAGCGATGAGCTGCTCCAGGGTTCTCCTCGCCGCGTCCCGGTCGGCGAACGCCAGGAGCTCCTCCTCGTCCCTGGCCCTGGCGAACCGTTCCGTCCCCTCCTTGACCGTGAGCTCTCTCAGGATCGCCCGGGCCATGGCGCCGCGAAGGGTGTAGTCCGGCGACGAGAGCCGCTCGTCCACGTAGCGGCGCAGCGCCCCCTCGACGCCGCCCAGGGAGCTCTCGAGGAGGCCCAAGCCGATGGTCTCGCCGGCGCCGGCTCTCATCCTGTCGTAGAGCTGGCGGCAGATGATCTGGAGCACCGGCA
>JACQZM010000346.1 GCA_016213885.1 Candidatus Rifleibacteriota bacterium | reverse complement strand
GGGCTCTCCCCGGCCAGCGGGGCGGCAGGTGAGGCCGGGACGTCCCGGCTTCAGCGCACCCTCACGAAGCCCCGGTCGATCGTCCAGACGAACTCGACCTCACCGGCCTCCACCGGCGGAACGCGCCAGTCCGGGTGGTACGGCTCCACCAGCCGACTCAGCTGCGTCTGGGTCAGGTTGTAGTGGGCGTCGAGCGGCCAGGAGATGCTGATGCAGTAGAGGATGTAGGCACCGCGGTACTGCTCAGGAAGGCCCCGGACGCGGACCGTCTTGCCCTCCCGCAGGGGCACCACCAGGGCCGACAGGTCGCTGGCGAGCCGCCGGGAGAACGCACCGGCGGCGACCCACGACTCGGCGTTGACCCGAGCGAGGCCGAAGTAGACCCCGGCGACGAGGAGAGACACGCAGACGATGCGTCGTCCGGACGCCGCGCCCGGGAACGCGGCCCGGCAGGTCGTGAAGATCAGGTGGGCGACGAGGGCACAGAAGGCGGTGTTGGCGAGATACAGGTATCGACCGCACTGCATCGTGGCGGAAAACTGGATCATGCTGTGCACCGGCAGGGCGAGAACGAGCATCCAGCCGAACACCGCCACGACGCGACGATCGGTGAGGCAGCGCCAGTGAAGGAGGCACAGCGGCATCAAGAGGCACAGAGTAGCCGCCGCCACGACCCGGGCGACGGACGCCAGGTCGCCGATGGCGACGACGTTGACCGGGAAGGCCAGGGGCCCCGCGGCTGCCATCGGCAGCAAGAGCAGCTTGGCCACGCTCCACATCCCGCCCGGGTGCCACTGCGCTCCCATCGCGTTCTGGAACACCACGTACAGGCAGAGCGCACCCCAGTGGGGGATCGACCGTCGGATGGCGGCCCATATCCCGGCCTCCGGCTCCGCAAGCCAGGCGATCAACGGGATGCCGGCGGGCACGCAGAGGCCGGACTCCTTGCAGAACATGGAGATCCCGAAGACGGACACGGAACCCAGGTGCATGGCGGAGGACCGCCGGCGGATGGCACCGATGAGCAAGAGCACCGAAGCCAGGGTGCAGATGGCGACGAGGATGCCGTCCCTCGTGACGATCCAGCAAGCGACCTCGACGGCGAGCGGGTGAATGGCGAAGAGCGTGCAGGCGAGGACGGCTTGGCCGGTCGATCCGAATATCACGAGGGTGAATGCCCCGCACAGAAGGGCGACCAGGCAGTGCAGAGTCAGGGTCGTGAGATGCCACGGGACCGGGTTCAGACCGGCGGTGTGCCAGTTGAAGGACGAGAGCATCAGGGGGAAGAACCTGGCGAACCTGGTCCCCCAGGCCGGCTCGAACCGGGGTTCACCGTTGAAAGGCGCTCCGTCCCGGACCCATCGCACGTGCTGATAGTCCTCGCGGATGAAGCCGCCCTCGATGCTCCTTCCCCAGGTGAGCAGAGCCAGAGGGACCACCAGGAGGATCCAGGCCAGTAGCAGAGTGCGCCAGGACCTCTTCTCGCAGCACAGAGCCTCCTGCGCCGCCGCATCCGGTGGTGGAGTCTTGCGAACGCACCAGGCCAGCACGAACAGCAGCAGAAGATACGCGTAGGAGGGGTTCGCGATGCGCTCGGAGCTCACGGTCCAGGGGCCAAGGGTGAACGACAGGCCGCCACAGGAGATCACTGCGGCCAGGTAGGCACCGGCACAGATGGTGAGCCCTTGGAGCGCACGCAGCATCGGTCACCCCCGGAAGGACCGGGCATCGGCAGCTCGCCACACGGAGCACGACGGCAGCAGGAAGGCCCGAGCGGGGAGCGAGCCGTCCATCCCCGGACCGGACGAACCTGTCGTCGACCCGGTCGGCCCAGCAAGCTGCCCTGCAAGGAGATCACATCGGGGTACGAGGAAGCAAGCCTGGCACTGGGGCTCTCGTGCGGAGGCGAGGCGTCACCTCCGGCGCCCGAGCCACCGGTGGACCGTCAGCGCCGTCCGGGCGATCCAGTCGGTCTTCGGCCGCCGTGCCAGCGCGTAGATCACCAGAACGTAGGAGTGCTGGCTTCCGGTCACGATGGCCGCGTCGCACACCAGCTCCCGGCCATCGCTCATCTGCGCGCTGCCCGGCAGATCGAAGGCGAGCACCCCGGGCAGTCGCGAGATGAGCCGGGGGATTCCCTCGGCCCGGGGCTGCTGGCTCAGCAGGTCCAGCGCCTTGCGGCTCGAGGCGGGATCGAGGAGGTCCCTCCGCAGGACCCGGTAGAGGACGCTGGCTGCATCCCGGGGAGCCATCCGGTTCGGCGGAGCGCCCGAACTGGCGGGCCGGTTGAACTTGCGGTGAAGCTGGGTGTCCGCCAGGCCCAGCGACGAGGCCACCTCGTTGATCCTGGCCGATCCGATCAGATCGATGAGCGTGTTCGAAGCGGCGTGATCGCCCCTCCCGATCATCCTCGAGAGCAGCTCCGGGACCGGCGCCTGGTCGTAGCCCTCCGGAAGGCCGTCGGTGGGGCCCCGCTGGACCGGGCACAGGCGATCGGGATCGAGTCGGCCAGCGGCGAGTTCCTTCAGCGCCCCAACCATGATCACAAGCTTGATGATCGACGAAGGGTAGATGTCCGCCCGGGGGTTCACGGAGGCTCTCCGTAGCCCTTGATGGTCCAGAAGGACGATCCCGGCCTCCAGGTCCGCCACCGCATCGACTTCACCCTGCAGCAGCGTCTCCAGGGCCGGGTCCACCGGCAGGTTGTCCGGGTCGGAGGGATCCACCTTCCTGGCCGGTCCGGGAGCGGGCTCTGGCTCGCTGGCGGCCGGGGTGGGCGACGTCGCCGGGGAAGGCTCCGGCGAGGGCGTCTCGACCGGTGACGGAGTCGACGGGGCCGGCTCGAAGGCCCCGTACGGCGGCGGCGGTACCGCCTGGCTCGGGCAGACGGCGATTCGTTCCCCGTACGGGCCGATGACTGTGTAGTTGACGGTCCCGTCCGGTCGCGGGATGCCGGGGATGGCCGTGGCGGGGTAGCCGAGACTGACACCGCCACTCTCCGAGTAGCTCGGCGAGCGATGACCCACGCTGGTCACCGGCCGGTAGGCTGCGGGAAGCTGGCCGTCTGCCGAGACCGGCACCTGCATCTGAGGGGTGGGACGGAAGTGGCGGACGCCCAGGTATTCCGAGTAGACCGGTGAGCGATGGCCCACACCGGTCACCGACCGGTAGGATGGAGGAAGCTGGCCGGCTGCCGGGGCGGCCAGCAGGCAGATCAGTCCGGTCGACACGAGCAACCGGATCGGCGACCTCGAGGTTCCAGGGAGCGGAGCGTGCGGCATCGGGAGACTCCCCGACTGCAGTGTAGACGGGCCCGGGACGTTCACGCAACGACAGCTGCCACCGGGCGCGCCGCGGACGCACCGATCGTCGAGAGCCCGCCGCACCAACGACGACCGTCGCCCACGTCGCTCATGGATGCGCACCTACTTCCTCGCCCTTCTCGGTTCCGGCGACGTCGGTCGGGCGCTGGCCCGGCCCCTGACTCGGAAGGAAGCTCAAGGCAGCCTTCAGCCGATCCTGAGCTGTTGCCAGGGACAGGAGGATGACCGCCGGGAGCGCTCCACTTCACCCCGTGGGTGGACTGGAGCGCTCGAAGGGGTGCTGGCTGCGTCATCTGGCCCTCGACGACAGTCTCGAACCAAGGAGAGAGCCTTGCTCCGTGATGCCCACGGGTGTCGGACGGGCAGGATCAGTTCAGGTCGAGGCCTGCATGTTCGAAATCGTCGCGGCACGGCTCGCTGGTGAGCTCGGGAGCCGAAGGCCCGGAAGAAGCTGAACCGGGCGTGAAACCCAGGACGACCGCCACGCGTCCGGCAGCAACTCCAGGAGCGCGTGAGCAGGTTGGCCACCCGTGGACCAGACGAACTCCTCGACGTCCGCGTCGATCGAGAGGTCGCTCTCCTGGCCGAACACCTCGAGGTGGTAGGGCTGGAGGGGCACCCCCGCGGCGGCGTCGAGTCGGAGGGTCCAGGTGCCCTGGGCTGGGTTGCTCACGTTGACGGTCGTGACCTCGCCGTCGGTGAGCACCTCCACACCGGGTGGAAGAGCGGCCGGGTTCAGGACCTGCCCCGCCGGGAGTCAGAAGGAGCAGGATGGCTCCTGCGGCGAGCAGGCTCGGACGCGGCCTCATCGGCGCCGGCTCCGGGGGCGCCTCCCATTGCTGCCGAATGCCCATGTCGGTTACGATCGGGAGCGACTCTCAGATTCCGACTCTCTGATGCATCCCACGGACTTCGCCTCTCTGTCGGCCCTCACCCAGGTCCTGAAGGATCTCCGGCCGTTCATCGCCCTGCTCACTGAGGCCGAGCGCCGGCACCTCAAGGCCATG
>JACQZM010000345.1 GCA_016213885.1 Candidatus Rifleibacteriota bacterium | reverse complement strand
CTCGCAACTTGCCGAAGCCGACGCTCTCGCCAGCTTCCCCCACCCCCCTCATCCCAGCAGCAGCATCGGCGCACTCCTGCACCGATGGCGAGTCGGAAACCCCACTCACGCAGCTTCGCGCACCATCGACCCCCTCCACAAACCCTCGAAGGCACATCACCAAAGCGCTCTGGATGCGGCTTCTAGAGCCGGCCCGATTCCCGACAGCACAACAGGCCTGATGCTCCCTGGGTACCGAAGGAGGTGGAACGGCAGCTGGCGTCCGCCGAGTCCACGGGGTGTCCAAGGTGATACCCCCGCCTCGGTAGGCCATGGCCATGCCCCCGGCCCTTGCATCCCCTCGCCCAGCCCCTGCCGGCGCCCGCCCGGAGGCTCGCCGGTCGCTGACTGTCCACCGCTGCGGTCGCGAGACAATTCTTGTCAAAAGCAGCGTCAAGTGTTATCTTCAAAGACAATCGTCACGCTCGCGTGAGACGCTTCTCGGTCAAGGTGACTGTCGACATGACACTGACGGAGAATTGTAACGAATGCGTGCCCGTGCGTACATCGAAGAGCTAGCCTCGAACGGGCGCTACCACTTCAGCTCCACCGAGGCGTTCCAGGCGATCAGCGGCAGCCAGACCGCCGTGCGAGCCCAGCTTCGCCGGCTGAAGGAGCAGGGGCTCATCGCCGAGCCCACACGGAGCTTCCACGTGATCGTACCGCCCGAGTACCGGCGGCTGGGCTGCCTGCCCGCGGAGCAGTTCGTCCATCAGCTCATGCAGGTTTGGGAGGAGCCCTACTACCTCGGGCTGCTGTCCGCGGCCGAGAGGCACGGAGCGGCGCACCAGCGGCCGCAGGCCTGCCAGGTGATGGTGCGCAAGAACCGAGCGGCCCTGTCGTGCGGGGAGATGCGGGTCGAGTTCATCGCCCGAGGCGATCTGGAGAAGATGCCCGTCGTCACGGTCAACACGCCGCGTGGCGTCCTACGCTACGCGACCCCGGAGGTGACGGCGCTCGAACTCGTCGGCTACCCGAACCACGGCGGCGGACTGAGCAACGCCGCGACGGTCGTGGCCGAGCTCGCCGAAAGCCTCGACGCGGGCAAGCTGCTCGAAGTCGCGCGGCTGTCGCCCCTCAGTTGGTCCCAGCGGCTCGGCTACCTACTCGATCTGGTCGGCAGCGAGGACCTCGCCAAGACGCTCGAGCTCTTCGTCCAGGAGCAAGCGAAGAGCTACGCACCGCTGCGCCGCGCGGCGGCCATTGCGTCGGCGAAGCGAAGCGCAAAGTGGAAGCTCATCATCAACGCCGAGGTCGAGCCCGACGCATGATTCCGAAAGCACACATCACCGCGTGGCGGTCGCGGGCGCCGTGGCTCCTCGACGCGCAGGTTGAGCAGGACCTCATTATCAGCCGGGCGATCGTAGAGCTGTTTCGGGTTCCGGAGATCGCGACATTCGACCTCTGGCACACGCTGGAGCTGGGTCGTCTCGACCCGAAGGTCCTCCTCGCGTGCCTCCAGCGCTATCTGCCCGAAGAAGGCCGCACCGTCACCCGTGCGCAGTTCGAGGAGAACCTCGCCGGCAAGCGAACCGATCCCGACTTCCGCAACGACGTGGGGCCGCTCCTTCGGCCCGGCTTCTCCTGGGACTTCGAGGCCGCGTTGGATGCCATCCTCCAGAAGCTCGTGGCGTTGCTGGCTGGCGAGCCGTGGAAAGGCACGGAGGACAAGAACGCCAGAGTTGGAGCCAACGATGCATGACATCGGCAGAGACATTCCACGCGGGGTTCTTCAAGCGGCTCTCGTAGACGTTCTTCGGACTGCTCGCCTCGACCTCTCGGTGGAAGCGTGCGAACGTGGCGAACCGCTGCTCCGGGGGTCCTTTCACACCCACATGCTCCGTCGCCACAGCAGCCAGTTTCTCCGTCTCGTGTCCAGACAACCGAACCTCCCATGGCGGGCCGGCACGATGCTTTGTGAAGTACATGATCAGGCTTCCGGCGGTCGATCCATGGGCGAGATGGACCACCAGGAGTCGTGGGGTAGGGTTCACGTGAACGGCGGAGCCGAGTGCGGTGCCTCCTGGTGCCTCCTCGGCTGAAAACGACACACTCCGCCGTTAGCGAGGCGCACGACCGCAGCGCACGGACCGGCGGCTCCTGAATCGAGCAGCTGTGACCCATTCAGCTTCGCCAACGTCTCTCCGCCGGACAGCTCGAGGTCGGATGGGCCTCGGGTGGCGGGGCCGGATTGATCGAGCGGTGGGGAAGCGCCGATGAATCGGCCGGACAGGATGGACCACAGGGCACCGGCCGGCCGGACGAAGAACAGCTCCGACCACACCGGCCTCGATCCTGAGTCCCTGTGCTCGGGACGGTCAACGAGGATGGATCCACCGGACAGATCGACGACCGCCCGAGCATCGATCTCGACGACTGGGGCGCAAATCTCGTCACGCGCCCGCGGACGATACATAGGGACCAGTATCTTCCCGGCTCACGTCTACGAGTTGCGATCACGGCGCGACGAACGGGAACGAAGAGGATGGACTACAGAGCACCGGCAGGCAGGCAGGGCAGCGGCATCTTCGTCCTCGGCTGGGATGCCCCTGGACGCTGACCCACCCCTCTCGGAGCGGCCCACGCCGACAGACCGGCACACGGACCCGCAGGACAAGTCGGTCATCACGGAGTCAACGCGCCGAGACGCGCCAAGACCGTCGAGGGGAAGTGTCCACGGCCGTCGGCCGTTTGTCGAGAACATTGGGAACTACCCGGAGGAATGTCGACGGGTCATCGAGGACATCGAGAGGGTTGGAACTGCGTGACGACAAGCTACGCCTGCCGTCGTGCCGCAGCCGTCGGCAGCCGGCCTTGCGGTGCACGTCCCAGGCAGTCTCATGGTGCCGGCAGAATGGCAGCCCCTCTCTCCGGCGGGCGGCAGGAGCAGGTTTCAGGGACGGTGGCCCCAAGGGGACACGCCTGGCGGGCCGCGGGTCCAGCCGTGGCGGCGTGAGGCCCCCGCGATCTGCACACCTGAGGAGTTGATGGGATGGCAATCATGAAACGCAAGACCTCTCCCGCGTACTCCGACGAGATCATTGCCGAAGTCCGAATGCACCGGGATGCGATCGCCAAACAAGTCGGCTACGACTTGGACGCCCTGTTCGACTACATCAGACAGCATGAGCGAGACTCTTCCGCGGAGTTCGTAAGCCTGCCTCCCAAGCGGAGGCGCCGGTCTGCCAAGAACGAAAGGTCCTCCCGACCGCGCACCGCGAATCCTCGTGCCGCCCAGCGCAGACTGTAAGCTGACGGTTCGCCGGTGTTACCCGGATCGCGATGCGTGTCGATGCGCTGTCGAGTTGTCGCAGGCGGATGGACCCACGGCGGCGTGGCCCCGCCGGACGTGGCCTCGTCGCCAGGGTGGCGCGGCTGCTCCAGACGTCGGGTGAGATGGCGGTCAAGGTAGCGGAGGCGGCCAAGGAGCGGGGGAACAAAGTCCTCCGGATCACTGGCGAGAGGTTCAGAGCCTGCCTTATCCGTCTTCTGGAGTTCGTCGGAGGCGAGCCGGGAAAGAGGGGCTGCTGCCGGGCAACTTCAGCTTCGCTCCACCGCATGTGGATCACCCGAGCTTGGTGGAAGCGCGCCTCCTGAGGTGCGAATGCTGGTCTCCGTGCAACGCGGCCGCTCTGTCGGCTGTCATCAGGCCACCACGCAGTGCGCGAGGTCTCGGACACGACGGGGTACCTCCTGGTCTGGGTTGCGCCACACCTTCCCAAGTCCTTGGGTGCCCCGTTCGCGTGTCACGAAGACCGCTGGGACCGAGATGGACGTTGGGTCAGGGAGAGGAACGATGACGATGAACCACACTGGATCCGTTCTCATCGGCTGGATGATGGCGTTCACGATCGCGCCCTGGGCGCCGGTGGGGCCGGCGTCGGCCTCGGATCAGCCGTCGAAGGCCAGCCCGTCGGCGCCGGCACGAGAAAAGGGGTTCGCAGGGTACGTCTACCGGCCTCTCTCGCCCTCCGAGGCCAGGGCAGCCGGCCTTCCGGACACCGACGGCGTGGTGGTGAAGCAGGTGCTTCCGAACACCCCGGCGTCCAAGGCGGGGCTCGAGGAAGGCGACATCCTCCGCAGGTACGATGACCACGTCATCAAGAGCGAATCCCGGATCGACGAGGTCCGCAGCCTGTACGCCGCGGGCGATCGAGTCCGGGTGACCGTGGTTCGTAGCGGCAAGCCGCTGACCCTGACGATGGTGCTCGAGCCGATGCCCAAGCAGTACAGCGAAGCCCGGCCGAGGACCAACGTCGACGAGGCTCTCAGGAGCCCTCGCACGAGGTTCTCCCTGCCCGGGCTCTTCCCGGGGAGGGTGGTGGAGATCCACGATGAGAGAGCGTCGCTGAAAGGGAGAGTCTCGCCGGATGTCGTGAAGGAGATGGTCGTCAAGGGGATCACCACACTCACAGGCGCTGGCCCCGCGAAGAGCTTCTCCATGTTCTTCTCGAAGGATGACATCGTGGGCATCAAGGTGAATCCCGTGGGGGCCGGGATCATCAGCACCCACCTCGAAGTGGTCGACGCGATCATCGCATGGCTCACGGACAACGGGCTCCCCAGGAAGAATGTCGTGATCTGGGACCGCTTCGACCACATGCTCGCGGAGGCCGGGTTCGTACCGGGGAGATACCCGGGCATCTCCCTCGAGGCACTGCAGACCATGGATCCCGACGCTCAGGAGGGGAAGAGCGGCAACGACGGCCGCTGGCTGCGTCCCGACGGCCGTCACGCCAGCGAGGGGAACTTCGATCCGGACGTGTACTACTTCGCCGACGTGGAAGGACCGAAGGACAAGGGGTATCTGAATCAGCACGTCTTCAACGGCAAGAACTCCTACTTCGGGAAGCTCGTCACGAAGCGACTCACCAAGATCATCAACGTACCGGTGTTCAAGAACGTCGGGAACGCCGTCAGCATGGCCACCAAGAACCTGGGGTACGGCGCGATCTGCAACACCAACAGACTCCACGGACCGCTGTTCCTGCAGGTCTGTCCGGAGGTGCTGGCGTTTCCATGCATCCGGGACAAGCTCGTCCTGAACATCACCGACGGGATCACCGGTCAGTACGAGGGTGGTCCCTCGCCGGCGGCCCAGTTCTGCTGGCCGCTCAACACCCTGTTCTTCGGGACCGACCCGTTCGCCATGGACATGGTGGGTCACACCCTGATGGTCGAGAAGAGGAAGAGCCAGGGCGTCAGGGTCAACGAGCATCCCCGGTTCACCGAGTACCTGCGATACGCCCAGAAGGTCGGGCTCGGAATCACTGACGTGTCCAGGATCGTGGTGGTGAAGAAGTGCCTCGTCGGCTTCGTCGTCCAGGGATCGCCGCTAAACGGCCAGGAGCGTCTCGCGTCGCCGGGGAAGGCCGCGTTCCGCCGGTCCCCCCCTGTCACCTACACCGCCGGCAACCTCGACACTCACATCGACGGGGGCGCCGTCCTGTTCCTGGAGTACGGGTTCGATCGCCTGACCGTGGAGAGGTTCTCGTCGGGGAGCGGGGAGATCACCCTCGAGACGTATCGTCTGGCGAGTCCCGAGTCCGCGCTGGGAATCTACCTGATGAGTTGTGGAAAGGAGACGGTTGTTGCCGGGGTGAGGGCACGGAACACCGGCAATGCGCGCCAGATCACCTGTCTGAAGGGGCGCTGCTTCGTCCAGGCCATGGGGGCTCGGGGCGGTGATACGCTCCTTCCCGACATGGTCCGGCTGCTGAACGAGACGCTGGACGCCATCGCGCCGGAAAGTCTCGAGGACCCGTTCGTACACCTTCCTCGAGCCGGGCTGATCCGCGGGAGCGAGCGACTCATCCGTGGAGAGTGTGGACTCCACTCGCTCGTGACGCTGGCGGAGCGCAACTACCTCGGGCTCGGCGGACCGGTCACGGCGATCACCGGTGACTACTCGGACCGGACCGGGGCGACGTACACCCGGATCCTCGTCGACTATCCCGACGATGGGGCCGCGGCGTCCACCTTTCTCGCGCTCTGCTCCTCTCTCGACCCGACGCTCACGATGCTGGGCCGGTCCGATGCTCTCTTGACGTACAGGAGCTCCAACGGTCGATTCGGCATCGTGAGCCGCGCGGGGAGGCGGATCGAGGTACGATTCGACCTGTTGAGCCGGCCCTGAACCTGGAGCGTGGCCTGCCCCTGGTCGACGACGGAGGATAGGCTCTCTTGAGCCACTCTCCCGACGGCGAGGAGCTGCAGGCCCGCGAGAGCGGGTCCCCGCGTCGGGGCCGGTGGACCGAAGAAGAGCCAACGGGTGGGGCGGACATGCGGAGGTCACCCCTTGAGGCAGGCCCGTATGGCCGCGATGAGATCCTCGGGCGGTCCGTTCTTGGTCAGGTAGGCGATCGCCCCGGCGTCGAACATGGCGGTGGCGACGTGGCGGTCGACGTGCATGGAGAGGCCGATGATCCGCGCCCTGCGGTTGAGCGCCAGGATCCGCCGGGTGGCCTCGACGCCGCTCATCTCGCCCAGGTTGACGTCCATGACGATGACATCGGGACTCACGGTGCCCGCGAGCTCGATCGCCCGCTGGCCGTCGGGCGCCTGTCCGACGACCTCGATGCCCGGCTCGAGCTCCAGCAGTCGCGCCAAGCCTTCGCGCACGATCCTGTGATCGTCGACGACGAGCACCCGCGTGGGCTCTCCCCGACGATGAGAACCGCCCCCGGCCGCGCCGCGGTGCGTCTCGGGCGGCCCGCCGACCGGGGGGGGCGCCGGGGCCGGGGGCTGCTCGGCCCGGCCCGGGGCCTCGGCAGCCCGTTCGGCGAGTCGCATCCGGAGGGCCTGGTCGAGCTCCCGCAGCCGCTGCTCGACCTGTCTTCGCGCCGTGACATCCCGGATGACCGACAGGGCGAGCAGCCTGCCGTCCCGGGAGAACCGCCGGCAGACGATCTCCACGGGGATGCGTCGACCGTCGCTGCCGACCAGCGTCTTCTCGTGGCGCAGCACGGCTCCACGGCGCACGGCCTGGGTGTCCCCGGGGACGGACGCTCGGTCCTCGGGGGCTGTGATTGCGACCGGCGTGAGCCGGAGCATCTGGGCCCGCGTGTAGCCGAGGAGGCGACAGATCGCCGGGTTCGACTGGACGAAGGCGCCGGGGGAGTCCTCTCCGGTGAGCTCGTGGACCAGGATGCCGTCATCGGCCAGCGCGTAGAGGTTCTCGTACCATTGCTGGGCCAGGCTCAGCGTCTCCTCGACCTCGCGCAATCGCTGCAACGTCGTCTCCCGCCGGCGGGGAGCCGCCCCGGGACGGTCTTTCCGGACCGCCTCGAGGATCGATCGGGCTTCATCGAGCCGCGACTCCAGGTCGCTTCCGCTCGAGGTCACACCGCCCCCATCCGGGGTCTTGGGGTCAGCGACTTCATCGGCGATCATCCTGCGGCTCCTTCATGTGCTTCAGGACGGGATCATCCCCATCCTCCACCGGGGAGGGCCGGTCAACCCGCTCCTTCACGAGAGGGCAGGGCGAGCCGGCAGGCCGGGCGGCAGCCTCGAGAGTGGCTGGCCGCCACCCGAGAAGAGTGCGCCGCGGGGCCGTTTGTTACATGACGGAAGGAGCGCCCGAGCGCCCCGGAACCGCCGCGGTTGCCGACCCGGCGGGCCGGTGGCGCCGGAGCCCGGAGGCTCGCTGGTCGGATCGGGCCTTGGCCCTGGACAACCGCCCCGGCACCCGGTAGTCTGGACGTGACAGGGTGCGTCACGGGCTGTCCCGGCTCGCTGCTTTCGCCGCCTTCACCCTGCCCTTCATCCGCGACGTCGAGCAGATCACTCGGTCGACCAAGCGAGGACGACGGACATGCGTCTGAGAGAGAGCAACATCGAGAGATTGACCCAGGGGACGTTCGATGCGCTCGTCGTGGGTGGTGGCATCAACGGCGCCGTGTCCGCAGCGGCGCTCTCCGGGCAGGGCGCCAAGGTGGCGCTGATCGACCGGGGCGACTTCGCCGGGTTCACGAGCCAGGAATCGTCCAACCTGGCCTGGGGCGGCATCAAGTACCTGGAGACCTGGGAGTTCGGGCTGGTCAGGAAGCTGTGCATGAGCAGGAACCGCATGATGCGGCACTACCCGTCCAGGGTGAGGGAGATCCGGTTCCTGGCCGTCATCGACAGGGGATTCCGGTACCACCCGGCCTTCCTCTGGATGGGGACGTGGCTCTACTGGCTGATCGGCAACTGTTTCACCCGGATCCCCAGACTGAAGTCGGTGTCCGACATCCAGGCGGAGGAGCCGATCCTGAACGTGGACGGCTGCGCCGGCGGGTTCGAGTACTCCGACGCCTACCTCCACGACAACGACTCCAGGCTTGTCTTCAACTTCATCCGGTCTGCGCTGAACATGGGCTGCGTCGCCACCAACTACGTGGAGTCGCTGGGCGCCAGGAGGGGCGACGACGGCACCTGGAGGGTCCAGGCCAGGGATACCATCGACGGCCGCTCCTACGAGATTCGCTCCAAGGTTCTCATCAACGCCGCGGGTCCGTTCGTCGACGCGCACAACAGGCTCACCGGCCAGAAGACCCAGCACCGCCACGTGCTCTCCAAGGGCATCCACCTCATCGTCGACAAGCTCACGCCGAACCGCCGGGTGCTGGCGTTCTTCGCCGACGACGGACGGCTGTCGTTCATCATTCCTCTGGGGGTGCGGACCTGCATCGGCTCCACCGACACCCGGGTCGAGAGCCCGGTCACCCACATCACCGACGACGACCGCGCGTTCGTCCTGGACAACATCAACAAGCGGCTCAAGCTGCCCAGGCCGCTCACCACCGACGACATCGTGGCGGAACGGTGCGGGGTCCGTCCCCTGGCCGTGAGGGGGGAGTCGGGTCGAGACACGGACTGGATGCTGCTGTCGAGAAAGCACGTCATCGAGATGAACCGGCCCGACGCTCACATCAGCATCTTCGGCGGCAAGCTCACGGACTGTATCAACGTCGGGGAGGAGGTCTCGGAGCTGGTCCGGCAGCTCGGGATCGCCATGCCGTACTGGGGTCAGAAGTGGTACGGAGAGCCGCATCCGTCGATCCATGAGGACTTCCTCCACCGGGCGCGGCTGCTGGACCTGGACCGATACACGTCCCCGGCCTCGTCGGAGCCGCTGTCGAGCCGGCTGTGGCGGCGCTACGGAGCCCGGGCGCTGGACCTCCTGGAGGACATCCGGGAGGACCCGCGGCAGGCGGAGCTCTTGATCAAGGGCACGGAGTACATCCGGTGCGAGATCAAGCAGGCCATGCACAGCGAGATGATCGCCAAGCTGGAGGACTTCCTGCGCCGGCGGTCCAAGATAGCCCTGGTGGCCCGCAAGAACGACATCCGGAACGCGCCGGGGCTGTTCGAGGCGTGCGAGATCCTCTTCGGCGACAAGGCCAGGGAGAAGTTCGACGAGTACTTCCGGGAGTGAACGGGGCGCCCGGCCGGGCGCTCTTTGACAAACCGGGCTGCGTGATGCATCGAAGAGAGCAGGAGGCGATCGTCGATGGCCGGTCTCCTGGCTCCAGCGACTCCCGGTGGAGGGGTGCCGATCCCGGCGGGCCCGAACGGCCCGGCCGCCGGAATGCTGGTCGTTCTGGTCCTGGTCCTGGCGGCGTGCGCTCCCTCGATCCAGGGGCGCGTCGCCGTGGGGGCCTGTTCCCATGCCGTGGAGCTCGCGACCCGCGGGCTCGCCCGCGTCGCGCCGCGCTCCGCGGGCGAGCCGGCCCGGGTCGAGGTGCTCGAACTGCGGGTCCTCGAGGCCGACGCGAGCGGCTCTTCCGGCGGCCTGATCCCCCGCTGTCCCTCCGGCGAGCACGGACACGGTCTGGAGCGGCTGTTCGAGGCGGTGATCCGACGAGATCCGACCGGTGCCGCCGCTGACCCGGGACGGCTCATGGTGACCTCGCTGATGTGCGCGACGCCGGTGGCGCCGACCGCTCTCACCGCGGATCCCGAGCTGGCTCCACCGGCTCCCGTCGACGAGGAGGCCGACGTCGACCGATCCGGCCCGCCGGACCGGCCCGACGAAGAGCCGTTCTGCGAAGCCCTGGGCGACCTGTGCGGGGAGGTCCCCGGCTCGACGATCTCCCCGCTGGAACGGCCGGTCGTGTACAAGGGCTGGCTCGCCCGGGCGCTCGGTCTGGATCGCCCGCCCAGACCGACCATCACCAGGGATCCGAGCCTCACCCCGGGCCCTGAGATCAAGAACCCCAAGGGGCTCCGCTGGCGCTTCTCCTTCTGAGAAGCCCGGCGCCTCGCCGGATCGTGGACCGGTGCGTTCATTGACTAATCCGGGGCGCCGTGTGAAGATTCCCGGTCGTGGCCAGGTTCCTCACACCGTGGTTGGTCGTGCTGAGCGTCATCATGGCTCGTCTGTCCGTCGCGGCCGAGGCCGCCCCGTCGTTCACGGTCCACCGACTCGAGAACGGTCTCACGGTGCTCTGCCACCCCGACTCCACCCATCCGATCATCTCGTGCGCCGCGTTCATCGACACCGGGTCGCGGACCGAGGACGAGAAGCACTCCGGGGCGCTCCACTTCCTCGAGCATCTGGTGTTCAAGGGCGGCACCCGGCGACTGGCCCCCACGGAGTTCCGGAAGAGGATGTCGGAGCTGGGGCAGGAGTCCGGCGGGTGGACCAGCGAGGACGCGATCAACTTCGGGTTCACCACCCCAAAGCGCTCGTTCGTCACCGCGCTGGACCTGTTCGCCGAGGCGCTCCTGGAGCTCACGTTCGACGACAGGAGGTTCGAGGCCGAGAAGAAGGTCGTGCTGCAGGAGCTCGAGAAGTACGAGGAGCAGGCGGGCTGGCAGCTGTCCAACCTGTTCGGCACCTCCGCCTACGTCCGGCACCCGTACCGCCGGGACATCGGCGGATCCCGGAAGGGCGTGGCCGCTCTCACCGCGAAGGAGCTCGAGGCCTACTACCGGGCCCGGTTCGTTCCCAACCACCTGGTGCTCTCCGTCGTGGGCGACTTCCAGGTCCCCCGCCTGCTGGCCCAGATCAAGAAGCGGTTCGGTTCGTACAGGAAGGGACCCGAGAGCTTCGAGCTGGGGCTGAAGGAGCCGCCCCAGGACACGTTCCGCCGGGCGACCCGGACGAGCGTCAACACGGAGCACACGAAGCTCTGGCTGGGCGTCGCCACCGGGCCGGGCGACCGGGCCGAGGAGGGCGCCGCGCTGTCCCTGGCGGCGTGGCTCGTCAGCTCCGCCGGCCGCGGCCTGCCCTCGTACCTGACCAAGGGCAGCATCCAGTGGGCGTTCTCCGCCGGCGCCTGGAACCTGACGAGGCGCGATTCCGGCCTGTTCGTGGTGAGTGTCGAACTCCCCGACCGGCACACCGACCACGTGACCGACTGGCTCGTGAAGTGGCTGGGCAGCGTCGACTTCACCCGATGGCCCAGGCAGGAGTTCGACGAGGTGCGCCGGTCGTTCCTGGCGAGCCGGGTGTTCGACGGCGAGACGTTCGGTCAGCGGGCCATCCGGCACGGAAGAGACTACTGCACCATGGGCCCCGAGGCGGCAGCCCGGGTCGTCGCCACCGTGGAGGCGCTGACCCCGGAGGCGGTGCAACGGGTGTTCCGGAGGTACGTGACCCCTCGAAGGCTCAACCTGGCGATCCTGGGCCCCAGAAGGGGGGCCGCGCCGGACGCGGCTCCGGTGAAGGAGCCGGCCGTGACCAGGGTCTCGAAGGAGCCGGAGGCGCCGCCGTCGATGGATCTGCCGGGGCTGTTGAAGAGGCTCGCGGGCAAACCGCTGCGGTACTCCCGGGGCCGGGCCCATGGCGGTGTCCAGCGGTTCAGGTTCTCCAACGGGCTGACGCTTTTGGTCCACCCGCTGCCCGACTCGGCGGTGGTGTCGATCTCGGCCCGGGTCCTGGGCGGCCAGCCCGCGGAGGACCCGACGCGAGCCGGGGTGAACTACCTGACCTCGTCGCTTCTGACGCGGGGGACGCGCAGGTGGTCCAGGGACGCCTGGGACCGTCTGGTCGAGAGCCTGGCCGTGGAGATCACCCCGAGGCTCGGTCCGTCCGGCTCCCTGGACCTCCCGCTCCAGGTCGACTACCGCGACTCCGCGTCGCTGCACGCGAAGGCGACCCGGGGACAGCACCGGGAGGCTCTGACGCTCGTCAAGGAGGCGCTCTTCTTCCCGGCCCTCCTTCCGGAGGAGATCGAGAAGGCCCGTAAGGAGCAGCTCTCGGCGCTCTCGAACCTGGAAGAGGACAACCTGGAGTTCATCAAGCAGGAGTTCTACGCCCGCCTGTTCTCCGGCCATCCCTACGGTCGCCCGGTCCTGGGAACGCGGGAGACGATCCACGCCATCGCCCCGGCGGAGGTCAGAGAGTTCCACAGGACCCACTTCACGGCGGACCGGGTCGTGGTGGCGGTGACCGGGCCTGTCCAACCGCGGCAGGTCGCCAGCTTCATCGCCGGTCGCTGGGGCGACCTCCCCCGGGGCCCCGGGGCTGCGCTGGCCTCCCTGGATCCCCCGGCGCAGCTCCCCCATGGGGACCAGCTGGTCAAGCGCAACCGGACCCAGTGGACCATCAACTTCGGCTGGCCCACGGTGGCGTACCGGGATCCGCGGAGGGTGAGCGTGTCGGTGCTCCTCTCCATGATCCAGCACCGGCACTTCTTCAAGTACGTCTACCAGGAGGGGGTCTCGTACCGGAGCTGGTTCTCCGGCTGGGACCACCGGGGCACCGGCGTCTGGATCGTGGAGAACGACGTGGACAGGAACCGGTTCGACGAGATCGTGGGCAAGATCGAGAACGACATCCGGGAGTACGCGGCCGGGCCGTTCACGGCCGACGAGCTGACCAGGGCCAAGAGCCGGATGCAGAACAGCCTGCTGCTGGACCGTCAGTCGAGCCTGCGCGACACCTGGGGGCTCGCCGTGGCCGAGGGGAACGGCATCGGGTTCGAGGAGTACGTGCGCCGCCCGGCCGCCATCGACAGGGTGTCCCTGCAGATGGCCAGGGGCCTGGCCCGGGAGCTGTTCGGTCCGGGCAACTACCTGAGGTTGGTGATGAAGTAGGGGCGCGGTTCGTCGCGCCCCCACGGTCCGTCGACCGCCGGATCGCGCACCGCCAGGATCCTCCACCTGCTCCGCGGCGCTCGGATGGCGATCAGGCGTCGACCTGGATCCAGGCCAAAAGGGGGGGAAGAGGAGGGGATCCGGTTTGAGGTCGCGCTCGGGGGCGCGACTCGGACCCGGCGAGGCGCCGGGTCTTGCGACTCGGATCCGGCGAGGCGCCGGGTCTGCCACGGGTGGCGTTGAGCCGACGTCCCGGATCATGCTATGTTGGTCTGGATCCGTCCTTTCCTCCACCGGAGGGTCACCCTTGAAAGAGAAGTCCCCACCGCGACGCCCGGCCGCCGGTCATCGTCCCGATGCCTCGACCGCCGGTCCGGGGAGCTCCCAGGAGGCGCTCCACCTGACCAACCTGGGCGTCGAGCTGTTCAACAAGGGCCAGCATCAGAAGGCGTTCGACGCGTTCCAGAAGGCCTATCAGATGGCCCCGGAGGTGTCGACGCTCTCCTCCAATCTGGGGGCGGCGTTGATCTCGCTCAAGAAGCTGGAAGAGGCGCTCACCGTGCTGCGTCGGGCCCACGAGCAGTCCGGCACCGACGCGGCGCTGTTGGTGAACCTGGGCGTCACCTACGGCGAGAAGGGCGAGAAAGACCGGGAGATCATCCAGTACCAGGCAGCGATCAACGAGGACCCGAAACTCAAGGAGGCGTACCTGAACCTGGGCGTGGCCTACATGGACCAGGGGCAGGCGGAGAAGGGCGCCCAGGCGAAGGCCAACGCCAGCGTGGCCCGGGCGATCGAGCTGTACCCCAAGTCATCGGAGGCGCACCTGGCCATGGGGCTGGTGCTGGAGCTGCAGAAAGACTTCCCCCAGGCGCTGGTGGCGCTGGACCGGGCGCTGGAGCTCTCGTCCAGGTCGCAGGCCGTGATGTTGCACCGCGCCGACGTGCTGGCCGTGCTGGGACGCCGCCAGGAGGCGATCAAGGCCTACCAGGACCTGCTCAACCACAACCGGGAGCTGCCCCAGGCCCACATCTCGCTCTCGGAGGTGCTGCTGGCCGAGGGGAGGGCGGACGAGGCGAGGGAGTCCGCGGTCAGGGCCGTGGAGATGGAGCTTTCCGACCTCTTTCTGCTGCGCAAGCTGGGCAAGCTCCTGATCGACCTGAACCTGGGGCATCGGGCCCTGGAGGTGTTCGACCGGGTTCTCACGAGGGACCCGAAAGACCACGAGACCGCCCACGCCATGGGCCAGATCTACTCCCGGCAGCGGGAGTACGACAAGGCCGTGGACTGCTTCGAGAAGGCGTTCCGGATCGACCCCAGGTACTCCAAGGCGAGCTACAACCTGGCGATGATCCACTATACCCGGGGTCACTACGACCTGGCGCGCAAGGTGCTCGACCTGACGCTCAAGGCCGATGCCAAGCACCTGAAGGCCTGGAACCTGCTGGCCAAGACGTGGCTGAAGCAGGGGCAGCCGAAGCTGGCGCTGGAGGCGTGGGAGCAGGCGCTGGCGATCCGCCCCAACTCGTCGTCGCTCTTGAAGAGCCTCATCAAGGTGTCGGCGGAGCTGGACGACAAGCCCAGGATGACCAAGTACTACACCCAGGCCAAGGCGCTGAAGGCCGAGCGCGAGAAGGAGAGAACCGCGGGCGACACCACCTTCGCCGACGAGGACGACGAGATCGACCAGTCGACCACGTAGCGGCGATTCGCTGTGCCCTCCCGGCCGGGGCGCCACGGCCCGCGCCGGACCCGGCACCGCTGAACCCAGGACTCCGAACCACCGCTTGAGGAGAGGACGATGACGATGAAGGCTCTCGGCCTGCTGTGCTCGCTGGCGCTGCTGCTTGGTACGCTGACCGGCCCGGTCCTGGGTGAAGAGGCGGCCCGGAAGGCGCCGGAGCTGTCGCTGGGTGCGAAGATCGCCCGGTACGCGCCGACGGACGTGACCGCGGACATCTCCAGGCTCTCGGAGCCGGACCGGAAAGCGCTCGCCAAGATCATCGAGGCGGCCCGCGTCATGGACCGGATCTTCTTGCGGCAGGTCTGGCCGGGCAACGTGGCGTTGAGGGAGAAGCTGAAGGCCGACGCGACGCCGGCGGGGCAGGAGGCTGCCCGAGGCCCAGCAGAAGAAGGCCACCGGGTTCTTCCACGTGGTGCGCCGGGGAGCCGACAAGAAGCTCCAGCTGGTCCCCTACAGCCAGGAGTACAAGGAGTTCCTGGAGCCCGCGGCGAAGCTGCTCAAGGAGGCCGCCGGTCTCACGACGAGCCCGAGCTTGAAGAGCTACCTGACCGGCCGGGCCGACGCGTTCGGCTCCGACGACTACTACGCCTCGGACGTGGCGTGGATGGAGCTCGACGCTCCGCTGGACATCACGATCGGCCCGTACGAGACCTACGAGGACGAGCTGTTCGGCTACAAGGCGGCCTTCGAGGCATTCGTCACCCTGCGCGACGACCAGGAGACCGCCAAGCTCACCAAGTTCGAAGGTCAGCTCCAGGATCTGGAGAACCGCCTGCCCATCGACGCCGGGTATCGCAACGCCAAGATCGGAGCCATGGCTCCGATCCGGGTGGTCCAGGAGGTGTTCACCGCCGGCGACGCGAACCGGGGCGTCCAGACCGCGGCGTTCAACCTGCCCAACGACGAGAAGGTCATCAAGGAGAAGGGCTCCAAGCGGGTGATGCTGAAGAACGTCCAGGAGGCGAAGTTCGACAAGGTGCTGGTGCCGATCTCCAGGCTGGTGATGGCGCCGGAGCAGCAGGCCGAGATCTCGTTCGACGCGTTCTTCACCCACATCTTGATGCACGAGCTGCTCCACGGTCTGGGGCCCCACGACATCACCGTGGACGGCCAGAAGACCACGGTGCGTCACGCGATGAAGGAGATCTACTCGGCCATCGAGGAGGCCAAGGCCGACACGACCGGTCTGTGGGGGATGCAGCAGCTCCTGGATCGCGGCGTGGTCGACAAGAAGCTGGAACGGTCCATGTACACCACCTTTCTGGCCAGTTCGTTCCGGTCCGTCAGGTTCGGGATCAACGAGGCCCATGGCAAAGGGGTCGTGATGATCTTCAACTACCTGACCGACGAGGGTGCGTTCAAGGTGGACGGTGCCGGGCTGTTCTTTGTGGACCACACGAAGATCCAGGCAGCCGTGAGCAAGCTGACGACCAGGATCTTGACGATCCAGGCCGAAGGGTCGTACGCCAAGGCGAAGGCGCTGCTCGACGAGTACGTGAAGATCAGGCCGCCGATGCAGAAGGCGCTGGACAAGCTCAGGGACGTGCCGGTGGACATCGAGCCGCGGTTCCCGGTGGCGGCGCGCCTTGCGCCGGAACAGAGCTGGTAGACGGATCCGGCGCGCGGCTGGCGACCGGCCCGGGCCGGAGGGAGAGGATCGACGATGTCAAGCTACGTCTGTACCGTGTGCAACTACGTCTACGATCCGGCCAAGGGTGACCCGGACAACGACATCCCTCCGGGTACGCCGTTCGACCAGCTCCCGGACTCGTGGACCTGTCCGGAATGCAGCGTGGGCAAGGAGCTCTTCGAGCCGGTCAAGTAGCCGGGCCGCCGGGAGACGACCCGGAAGCCGTGCGGCCGGGGAGACCGCCCACCCCGCGCAACCCGCCTCTCATCCGAAAGGGGGGGGCGAGGCCAGAACCGGCAGTACCCCGGCCGCGTCTGACGTGCATCTTTCTCCAATTCGTCGTTCGGACCCGATCGCTCGGTCACCCCCCTGGAACGTTCAGCCGACCCTGGCCTCATCGTCCACCGTCGGCTTCGCTACCGGGTCCGGTACCGCGTCGTTCGCCGTCGGTACGGCCACTGCGACCGGCGCGCCGACCGAGCGCTCTGCCGGTCCCCAGAGGATGTCCCGGAGACCCGGGCCGAACTCCTTGTTGAAAACCACCATCTCGGCTCCCTCCTTTCGGCGCCCGATCTTCCGTGCCGTCATCGTCATGATGGCCGATCGAGCATAGGTCGTCCGCACGGGCCGTGGTGCAGCGGTGCGGACAAGAGAGACTTGCCCGGGGCCGCTCGGCGGTGGGATACTTCGACTCCGACGGGAGCTCATCGATGGACAAGATCGTCTGCCTGGGAAAGAACTCCCGCGGCCACGCCGCCGAGCTGGGCGCCGCCGTACCGGAGAAGCCGGTGCTGTTTCTGAAGCCACCCAGCGCGGCGACCCGGGTCGGGGCCGCGGGGGAGACCGGTGTTCCCCTCCTCGGCGATCGTCGGGCCGTGGTTCGAGAGCGACAGGCTCCCGGGGCAGCTCGAGGCCCAGTTCGAGCTGCTCATCGACGGGGCTTCCCGTCAGCGGGGCCATGCCTCCGGGATGACGCTCTCCCCGGCGGAGTGCGTGGCGTACGCCAGCACGTTCTTCCCGCTCTGCCCCGGCGACCTCGTCTTCACCGGGACGCCGGCCGGCGTGGGGCCCGTGATCCGGGGCCAGAAGGGCGAGATCCGGTGGGGCGGGGTGGTCCTCTTCACCGTCCAGTGGTGATCCCGTCCACGGCGGGAGCCAGCGTCTGATGTCCACCGATCCGGTCTTCGTTGTGGTCGGAGTGGCCCGTGGCGAGGAGTTCCTCCGGATCGTCCGGCTGGTCCCCGACGCCCCGGGAGCGGCGTCGACATCGGCGCTGGGGGCCGCTCTGGTGGAGAGCGGCCTCATCAACGCCCACCAGCTCTCGCTCCGGGGGGCGCCTCAACCCCGGGAGGCGTTGCACTGCTGCTGCTGCGACGTCCGGTTCGTGCGGCTGGGCCCGGCGAGGCCCTCGATGCCGTGCCCGATCTGCGCGGACCGGCTGGTGCCGGTACCGGACCACATCGAGCTCGATCCGTTCGCCCGGTGGCTCCTGGAGAGTCCGAAGGACCAGCCGGCGGCGCCGCCGGAGCCCCCGCCGGTGGAGTCGACCGATCGATCGCGCCAGCGCTGGGGTCCCTACGAGCTCGAGTCGAGGCTCGGCTCAGGCGGCATGGGAATCGTCCTGAGGGCGTTCGACACCAGGGTCCGGAGGGCCGTGGCGCTGAAGGTCCTCCGGGAGACCAGCACGGACCCGGATGACCGGGAGCGGTTCATCCTGGAGGCCCGGGTGATGGGCCAGCTGGAGCACCCGAACATCGTGCCGGTCCACGAGCTGGTCTTCGGCCCGGACGGCGCGGCGCCTGTCGAGGCTCCCGAGGTCGGGATGCGTTCCAGCATGGAATCTCGCTCGACGGCGGCCCCCGCCGTTGGCCCCGGAGGCACGGTGCTGGAGCATCCACGACCCGGCCCTCCGGCGACGCCGGAGAGCCCGGACCGACCCGGAGCCGGCCCGGCTCCGGCTCCGGAGTCGACGGTCCCCCTGGCCGGGATGGGTGTGGTGATCGACAGGATCGCCGGTCCGTGCTTCGCCATGAAGCTGGTCCGGGGGTGGTCGCTCCAGGAGATCCTGGAGGCCGTGTGGAGCGGCCGCCCGGGGCCGGCGTCGCCGGGCGGAACGGGCTGGACGCTCCGGGCGTTTCTCGACGTGTTCCTCAAGGTCTGCGACGCCGTCGCCTTCGCTCACAGCCGGGGCATTCTCCACCGGGATCTGAAGCCCGCCAACGTGATGATCGGAAGCTACGGCGAGGTGCTCGTGATGGACTGGGGGCTGGCCAAGGTCCTGGGATCGCAAGATCGCCGGGCCTCCCCCACGGCCGACGACCGCCAGCTGCAGCAGTCTCCGGCGGTGACCCAGGAGGGCTACGTCCTCGGTACCCCATCGTACATGTCTCCGGAACAGGCCCGGGGCGACGTGGGGGGGCTGGACCCGAGGAGCGACGTCTATTCGCTGGGGGCGATCCTCTACGAGATCCTCACCGGCCACGCACCGTTCGAGGGTCCCACGGCCCGGGAGGTGCTGCTGAAGGCGCAGGACGGAGAGGTGCTGCCGCCGTCGAGGCGCGTGGAGGGGAAGACGGTCCCCCGCGAGATGGAGCAGCTGGTGTTGAAGTGCCTGGCCCCCGCAAAAGAGGGCCGCTACGCCACGGTCCAGGAGCTGGCCGCGGACGTGCGCCGGTTCCTCGAGGGCGGGGTGCTGACGGCGGTCCGGTACGGCCCGCTGGAGCTCCTCTGGAAATGGACGGTCAGGCACAAGACCATGGTGATACCGGCGGCGCTCTTCCTCGTGGCGGCGCTGGGATTCTATCTGTACTGGATCACCCGCCCGGGTCTGCTGGTCCTCGAGACGGTGCCCAACGGGGCGACGGTGACGATCGGAGAGGTTCTCCGGGCCACGACGCCGCTGGTCAAGGAGCTCCCGGCGGGGTCTCACAGGATGACGCTCGCGCTGGACGGTTACCACGACTTCAACGCCCCGATCTGGATCGGTCCCAGGAGCACCTCCAGGTACACCCTCCCGCTGGTGAGCCGGGAGGGGATCCTCGCCCTGAGCTCCACCCCCGGCGGCGCGACGGTCACGATCATCGACGCCCAGCGCCGCGCGGTGCTGGCCACGCGCACCACCACCTTCGTGGTCGTGCAGGAGGGCACGGGCTACTCGATCGAGTTCTCCCACCCCGGCCATGTGCCCGCGACGCTCTCGCCGGTGAACGTGGTGGGCAACCGGGTGCTCCAGCGGTACCACGGGTTGCTGGTCCGGGACAGCGGGTCTCTCCGGGCCGAGCCGACGGGCGGGGGCGTGCAGATGACGATCCACGAGCCGTCGGCCCAGACCACCCGGACCTACTCGCTGCCGGTGATCCCTCCCCCGGAGCTGACCAGCGGCCCGTACAGGCTCACCTTCACGAGGGCCGACTCGTTCGTCCGGCGGGTGCCGGTCCGGATCGTCCGCGGGATCGCCTCCATGGTCACCGCCAACCCCGCGGAGCTTCCCCTGCTCTGTCGGTTCCCCGCCCGGTCGCGTTCCGGCTCCTACGCGCTGCCGGTGGACCTCGATGGAGACGGGAGGCAAGAGATCGTGGCGTGCGACGCCGGCGACGAGGTCGTGGCGTTCGCTCCGACCCGCTCCCGGGTGCTCTGGCGGGTTGCGCTGGAGCCAAGATCCGGCGCCTCGCCGGATCCGAGTCGCGCCCCGAGCGCGACTTCAGCGGGGAATCCTGGGGAGCCGACCGCGGGCCGCCCCACCGATCCCTCGGCCGTGTCGGGGCTGGCCTCCGGCGATCTGGACTCCGACGGCGTGCCGGACGTGGTCATGAACGCTCACGGCGCTACCGTGGCGCTGTCCGGCAGGGACGGCCGTCGACTCTTCAGGGTCTCCCACCCGAACCGGACGACGACCAGCCCCGCGATCCGGGCGGGTGGTGACGCGGGCCAGCCGATCGTGCTCGTCACGACCGAGATCGGCGAACTGGTGGCCCTGGACGGACGGTCCGGATCGACGGCCTGGCGCACCGCCACGGGGACCGATCGGGTCAGCTCGCCGACGGTCGGCGACCTCGACGGCGACGGCGCGGCGGAGGTGGTGGTGGCGACGGTCCAGGGGGACGTGGCGGCGTTCTCCTGTCTCGACGGGCGGTCGCTCTGGAGGATCAGGACAGGCTCCCCGATCGCGGTGCAGCCGCTGGTCGTGCCCACCGCGGCTTCAGGAGCGGTGGTGGTGACGTTCTCCCGCGCCGGGGCCGTGACGGCGCACCAGGGAAGATCGGGCCGGCCGCTCTGGCGGCGGGAGCTCAGGGCGGCGATCCTCGCCCCGGGCGGAGCCTGGTCGACGCCGGACCGGAGGCCCGGCCTCGTCGTCGCCACGGACGATCAGTACGTCCATGCCCTGGACCTTTCGGCGGGTCAGACCCTGTGGAGTCGGCGCTGCGCCGTCACCGCCGGCACCGCTCCGGCCGTGTCGGAACTGGACGGCGACGGCGTGCCCGACATCGTGATCTCGACGCTGGCCCAGGGGCTGACCGGGCTGTCGGGGCGGGACGGGCAGACCCTGTTCGCGGCGCAGCCGGGAGGGCAGAGTGCCCTGAAGACGACGCCGGCCCTGGGGGACCTGGATGGCGATGGCGTGGAAGACCTGGTCGTGGGGAGCTCCGATCATCTGTTCGCCCTCAGCCCCGCGCCCGGCTGGGAGCGCTGGTCGCTGTTGTTGCCCCACGATCTGGTCGCGATTCGCGCGGTCGTGGTGCGCCGGGAGCGCTGGCTGGTCTGTCTCACCAAGGCGGGCGACCTCTTCCGGGTCGACGGTCTCACGGGCGCTGGAACCCGGCTGACCCGCAGCGAGGTGGCCAATCCCACCGGCCTGGCCGTGCTGGCGACGCCGGACGGACCGCTGACGGTGGTGACCGGTCCGGGTGGAGCCGTGGCGTCGGACTGGGGAGGGCGGACGCTCTGGAGCCGGAAGACGGTGAGCCCGGAGCTCTGCGCGACGGTCTGGGCCGCGCCGTCGCAAGGCGGGTTCATCGCGGCGCTCGGGGGTCCCGGCGGCCTGGCGCTCTGCGACGGGGCCACGGGCCACGATCTTGCGGCGCCGCGTTCCCGGATCGGACCGGTTCTCGATCTGGCGGTGCTGGAGGGAGCTCACGGATCGTCGACCCTGGTGGTCTTGAACGGCGGGGAGATCGTCGCCCTGCCCTGCCGCGAGGGGTTCCCGGCGCCGCCGCTCTGGAGAGCCCGGGCCTCGACGGGCGTCGATCGGCTCGAGCCGCTGACCGACGTCGACCGGGACGGCCAGGCCGATCTGCTGGTCCGCAGGGGCTCTCGCCCCGTGGCGGTCCACTCGGGCCGCACCGGCGCGCCGGTCGCGCCCTCGGCGCCGCTGGCGGAGGCGCTGTTCTTGACCCCGGTCCCACCGGGCCAGGCCGACCGGTCCGTGAGGCTGGCGCTCCTGTCGACCGCCACGATCTCGCTGGTCGACGGGGCCACCGGCTCGCCCGTGTGGTCCGGTCCGCTCCCGTCACGACCGGTGGCGGCAGCGCTCGCGCTGCCGTCGGACCGGCACGGGCCCCGGGAGATCCTCTACCCCGGCGCCGACGGCCGTATCGTGGCGCTGGGAGGGGGAGACGGGGCGATGGCGACGTGGTGGTCGCCGGCATGGCCGGCGGTTCACCCGCCGATAGCGCTGGACATCCAGGACGGCGAGCCGCGGTTCGTCGCGGTCGGCCGGTCGGGCATCCAGTGCTTCGCCGTGAAAAGGGCCTCCGGGGAATCGACCTGGTCGCTGGCCCGGGCCCGGACCTGGCGCCCCGGCGTCCGGGGTCGTCGATGACCGATCCGGCAGACAGTTGCCCCCCCGCGGGCGTCCGCGCTACAATCCGGTTCGAGCAAGGAGCCCGACACCATGCCGATCTACGAGTACGACTGCACGGCCTGCAACAAGCCCTTCGACCTTCTGATCCCGGTCTCCAGGCGAGACGAACCGGCGGCCTGCCCGGAGTGCGGTTCCACCCGGACGCATCGCAAGGTCAGCCTGTTCTCGGCCCGCTCCACCTCGAGCGACGGGGCCAGTCACGCCGTGGCCGGCTCCGGCTGCGGCTCCTGCGCCTCCGGGTCGTGCGGCTCCTGCTCCCACCACCACTGACGCCGTCGACGAGCTACTGGCCGAGCTTGCCTCTGAAGACGTTCTTCACGGAGACCACGACGAACTCGCCGGTCGGTGCGAGCTGGACCTGGCGAAAGTTGGTCTTCGAGTCCTCGAACATCTTCTGGACAGTCCGGGTCGGGATGCTCCCGCCGTAGACCGCCCTGCCGGTGGTGGCGACGAACTGACCGTTCTGGTTCACTGCGAGGTGGGTCTCCCCGACCTCGACGCCCCAGTTCCCGTTGATACCGTCGATGGTGTAGCCGATGAACGTGGCCGGGGCGTCCTCCACCAGGCGAACCGCGGTGGCGTCGGCCACGGCGCCCACGACGAGGCAGCGTCTGGAGATCGCCGCGTAGTGCCCGGCGTTGTTGATCGCAACCTGGAGGAACATGCTCTTCGAATCTTCGAACACCTTCCTCGGCTCGCCTCCGGCGGCCTTTCCGATGAACAGGGTGGTGTGAGAGGCCACGATGTAGTCGCCGGCCTCGTTGATGGCGACCCGGGTGCCGAGAACGTCCAGGTCGAGCCGCAGGGTCTTGTTGTCGACCATCTGGGTCGCCCCGTCCTGGACGACGAACCCGAGCCGGTCGTTGGCGAGCACCTTGGAGATCGTGCCCTCCTTGGCGTTGCCGACGAAGACCTGGGAACCGGACACGGCGACGAACTGACCGGCGCCGTTCATCACCAGATGCTTGAACTCGATCCCCTGGTAGCCTTCGGGTGGGCTGATCTGATCGAAGCCGGCGTGGGCCACGACCGGGATGGAGAGCAGCACGAGGGCCAGAGTGACAGAAAACGACACGATTCTCATGGTGCCTCCTCGACGAATCGCCGGGCGATGGTCTGCGATCGACCGCTGTCTGAGCCCCATGATTCTCAGGCACGGAGGCTCTCCGGGTCAAGGAAAAACGGTCGCCAGGATCCCCGCCAGGTGGGCGGAGCCGGGCCTGTGATCAGGCCTCGACCTGCATCCTGGTCCTCGGTGGAAGTGGAGGGGATGACGCTGGAGGTCGCGATCGGGTGGGAAGATGGAGAGAGCCTACCGGCCGGACTGGTTGCGGACCGAGTCGTGGATCTCCTCGAAGCCCGGCTCGCCCGCCGCTTCACGCGGCAGGCGACGGCACCCGGGCGAGCTCCATGCCGCCGGCGAGCTCCTTGTAGAGCCGGGCCAGATCCCGGGCGATCGTCTCCCAGGAGTAGTGCTCCACCACCCTGGCCCGGCCGAGAGCACCGAGGAACCACCGGCGGGACGGGTGCATCAGGAAGTCGTTCAGGATGCGGGCCAGCGCCTCGTGGTCCCCTTCGGGAAAGACGATCCCGGCATCTCCGATCACGTTCGGTATCTCGCCGGACGAGGAGCCGATGACCGGCACCTCGCACGACATGGCTTCCAGCAGCACCCGCCCGAACTGCTCCTTGATCGTCGGCGTCGTCACCGAGGGCAGCACGAGGCAGTCCATCGCGCTCAGATACCGGGGGATCTCCTCGTGGACCAGCCCCTTCACCCACACGACACGCTGGCCGGGCCCACACGCGCGGACGGCCGCCTCGACCTCCCTCTCCAGAGGGCCGCTCCCTATCAGCAGCGTCGTGACCGGCCCGGAGAGGTGCTGGCATGCCTTCAGGAGGGTGGCGATCCCCTTCATCGGCACCAGGCGTCCCACATAGCCGACCACGAGGCCGTCCAGCGCCAGTCGCTCCCGCAGGCGCTCTGCCGGTTGCTGACTGTAGAACGTCGGATCGACGCCGTAGGTGATCCGGGCGATCCTCCCGGTGAACCCCTTGTGCCGGAGCACCTGGACGTTCGCCTCGGAGCCGACCGTGGCCGCGATGGCCCGGCGGAGCACGTACCGCTCCATCTGCCGGAACGGCGGAGGGTAGCGCTTCAGCAGGTTCTGGTAGGACGTGAACAGAAACGGCTTCCCCAGCGACTGGAGCGTGAACGCCAGCTGGAACGCGCCCAGGCTGTAGGGCTCCTCCTCCACGTGGACGATGTCCGGCGAGATCCGGGACAGCAGACGCCGGAGCCCGGGCCTGTACACGTACAGGTGCAGGCGGTTCTGCCCCTCGAAGAGCACCCGGTGGACGTGCTGGGTGTACCCGTCCGGGAACGGCTCCCGGGCCGGCCAGTACTCGTCCCCCACGCTGCCGCGCCAGTGGTGGGGGACGAGAAGGTGCACCTCCAAGCCCGGATCGGCCGCCAGGAAGTCCAGCTTCCTGCGGTTGAGCCGGTTCACGTGGAGATGACCGGTCAAGAGCACGCGGAGTCGCCTGCCGGCCGGCGTTCCCGTGGTGCCGGAGACCGGCGATGCGGCTGGCATCCTGGTCCGATGGTCGGGCGCGCTACCGATCAGGCCGCTTCGAGCCCGTGCTGACAGCCCTTGTCGAACGCCGACAGGTTGAGCGTCTCGGTGCCCCGGGGGACCAGATCCTTGACGGCGCGACGCGCCGCGTCAGGGGAGACCAGCTTGGTGACGGCGGTGAAGAAACCGACCATCACGATGTTGAGCACCATCGAGCGACCCAGCTCCTCGGCCAGCCGGGTGGCCGGGATCCCGACGCTCCGGGCGTTCCCGTGCAGCTCGCCCAGCCGAACCATGTCGCTCTCGTAGATGAGCAGCGACCCGGCGTCGTGCTTCATGCTGGGAGCGAAACGGTTGTAGGCGTCCTGACTCATGACCACCAGCACGTCCGGGTGGGACACGTAGGGATAGAGGATCTTCTCGTCGCTGATGATGACCTGGGAGCTGCACGAGCTTCCTCGCGCTTCCGGTCCGAACGCCTGCGTCATGGTCGAGTACCTGTCATCGTAGAGCGCCGCCCCCTGGCCGATGACCAAACCGGTCAGGATCACGCCCTGACCGCCGAATCCGCCGATCTTTATCTCAGACACGCTCATCTTCGACGATCCCTTTCAGTCGCGCCACGGGTACGGGCGATAGCTGGCGCCGATGGCCGTGGCGTGGCGGTTGTTGTACGCATCGAGCCAGGTCGGTCGTTCCCGATCGACGAACTTCCCGCAGACGATCTCGCTCTGGAACTCGATCCCGGTGGACCGGGTGTCGGCGCCGTTCTTCACCACCGATTTCTCCCGGTAGTATTGCATCGTGGCCAGGCTGTCGCCGAGCTTGTTGCGCCGCTGGTACTGGGTGGGGCAGGGGGCCAGGATCTCGATGAAGCTGAACCCCTTCTTGAGCAGCGCCTCTTTCATGGCGACGGCGGTCTGGCGGACGTGGTACGCCGTCCAGCGCGCCACGTACACCGCCCCGCAGCTGTCGGCCAGGAACGGGAGGCTGAACGTGTGCTCGAACGCCCCGTAGGGCGCGGTCGTGACCAGAGCCGGCTCCGGCGTGGTCGGGCCGACCTGGCCGCCGGTCATCGCGTAGGTCAGGTTGTTCACGCAGATGATGGTCAGATCGATGTTCCGCCGTGCCGCGTGGATGAAGTGGTTGCCCCCGATGGCCATCAGGTCTCCGTCGCCCGAGTAGACGATCACCTTCAGATCAGGGTTGGCCAGCTTCAGACCCGTGGCGAACGGGATGGCCCGCCCGTGGGTCGTGTGGAACGAGTCGAGCTTCATGTAGCCGGCCACCCGACCGGTACACCCGATGCCGGAGACGATGGCCGTCTTCTTGAGATCGAGCCCGGAGTCGGTGAGCGCTCTGGCGAAGCAGTTGACGGTGGTGCCGATGCCGCATCCGGGACACCAGATGTGGGGCATGCGGTCTTCTCTGAGCAGTGGAATGACGGGATTCAGCGAGCTCATCTGGCCGCCTCCATGATCGCCTCGAGGATGACCCCAGGGTCGTGCACGGTGCCCCCGGCGTGGGGGACGAGAACCGTTCTGGAGCGACCGGCAGCGCACCGCTCCACTTCGTAGTACATCTGCCCCAGGTTCATCTCCGGAACCACGATCGCCCTCACGCGGCCCGACAGCTCCCGGATCCTCTGTTCCGGGAACGGCCAGCACACCAGCAGCCGCAGGCTGCCGACCCGGACGCCCTTCTGGCGGGCCATGGCGATCGCCCTCAGGGCCACCCGGTAGGTGATCCCGTAAGCCACCACCACGACGTCGGCCCCGTCCACCTGATCTTCTTCGATGCGAACGATCCGGTCCGCCTGCTTCCGGACCTTGTCGACGAGCCGGCGGACCATCCTGTCCTGGGTGGGCGCGTCGATCGCCGGATACCCCCGTTCATCGTGGGTCAGCCCGGTGACGTGGAACCGGTAGTCGTCGCCCGCCTTGACCATGTCGGGCACCATGTTCTCCCCCGGCGCGTAGGGCTGGTACTGATCGGGCGGCTTGGCGGTGTATCGCCGCGGCACGATCTGGATCTCGTCCGCCGGAGGGATGTCCACCCGTTCGGTCATGTGGCCCACGCACTCGTCCATCATGAACATGACCGGCACCCGGTAGGTCTCGGAGAGGTTGAAGGCATCGATGGTCAGATCGAAGCACTCCTGCGGCGACGAGGGAGAGAGGGCGATGATCTCGTAGTCGCCGTGGCTTCCCCAGCGGGCCTGCATCATGTCGGCCTGTCCAGGCAGGGTCGGGAGCCCCGTCGAGGGGCCTCCCCTCTGCACGTCGACGAACACGCACGGCGTCTCCGTGATCGCCGCGTATCCGACGTGCTCCATCATCAGGGAGAGCCCGGGGCCGGAGGTGACGGTCAGGGCCTTCTTGCCGGCCCACACCGCTCCCTGGAGGCAGATCGACGCGGCGATCTCGTCCTCCATCTGGATGAAGAGCCCGCCCACGCCTGGAAACCTCTTGGCCATACGCTCGACGATCTCCGTGGAGGGAGTGATCGGATAACCGGCGGCAAACCGACACCCGGCGGCCAGCGCCCCCTCGCAGCAGGCGTGGTTGCCGTCCAGGTAGTGGCGCCCCGTGAGGACGCCCACGGGGTCTGATCTCATCGCTTCGTCTCCTTCGATTCGACCTCCGGGTTGGTACCCTGAGTGGTGGCCCCCTCTTTCTTGAAATGCGGGTTCGGTCCGACCCTGTGACCGTAGATGGCGAAGTCCGGGCAGTAGAGCCCGCAGAGCCCGCATCCGCTGCAGAAATCCGGGTCGACGACTCGGGGGGGGTGATACCCCTTGACGTTGAAATGGCTGGACAGCTCCAGAGCCGCCGTGGGGCAGAACTCGACACAGAAGCCGCACCCCTTGCAGCGGTCTATCACGATCTCGACCTTCCCCAGGAACTTCTGGACCTGTCGCTTCTTCTCTCGAGCCTGACTCATCACGCGCCTCCAATGCGCGACCCCCGCCGTCCGGCTTGGACGGGAACGCCCCCCCGGAGAATGCCCCCAGGGTAGCACAACGGGATCCTCGTCGTCTCGCATGACGTCCAGAGTCGGGCGAGCCGCGGTGCCCAAGGCGGTCGGGGACGCGATCTACAGCCAGCCGATCCGGGAAGGGGGCCAGATGACCGCCCGGGCCAGGCCGGCGATCTCGCCGGCGGGGACGCAACCGAAATAGCGACTGTCCCAGCTGTCGGAGGAGTCGTCGCCCAGCACCAGGAGGTTCCCGGGCCTGATGCGAACCCGGGTGCCCGGCTCCAGGTGGCCACCGTTGACGTACTTGATCCTGGCGAGGGCCGGATGGTCGACCACGGCGCGTCCGTTCACCACGACCAGCCCGTCCTTGAGCTCGACCTCCTCGTTGGGCAGGCCGACGACCCGTTTGCACACCCATTCGCCGGTGGGCGACCGGAAGTACACGATCTCGCCCCGGCCGGGCTCTCTCAACCTGGGGGTGAGCTTGTCGATGAAGACACCGTCGACCGCGCCCGAGTCGGCCCTGAGAGCCGGCGCCATGGAACCGGACACCATCCATGTCACGGCCGCCACGAACCGGAGCAGGAAGACCGCCAGCAGCGCCGGGAGAACGAGGTAGATCAGCAGGGTCGGCCAGACCCTGCCGAAAGCGGCCGCGGCCGGGGGCTGGATCGCGTCGCGAGCGTCGCGGCCGAGCCGGGCGGCATCGTTCGACACGGGGGGCCCTTCGCTTCGCTCGTCGGTCACGCGCCCCTCCGCCGGACCGTGGTCGTCACCGGGACGCTGGCAGGAGCCTCGATCAGGTCGGCTCCCCTCAGGTGGAGCATGAGCGGCTTGCCGGTCCGGGCGTCTATCTTCGAGCTCGATGGGGCGCCGTGGGTCCTGAAGCCCGGCGACGCCATGAACACACCGATCCAGGCCAGCCCGTTGACGATCAGGAACGCCCGGACGACCTCGCCCAGGAAGTGCAGCGGAGATCGCGCCCTGGCGGGGGTGCGCGGCATCGGTTCCATCTTCATGAACGACCTCCCCCGGTGGCCACCGGGATGGGCTTGAGCACCGTTCGCATGACCTTCTCGGTCACGCGGACAGCGAGTCCCTCCATGTAACATACTAGTCCGTCCGGCTCCTGGAAGCACCCGGTACGACTGTTGTTCACACAGGCGCACCAGTGGGTGCACAGATCCACGAGGCCGCACTCCCGGCAGTCCGCCGGCACCCGTCCCAGCGGCTCCCGCAGCCGCGCCAGCCGGACCGGATCGACCGCCCCGGGCAGCTGGCCGATGGCGTGGAGAGCGGTTCCGTCATCCCTCAACAGCCGTTCGCAGGGGTACAGCCGACCGGCCGGGTCGACGGCCACCTCCCGGACCCCGAAGGAACACCGCCCCCCCCCTGGGGTGCCGCCCCGGACTGCCGCGGCGAGCTTCGAATCGATGAACGAGACCCCGATGGGCCGCCCGGTCCGGGCGCACCGGGCGTAGATCTCGCCCACGGCCTCGTACTCCTCGGTCATCGTGGCCAGAGCCTCCCGGGACCATGCGGCATCGTAGTTGGGCGAGAGCTCGATCGCAGCGATGCCCATCGCCACGATCTCGTCCACCCCGGCGGACAGCCAGGCCACGTTGGAGGGGTCCACGACCATGTTGATCCCCACCGCCAGCCCCGCGTCGAGGGCCCGGCGAACGCCTTCGGCGACGAGATCGTGCGTCCCTGCGCCACCGGGCAGCCGGCGGTTGGTGTCGTGGGCTTCCCGCGTTCCGTCCAGGGAGACCGTCACGTCGATCAGCTCCCGGCTCAGCAGGTCGATCGTCTCCGGCACCAGCCGGGTGCCGTTGGTCGTCACCCCCGGACGAACCGTTTTCCGCTGGTCGCGCGCTCTCCGGCGGGCCTCCGACGCGATCCGGGAGAGGAGCTCCGGCTCGAGGAGCGGCTCCCCCCCGAAGAAGCCCAGGTGGAGCATCCCGCCAGCCTGGATCGAGGCCAGGCCCAGATCGATCGCCGCGAGCCCGGTCTGCTCGGTCATCGTCGCGGCGCCGTCGCCCCGATGCACGTAGCAGTAAGAGCATCGCATGTTGCAGCGATAGGTCAGCGCCAGGGTCAGCCGGTACCAGCCTGAGGGATCGGCCACGAGGTCGAGAGCCATCGGTCAGTCCTCCGGCCGCGGCAGGCCGTAGCGAAAGCAGGTCTGGCACCGTAGGTGGAGACGACGGGGGTGGGCCAGCTGTTCAAAGTGATTGGGCGGGAACCGCTCTCCAGCAAGCGCCGATCGCAGAGCCAGATCGAACGGGCACTGGAAGGACTGCGACGGCCGACCGCCCAGGAGCAGACGGGTCTCGAGACACTTGTCCTGCTCCGCCCTGAAAGACGCGGCCGCCTCGCACAGGGCACAGGTGACCTTGACCGCATCCCACTGGAACGGCATGGCCTCGCCCCGGGGGGCCCGGCCGGTGATGTAGGTCGCCTCGTGCCAGTGGTAGAACCCCATCGGATGATGGTGTCGGGGGCAGAAGCCGGTGGGGATCCACCGGACGAGGAGCATGAGCCCCACCGCCGGGGGCACGACGATGGCGACGAGCCTCCAGGGTCCCAGGCGGTCCAGGCCACACGACGACCGTACCGCCGGGTGAGGCCACAGCACAAACAGCGGGATCGCCCATCGACCGAGCGGATGGACCGAGAGGAGGGCGGGTACGGCCGCCGCCGGCGCCAGGAGGTAGGCCCACCGCTGGCGGAAGCAGAGCCCCACGGCGACGACGACCAGCACGATCGTCTGTGCCTGGACCCCGGACCGCCCCGAGAGGCTGGCGATGAACCCGGAGGTGAACCCCCCGTAGAGCGGCCAACCCTGCTGGTAGATCCAGAAGGCCAGCAACATGTAGAAGAGAGCGACGGCCATCAGGATCAGAGGCCGCCCCGCTCCTTCCGTGGAGGACGCCAGGCCGAACCGATGCCGGGCCGGACGATCGAGCCAGGCGCCCAGCACGACGGCCAGCGGGACCAGTCCGAACGGCCATCCCACCCAGACGACGGGGAAGAGGAGGAACGAGAACAACACGCCCTGCAGGATGTACCCCTCGGCCCGCCCGTTCCGGACGAGCCCGGCGAGCGCCAGGAGCGCTCCACCGATCCCGACCGTGAGGACCGCGGCCACCCAGAAGGGATAGAGCGCCAAGGCGCAGAGAGTCACCGCCAGGGCCAGCGCGATGTCGAACCAGCGGACGAGGCTCAGGATGTCCATCGACATGGAACCAATCGACATAGAACTATAGGAAGGACGGGGCGCAGGGACTCTCTCTTCAAGAAACGTGAGGAGGCGCCGGATGGTTCGAACCGGTGTCGAGCGCGACGGGAGAAGGTGTCCGGGTCCGACCTCCGGCGCCCTGAACTTGACGGCCCGGTCCGGGACCGTCTAGATTGGCGTCGTGGCGGAGGCCGGCAAGACCAAGGGCGTCGTCCTGATCGTGGACGACGATGAAGACCTGAGGAGGCTGCTGCAGCGACACCTGCAGAAACTCGAGTACGCCGTGAAGCTGTGTGGCACCGGTGAGGCAGCTCTGAAGCTGGCGACCTCGCAGCGGATCGATCTCATCCTGGTGGATCATTCGATGCCCGGCATGGGCGGGTTCGAGGTGATCCAGAAGCTGAGAAAGGCCAACGTGGCCAGCAAGATCGTGGTGATCACGGCAGCTCTCGAAGAGGAGGTCTTCGACCGTTACCTGGACTCGAACCTGGCCGTGGACGGCTTCGTGAACAAGCCGTTCGATGCGGGTCAGGTGGAGCGTTGCATGGAGACCATCCTGGTCCGGAACGGGAAGTTCGTGAGCCCCTTCTGACGCCAGCTGGAAGTGGCCGCGATCCGGACCGGACACCGTTCCGGATCGGACGGCGGGAATTGACCGGGGCTCCCCACCCGAGCCCCTCACCGACGGGGGAGAAAGACGGACCAAGAGGCGATAGTTATGTTCCAGAGAATGGACCCGAGTCGGATCGTATCCGCGGCAGTCGTTTTCGTGATGCTGGGCTCGAGCGCCCCGACCCTCGCTCCGGCGATCGCCGCCGAGGTGAACCTGTACGCCCTGGAGGGCCGGGTGGTCAGGGAGCCCCAGAACCTCCAGGTTCTCCTCCAGCTGGGCCAGGAGTACTCCCGACGCTTCGACGAGGGTCGTCTGCAGGACGACTCCCGGAAGGGTCGCGAGTACCTCGACCGGGCCGTGAAGGTGGCGCCCCAGTCGGTGGAGGCCAAGGCCCGATCCGCCGTCCTCACCTGCCTGGACGCGCGAGAGAGGAACTCCAAGAACCTGGCGAGGAAGGGGTTGAGCGAGCTCGACGCCCTGCTCGTCGTGGAGCCCAACAACCCCCTGGTCAGGGAGCTCCGTGGGTTCGTGGGGATCGAGGTTCCCGGGGAGTTCGTCAGGGTGGACCAGGCGCTCTCCGACCTGACGTTCGTCGAGGAGCAGGCTCGCAAGAACCCCTCGATCATCAACACCTACGCTCTGAACATGCCCAAGGTGTTCCTCAAGCTGGGCAAGTGCTGGCGCGCCAAGGGAGACATGGCCAACGCGAAGAAGTGGTGGCAGGAGGCGGTGCAGGCCAGCCCCACATCGTGGGAGGGGAAGACCGCAGCCAGGCTCATGCGCAAGCATGACTAGCAGCTTCGCCCCCGGCCGGTCGCCGGGCCGGTTCGTCCCGGGTCTGGTCGGCGTCGCCTTGCTCTGGGCCGGCGTCGGCCCTGCCCGGGCCGGGGCGGGACGCGACGCCGTGGCGGTGCTGATCTACCACCACTTCGTGTCCGACCAGGACGCGGCCCGCAAGCCCGGGCTGCTGGACGATCTGACCATGTCTCGGTCCCAGTTCGAGGCCCAGCTCGAACTGCTGAAGCAGCGGTCGGGTCACCCGATCACGGCGATGGAGCTGTACGGTTACCTCAAGGGACAGGCTCCGTTGCCTCCCCGGTCGTTCCTCGTGACGATCGACGACGGCTACGAGTCGATCCATCGAATCGCCTGGCCGGTCCTCAAGGAGCGTGGGGTGCCGGCGGCGATCGGCCTGATGGTGAAGGCGACGGAGGACCCCGAGCGCTGGAGGGCCTCCCACCCGGGGTCGACCCCCCACCTGACGTGGGGCCAGATCGCCGAGATGCTCCAGCCGGTGAAGGTGGGACCGACGGAGCGCACCCTGATCTCGATCGAATCCCACACGTACGATCGTCACGAGAACCTGAGGGGACGGGAGCGGAAGCTCCCCCCGGATCGCCGAACCGAGTTCGAGAGGGGCGTCCTGGATGACCTGAAGCTGGCCCGCGAGACCATCCAGAAGCGGACCGGCCTCCGGGAGAGCGGCGCCTTCCTGATCTGGCCCCACGGCGGAGCCACGAAGAGGCTGCTGGAGGTGGCGCGTCAGGCCGGTCACCTCGGAACGTTCACGATCCTCGGCGACGCGGTGCGGCCGGGCAGCGACCCCATGGCCATCTCCCGCATCCACGCCGGCTCGGGTGTGAGGTCGATCAAGGACCTCGAGCGAGCGCTCGACAACGCCGGCTGGGGCAGGTAGTCGGGGGGCCCGGCCTGATGGCCGGAAGAAGAACTGGCCCCCGGCGGGGTGCGTCCGTGTGGTGTGTGGCCGGGGGCGACATGTCCTTCGGCAGCTCGGCACCCGTTCGGAAGACCTCTACCGCCAAGTTTCTCGATCTTTTTCGATCCTGCACATGACCGGGGGTCCGCGGTGCTGTTTTGTCTCGCCTCTGGAACCCGGGCGGACCACCGACGGCATCGGGCCTGCGACGCGGACATGAAAAAGCCGCGAGGACCGGGCGGCCCTCGCCGCGGTGCCCGCCGCCGGCACCGCGGGGGGCGCGACCGGTGGGGCCTCGGCCGGCGGCGCCGCGGCCGGCTCCTTCTTCCTTCTGGGCCTCTTCACCGGGGGAGCAGAGATTCCCTCGGAAGCCGGTGAGCCAGCCGGATCAGGCGACACGTCCGCCGGGAGCGCCGGGGCCGGTAGCTCTTCCGCGGGAGAGGGCGCCGCCTTCGGCTTTCCCTTCGACTTGCCTTTCGGGCTCTTCGAACCGGTCTTCGCCGCGGGCTTCGTCTTGCCCTTGCCCTTGCTCTTGCTCTTGGCGGCCGGGCTCTTCCTCGCAAGGCTCTCCTCGAGAGCTGCGATGCGGATGTCGTACTTGTCGATGTCGGTCTGAGGGGCGCCCTCGGCGACCAGCTCCTCCCGCCTCGCCTTCAGCGTCTTGAGTCGCTCCTTCTTGGCCTTGTCGCCCTTGGCCCCCTTCGCCGACGCCGTGGATTCGCCGGTCTCGGAGAGGACCTCTTCGGTCCGTCCCTCGACGGCCATCCGCCTCAACCGGGCGGCTTCGAGCTCCGACTGGCGCCTGCGCTCCTCTTCCACCCGCGCCTCCTCCTCGGCCTCCTTGTCCCGTTGCAGCTGCCGCTCCCGGATCTGACGGGCCCGCTGGAGCAGGTCGGCGATCTTCGAATCGCCCCTCTTGGCACGCTCGGTGATGTCGGGAGGCAGGCTCTCCTGGAGGTCTTTCAGCCGTTTCTCCGAGGCGTCCTTGTCGGCGCCGATCGCGCCGGCAGGGTGCCCGGCCGGCTCGGTCCCCTCGGTCGAGGTCGCGGCCGGCACCGGAGTCTCCGCGGCCGGCGCCGGGGCAGGTTCGGCCTCCGGGGCCGGTGCGGCGCTCTCCTCCGGTTTCGGCTCCTCCGGCTTCTCCTTGCGCCCGAAGGGCCACCAGCTGCTCTTCTTCTTCTTTTTCTTGGGCTGGGCCTTGGGGGTCTCCTCCTTGGGCGAACCGCTGTCGCCGCTTGCGGCCGCATCGTCGCCCGACGGTGTCTCCGCGGTGACGCCCGGGGCCGTGGAATCCCCCGACACGCTGCCGACGCTCGACTCCGACCCGGTTCCGAGCGGGGAAGAATCGGCATCCCGGATCACGGAGCCGCCGGTCTGGGACTTCCCTGACCCGTCACTATCCTGCGCCAAGAGCGGGGTGATCAACATCCCGAACCCGACCACCAGAAGGGGCAGAGCCCTCCCGAATCTCACGACGTGTTTCACTGCTGCTCCCTCGCGGCACTCGTGCCGCACTGGCCCCGAAGGCCCCGGAACGCTGTCTGCCGCATGACTCCCCCTGGAAGCCCCCGGAGGGGATGACGTCGCCAGCGATCGTCGAAGCCGGCCGCAGGTGACTGCGGGTCCTGGGATAGGTTCTTATAGGCCACCAGACCGAGAGAAGTCAAGAACCGGGACCAGCGGGACCGGGTGCATGTCCTCTGATTGCTGACAGTCCCATGGAACGACGAGGTGGGGGACCCCCGGCCCCCACCGGTCCGGATGGACCTCGGGGTGACTCGTCGGGCACGCCAAGATCCATGATGTCATGATGAAGTCGAAGCGGCGTCACCCGGGCCGTCCGGTCACCGGTCCGGCAAAGCGGCGCGATGATCCACCGTCAACCGCCGGAGCATGTCCCATTTCTCCCTTGCGGGGCCAGGGTGACCGTGGTAGATTGAGGCCCTTCGGTGAGCCGCCCTCTGGAAAGCCTCGGTGTGGCTCTCCAAGCGGATTCTACAACAACGAACCCGAGGCCAAAGAAGACCGGTCGATCGACATTGGAAGGCATCTGCAAGACGATTCTCGACCTCACGCGGAGCAAGCTGGTCGATTCCACCCGTGAGGAAGAGCTCACCGAGATTCTCACCGCCCGCGACCCGGTCCGTCTGGTGACGACCCGGAGTCTGTTCCCCCGCCCCCCCCTGGCCCTGGTGGCCTTCGAGGTCCCACGGCTGAAGGAGAAGCTCTGGACCGGAGGCCGGTGGCTCGATCCCCGGTCGCTCTCCCGGTGTCTCGATCTCTTCCTGCACGGCCAGCAGGACGACTGCATACCGGGCCTCCTGAGCGCCTTGGGGCTCGACGGCTCCTCATCGATCCGGGCGTCCCCGGACGGGGGCCTGCTCCTCGTCGGCGCGGACAGTTCCGCAGAGGTGATGGCGCGGCTCGTCCAGGGCTTCCGTCGAACCACCGGCGGCCTGGACCTCCAGGTCGCGGCGGAACCGATCTGGCCCGACGAGGCGCTTCTGGGGCGCTCTCCGGACCTCGTGCGTCCCCCTCGGTTCGGCGCGCTCCTCGACTCGCTCAGGCAGCAACTGTCCAGATCCCGGCAGCGGGTTCCGGGCGATTCCTTCCCGACGCTCCCCGGGTTTCTGCAGCGCTGTCAGGCCTGCGATCAGGCCCTGGCATCGGAGCGAGACGAGGAGCTGGGCCAGCTGATCTGTCCGGGGTGCCAGACCCGCAGAGCCACGGGGCGGGCTCAATCGGAGCCTGGTGGTGAGCTCCCCGATGAAGCGATCGACATGAGCGATGCAGGGGGTCATGGGCGGTCCGACCGGACCGACCACGTGGCCGTGATCGTCGCCTCACTGAGCGGCGTGGACCCGCTGGTCGTCGAGCTGGGAGGCCTCGACCAGGTGTCGCTGACCCACGGCGCCATGGACCGGGTGCTCGTGGGGGCCACGCAGGCCCTCGTGGAGCGGCTCGGGTTGAGGCGACGCTACCAGCTTCACCGGACCGGGGTCGGCCAGATGACGGTCGTGCTGCCGGCGGGCAGGTCGCTCGACGCGGTCCGCAGGCTGGTGGAGGGCGTGGAGGCTCTGCTGACCCAGGAGGCCGAGGCGCTGGGAGGCTATCCGGAGATCCAGGAAGGGCTCCGCCAGATGCGACTGAGAGTGGGCATGGTCATCCTGCGGCCGCACCATCCTCCCCGCGTCGCCGTGGGCCTGGCCGAGTCGCTGGCGGGAAGCGCCCGCCGGCTGGCCATGTCGGCGGTTGGCGGCCCGGATCCCGTGTCGACCATCGATTTCTGGGTGATCCACGACGGGGCACCCGTGTCCACATGCGTCGACGAGTTGCGCCATCAGATCCATGAGTCGCGCCGCGACTTCAGATTGACGCTGAGGCCCTATCGCTATCCGGACTTCCGCAGGGAGATCCTGGACTGCTTCCGGGTCTTCCGGCGCATTCCCCGGAGCCAGGTCCACGAGCTCAGGCAGGTCCTGCTGGCGGATCTGAGGGCCGCGGACCTCAACCTTCGATACAGGGTGGCCAGCTCCGAGGACTGGCGTTCGTATGCGACGGAGTTCGCCGGCAAGGACCCGAGCCGGTGGGAGAATCTGCTGTTCCGGACAGCCGGCGATGGCGTCAGGGAGACCAGCTTCTTCGACCTGATCGAGTTGACGGAGTTCCTGGACTAATCCAGGAGCCAAAGCCCCAGACCTCTATCGCTGGGGTTCATGCAAGGAGAGTTCGGCTTGGAGTTCCAGCTGACGGTGAACGTGCGGACCGGCCTTTCGGCGGGCGCCGGCCCCCAGACGGCGGGAAGCGTCTGCCCGGTGGCACGAGATTCGGACGGTCTTCCTACCATTCACGCTTCGACGCTTCGGGGCGCGCTGAGAGCGCACCTGGAAAGGGTCCTCAGGGGGTCGTCCCACCCGCTGGCTTCCAGGCTCCCGGAGTCGTGCAAGGGTCGGCGGACCTGTTCCGACCGCTCCTGTCCCGTGTGCGGATTGTTCGGAGGCATCGGGCTTCCCGGCTCCTTGAGAATCTCCGACGCCAGGATGGTCGATGCCGGGTCGAGTCAGCTGGCCCCGCTGCGGCGGGGCTCGTGCGGCTGGGAGCTCAGAACCGCCCAGTCGCTCGGCCGATCGAGCCGCAGCCCCAGGCTGCGTTCCGCCGGCCACCGGGAGTCGACCGCGGCTTTCGCGGGCGGCTTGAGGCTCTGCGCGCGGGTGGAGTCGCTCAGACCGTTGACCGACGAAGAGGTCTATCTGCTCAGGGCGGCAGCCCGCGCCGTCACGGCGCTCGGCGGGGGCAAGAGTCGCGGTCTGGGGCGGGTCCTTCTGGAGCTCGAAGGCCCCCGGCCCCGGCCCGCGACGCCGCCGAAGGCGCCGGTCCCGGAGACACCGCCGGCGCCCGACGCTCCCCGGTCGGTCCGGGCCGTCCTGACGGCCCGTGAGCCGTTCCGCATCACCACGGCCGGCTCTCTTCACCTGCGAGGCCCACCCCGGCTTCCATCTGCGGACCGGTCCGCGGCTCCCGTGGTCGCTGTGGAGCCACGGCGCGTGGGACATGGCCCTCGTCGAACGTCTGGCCGAGCGCCTCGCCGGCGTTCGTCCCCGTCCGCAGACCTATCGCTGCCTGCTGGCCTCCGAGACCGGCGCCTGCCCCGGCCGCCTGATTCCGCTCCCTCACGCCTACCTGACGGAGCGTCTGGCCGACGAGCAGACGGCACCGTTCACGACTCTGACGACCCACGTCTCGATCGACAGGGTGCTCGATCGAGGCCTCGACGAGTCGGTACGGTCCGTCGCGACCACCGTGCCGGGACGAGGGATCAGCCGCTACGAGGGCGAGATCCACGGGGCGACGCCGGAGGTGGCCGACGAGCTCGGGCGGCTTCAAGACGTGCTGATCGGAGGCTCGGTCCGCCACGGCAGGGGGATGTTCTCGTTCAAGACGGAGCCGTGGCAGGCTCCGGGCGTGCGAACGGCGCTGGAGGCGATCGAAGAGGCCGTTTCCAGACTGATGTCCCAGTGGCCCGAGGGTATGGTGACCCGCACCCAGGTTGGGCTCGAGCGTCAGAGAGTCGCCATCCTGGACCTTGTTTCCGACTGGATTCCCCGGTACTGGGACGAGGACCTCGGCTCGACCCTGACCCGCGACCTGCCCGGGTCCGCCGGCTCGCCCTGGTGTCGATCTCCATCGACAGCGATGGCGACGGCCCGATCGCTCCGAAACTTCATCCGCCCGGAGCCTCGCGAGGCTATCCCAAGCCGCCGGTCGAATCTCGCGCCGCCTGGGGCGCCGAGCCCCCCGCGTGCAACCCCGGCTACTGCACCGTCACGCACCTCGCGGTCCACCACACGGCGGGCGCCAACGAGTACCTGTCGCCGGGCTACGCGCAGTGCGCAGCCAACGTCAAGGCCATCCAGGCCTACCACATGCACACCCAGGGCTGGTGCGACATCGGTTATCACTACCTGATCTGCGTGCACGGGCGGATCTGGGAAGGCCGCGCCGGCGGAGACGATGTGATTGGCGCCCACGACGCCCAC
>JACQZM010000344.1 GCA_016213885.1 Candidatus Rifleibacteriota bacterium | reverse complement strand
GCCACCACCGGCCCCGCAGAGCGCCCGGGAGGTCCCCGGAGGGACTCCGGTCCACAACACCGAGAGCTACGCCCGCATCGACGACAATCCGTTCCGACGGACGGACGTGGAGCCGCTCTCCACCTTCTCGATCGACGTGGACACCGCTTCCTACGCCAACGTGCGTCGGTTCCTGAACCAGGGCGTCCTGCCGCCGCGGGACGCCGTGCGCATCGAGGAGCTGGTGAACTACTTCCCCTACGGGTACCTGGCTCCGGACGCCGGGGAGCCGCTGACGGTCCACGCGGAGGTGGCGGCCTGTCCCTGGGCGCCCGCCCGGCGTCTCGTGAAGATCGGGCTCAAGTCCCGGGAGATCCCCTGGAGCCAGCGTCCCCCGGCCAACCTGGTCTTCTTGCTGGACGTCTCGGGCTCGATGGACGAGCCGGCGAAGCTGCCGCTGGTGAAGCGAGCCATCGCCATGCTCGTGGAGAAGCTGGGGGAGAACGACCGGGTGGCCGTGGTGGCGTACGCCTCATCTTCGGGAGTCGCGCTGAGCTCGACCTCGTGCCTGAAGAAGGCCCGGATCCTGTCGGCGATCGAACGGCTGGAGGCCGGCGGCTCGACCAACGGCCTCGCCTACGAGATGGCCATCGCCCATTTCATCAAGGGAGGGACCAACCGGGTCGTGATGGCCACGGACGGCGACTTCAACGTCGGCGTGGCGAGCCCCGGGGAGCTCACCCGGCTCGTCGAGGAGAAGGCGAGGGGCGGCGTATCCCTGACGGTGCTGGGCTTCGGGATGGGCAACCTCAAGGACTCCACGCTGGAGCAGCTGGCGGCCAGGGGGCGCGGGAACTACGCCTACATCGACGACGAGGCCGAAGCGCGCAAGGTGCTGGTGGAGCAGGTCGGTGGCACTCTTCTGACCGTGGCCCGGGACGTGAAGGTGCAGGTGGAGTTCAACCCGGCCAGGGTGGCCGCCTACCGGCTGGTGGGCTACGAGAACCGGTTGATGTCCGCCGGCGATTTCGCCGACGACGCCAAGGAGGCCGGAGTCTTGGGAGCGGGCCACACGGTCACGGCGCTCTACGAGACCGAACCGGCTTCCCGGACCGGGCTGACGCCTCCGGAGCCGTCGCGGTACCGGAAGGTCGTGCCGGTCACGACTCTACCGGCGGCGCAGGAGCTCCTCACCGTGAGGGTGCGGTTCAAGCGACCCGAGGCGACCGCCAGCGAGGAGCGCCAGTTCCCGGTGACCGATCGCGGATTCTCCTTCTCGGAGGCCACCGCCGACTTCAGGTTCGCCGGGTCCGTGGCCGCGTTCGGATTGGCGCTCAGGGGGGCTCTGCCTCGGTCCGACCTGCCGCTGGCCGAGGTCGTTCGCGCGGCAGAGGAATCCCGGGGCGCCGACGCCGACGGCTACCGGGCCGAGTTCGTCGATCTGGTACGCAAGGCCGCGAGGCTCACCACCGCATCCGGGTCGTGACCGAGGAAGACGAAGCGCGGGACACGGCGAATCCACGCGCCTCGCGACCAGGGAGCCGACGGCCCTGCCTGCGGCTTCCGGTCCCTGGCTCCGGTCCTCGAGCCTCCACCCCGGCGAGGCTCACTTCTTCCGGACGAGGTCTATGATGGTCGGCGGCTCCTGGCGGGATCTCGACCTCCAGGTCTGGATGAGGTGATCCCTGGAGCGGATGTCCAGCTCCAGCGACGAGATGTTCATCGAGGTCGCGTTCATCACGTTGGTGGCGTCGAGGAACTCGAACACCAGAGACTCGCCCGGCCGCGGCCGCTGACGCGTGCGGAGCCGGGGCTGACTGTTCGATTCGCAGTAGTGGGTGCCCATCAGCTGGTCGCCGTCCTGATGGTAGACCGTGACCATCTCCGGGGATCGCCCGATCGAGAGACTCTCCATGACGGCGGCCCCGCCCGAGATGAGCGTGTACGTGGCTCGACATGGCGCGGAAGGCCCGGTCTTCTCGACGGTCCCTCCGACCCAGGCGCCCTCGAGCGCCTTCATCCGCTCGTAGGGCTCGAACTGGACCATGGGGGCCGAGACCGCGACCGGACTCCGGCCCGCCGTGGGCACGCCCGCGGGAGCGGCTGGAGAGGCCGGTCGTCCGGGCGGGGCGACGCTGCCGGGAGGGCCGGGGGGCACTCTCGAGAGCACCAGGCGGAACGGCTGCCAGTTCCGGTTGTGGGAGTACCAGACCTGCGTGAGACGATGCGGCGGGTCGACCGTCACCTCGAGGGCGGAGACGTTCATCTGGGACGAGTTCAGAACGTTGGTACAGTCGAGGAACGCGAACTTGAGCGTACGGGGGTCCGGCCCGATCACCGGGGCTCGCAGCCTCGGCTGGGTGTTGCTCGAGCAGTAGTGCGTGGCCATGACGTGGTCGGTGTCCAGGAAGTAGATCGTCACCATCGGAGCCATGCCGCCGAGGCGCAGCGTCTCCATCACGGCGGACTCGTTCGAGATGACCCTGTAGTTCAGCCAGACCCGGGTGGCGTAGCGCCGGTCCGTGGTCTCGTTGACCCCCTCCCAGTCGCCCTCGAGAGCGGCCAGCATCGACAGGCCCGGTTGGGTCCTGGCCGGCGCCGAAGAGGACCCCGGCGGCAGTCTGTCCGCGGCAGCGAGGGTAGGGGCGAGGACCCGGAAGACCAGCACGCCAGCGATGACCCGGGCGGCGAGAGCGGTTGACACGGTGACCTCCGGAAGATCGGGACCCGCCGAGTATAGCACTCCGGTCGGCGCGCGGAGCGTCCGGAAGAGGGAGCGCGGCGCCGACCACGCGGAGGTGGTGCCGGCGGATCAGTCCGGGCGCCGAACGCGCCGGTCGAGGGCTGGCACGCCCCCCGGCCCCTGGCCGGTGGGTTGCAGCTGGACGCATGACCGGAGGTAGGGAGAGCCGCTCTCCACCAGCGGAAGCCAACCGTCGGGGCTCTCGAAGCCCTCGGTGTGCCACAGCCGCACTGTGCCGTCGGCGGCTGCCGTGGCAGCCCGATGGATCGAGATGTCCAGCGCCACCGCCGTGACCGTGGTGGGGTGGGCGTCCAGCACGGCGACAGGTCGCCACGCCCCGGCCGACCGCTCCGCCAGAGCGACTCGCCCGGAGGCGCCACCCACCAGGAGCCACCGCTGGTCCGGCGAGACGAGACCCGCCGTCACGGTCTGCGGGAGCTCCGGCGAGGCCAGGTCGTCGGCGTCGGAGCCGGTGTCGGCCAGCAGCTGTGCGCCCGCTTCGAGGACCGGCCCGGGGGGAACGGTCGGCACCGCCCCGGGCTCCCTGGCCGGCGTCTTCGAGAGGGGTGGGCCCAGCCTGCGTCGCGAGGTCAGCTCCCAGGTCGTGGCCTGGCCGGCCGCATCCACGGCGGTCAGGCTCCGTCCACGGTCGTCGAAGGCGAGCGTGTGGATCTTTGCCGGTCCGGTGGTCACGTTCACCTTGCCCTGGTCTTCGAACACGTCCCAGAGCCGGACCGTTCCGTCGGCGCCGACCGATCCGAGGAGCCGATCGTCACCGGAGAACGCCACGGCCGTGACCGGTCCCCGATGCCCCACGAGGGTGGCCACGATCCGGCATGGACTGGTGTCGCGGAACACCGCTTCGCAGACCACCACGGAGCCGCCTTCGCAGCCGGCCGCCAGCGCCCGCCCGTCGCTCGAGAACGCCAGCGCCCGCACAGGCTGCTCCAGGGTGACGCGACCCGCGCTCCGGGAGTAGCGGAGGTTCTCCAGCTGGATCGTCTTGGACCCCTCCGGACCGGACCGCACGAACGCCAGCAGCGGGAAGCGCTCGTCGCCCCTGTGGAACGTCGCGGCCAGACACTGCACCGGCCTGTGGTCGCTGGAGAAGGCGTAGCGCTCGACGGAGGCCGGGGCGGCGAGCATCTGCACGAGCCCGTCCCGGTAGGCCACCCAGAGGTTCGGGCTTTCGGGGACCATGGCCAGGGCGGGACCCTCGATCGAGCGACACCCGAGCACCGCCGTGGTCGACACCGCGGCCGGCCCCGACGCGAGGTCGATCTGCCACGGATGGGGCTTGCCGGCCGGGAGATCCCAGAGCCTGAGCGTGTCGTCGGCGCCGGCCGAGGCCAGAAGCGCGTCATCGGACCGGATCGCCAGGGAACGGACCGGTCCGTGGTGTCCGCTCAGGGTCGCCCCCGGGACGAGGTCGGGCATGGACCAGGCCCTGATCGCCCCGTCCCCGCCGGCGGTGTAGAGGGTGCGACGGTCCCCCGATGCGATCAGCTGATTGATGGAGCCGGCGTGGGCCTTCGCGGCCTTCAGCTCCTGGCCGGTGGCCAGGTCATGGAGGCGCAGCGTCCCGTCTGCCCCACCGATCACGAGCCGCTCGCCGGTCCCGTCGAAGTGCATCGCCGTGGGCGGCTGACCCGTGGCGTACGACCAGAGATGACGTCCCCGGGCCCCCCACCGGGCGAGCACCGTGTACGGCACCGGACCCAGGAGCGGCTTCCCCGGAGGGTTCTGGGCGAGAGCCAGCGCCGCGAAGTGCACGGCGTGATCCGTGTCCTTCTGCCAGAGCGAGGCGGCGGTCTTCTCGACGAACACCTTGGCGAGGTACTGGTCGGTCTCGGCCTTCTGTCGGGCCAGCTCGTTCCGCTGTCCGTGGACCGAAAGGCCGAACAGGACGAGGAGCAGCCCCACCAGGGCGGCCGCCCCGGCCATCACGACCCACAGCGGGTGGGCTCTCACCAGCTTGGCCAGGCGCTCTTGCGGGGTGTAGTTGATCCCCTCCAGGAGTCCCCCGAGCTGGTAGGTGTCCAGAGCGGCGATGAGCCTGTCCACCGTGGCATAGCGATCCGATGGCCTCCAGGCCATGGCCCTTCTCAAGATCTCGGCGAGCTCCCGGGGCACCCGGTCGGGGATCTCCAGCGACTGGTCGGAGATGACGTGCCGGAACCCGCCGGCCGGCGAGAGTGCCACGGGGGACCGGGAAGGCG
>JACQZM010000343.1:2339-11904 GCA_016213885.1 Candidatus Rifleibacteriota bacterium | reverse complement strand
AGCCGGTCCCCGCCGTGGACGCCGTGGACCCCACGGTCTGGCCCGGGAGCCGGTCCACGGCGATCAAGATCACGGGTCGACAGTTCGGTTCGGCCACGGCGGTGCTGCTGGAGCACACCGACACCCTGAACCGGATCAGCCTGAGCGACGTGAACCGCCGGTCCGCCACGGAGATCACGGCGACCGTGCCGGCCGGCATGGCCAGCGGCTTCTACAACGTGTACGTCCGTAACCGCTCCAGGACGGGCACGAACCCGCCCGGGGTGCGCTTCACGGCGACCCGGCCCCCCATGGCCACGTCGGTCAACCCGGCCTCCGGGGTGAACACCTCCGCCACGCTGGTCACCATCGGCGGGGAGCACCTCGCCGGCGTCACCGCCGGCATCCTCCAGCCCCGGGGGGGCGGCACCACCGGCAACCTGTCGTCGATCCAGGTCGCGACCAACGGCTCCCTCACCGCCATCATCCCGAGGTTCCTGAAGCCCGGACGGTACGACATCATCCTGACCAACGCGTCGGGCAGCGGCACGATCGCCGGCGCCTCCTTCGAGGTCACGGAAGAGCTGCCGGCCGTGTACAACATCCTGCCGTCCACCATCCAGAACACGGCGGTCAGGCGGGTCACCATCCTGGGCCAGAACCTCTCCGGGGCCAGGCAGGTCCGCCTGGAGAACGGCGTGGACGTGGTCAGCGTGCCGCCGGCGTTCGTCACCAGCTCCACTTCGATCGTGGCCGACATCCCGGCCTACCTGGTCCCCGGCCCCTGGAGCGTCCGGGTGCAGAACAGCGCCGGCTTGAGCTTGTCGGCCGTGACCCTCACCATCACCGAGGCCGCTCCGATCCTCACGGCGCTCGACCCGACGTCCGGCCTGAACAACCAGACGATCACGGTCCGGGCCACCGGCGCCAACTTCCTGGGAGCCTCCGCGGTCACGCTGACCGGACCGAGGTCCGGCACGCCCACGGCGGTGATCCGCGCACCCACGATCAACAAGGCCAACCACACGACTCTGACGTTCACGGTTCCCCCTGACCTCAGGCCTGGCGAGTACGACGTGAAGATCACCAACACGGCCGGGACCAGCGGCAACGTCACGTACAGGGTGACGGAGCCGGCCCCGGAGCTGATCTCCATCATTCCGCCGTCGATCCCGAACTGGCCGGATCAGCTGGTGACGCTGTCGGGCAAGTCGCTCTGGGGCGCCACCCTGGTGACCCTGACCGGTCCGCAGACCGTGCTGATCGTGCCGGCGCCGCCCACCTCCAACTACTCGCTCTCCATCACGGTCCCCGCCCGGATCAAGCCGGGGCAGTACACGGTCACCATCACGAACTCCGGCGGCTCGTCGACCGGCGGGCCCAAGCTCACGGTGACGGAGCCGCTCCCCGAGGTGTACAGCATCAGCCCACCGGCGTCGGCCCCGAACAACACCACCCGGACGATCGTCGTGAACGGCGACCACCTGCTCGGCGCCTGGGCGGTCCGGTTCGACGGCCCGGAGACGTTCAACCTCACGCCGACGGTCCTGTCGGACTTCCAGGTCACGGCGACGATCCCGCCCTGGAAGATCCCCGGGATCTACGACGTCCGGGCGACCAACACGACCGGCACCTCCACGAGCAGCGTCCAGTTCTCGATCACGGAGCTCGCGCCGGTCATCACGGCGCTCTCGCCGCCCCACGGGCCCAACTACGCGGCCACCGACGTGACCGTGACCGGGTCGAACCTGCTGGGCGCCCAGGAGGTCCAGCTCACCCGGCAGGACACCGGCGACCTGACCCAGATCGGCCCGTCGGAGATCACGATCGTGGACCGATCGACCATCCGGGTGCGGGTTCCGCCCGCCCTCTTCCCGGCCTACTACTCGTTCAGGGTCCGGAACACCCAGAACCTGTCGAACGCCCTCACCTACCAGGTCACGGAGCTCAAGCCCGCGCTGACCGAGGTGCTGCCGAACAGCATGAACGCCCTGGTCACGACGACCGCGGTGGGCCGCGGCTACAACCTCATGGGCGTGTTCCAGTTCACCCTGTTCCCGGACTCGGTGGACCCGTACATCCGCTCCAGGCAGACGGCCAGGAGCCACTCCGTGACCGGTCCGAACACGTTCAACCAGTTCCCGGTGACGATCGTGGCTCCGATCTTCCCCGGCCCGTACAGGGCCACGGCGGTGAACACCGCGGGCCGGAGCGACTTCGCCACGGCGCCGATCTTCACGGTGACCGAGAACGCGCCCTATTTGCAGAAGATCGAGCCCAACGTGATGCCGTTCGACGTGACGACGCTGGCGGTGCTGACCGGCACCGGCCTGTACGGCACCCGGTCGGTCCGGTTCGAGGCGCCCACCACGGTGCGGGAGGTGGTGCCCGAGACGGTCCATGACGACACCAGGATCTCCGTGCGGCTCGTGGCCCCCATGACGCCGACCACGTACACGGTCACGGTGCTGAACACGAACACCCGGTCCAACGGGCTGACGTTCACGGTGACGGACTCGGCGTACAAAGACCGCATGTATTCGAGCTCCATGGCGATCACTCCCGACAACAAGACGCTCTTCGTGGCCAACGGAAGCGTGGCCACGGTGACGTGCATGCAGGTCGGCGCGTACACGCTCACCAAGCAGCGGGAGATCGCCGTGGGCTCGGAGCCCACGTGCATCGCCATGAACCCGCAGGGAACCAAGGCCTACGTCACCAACCGCCGGTCCGGCACGGTCTCCGTCATCGACGTGGCCAACCAGACGCGCGTGACCGACGTGGCCGTGGGCACGGAGCCGATCGGCTGCGTGTTCACCCCGACCGGACGGTACTGCTACGTGGCCAACTCCCTCTCGAAGATGGCCGTGGAGGGCGGCGTGGAGGATTCCACCGGCAACGTGGTGGTGATCGACAGCCAGTCGAACTCCGTGGTGACCACCATCGGGCTGCCGAGGAACGGGCGCTGGAGCGATCGGTTCCCCTTCGCCATGGCCTGCACCAACGATGGCGACTCCGACGACCTCGACGAGAAGGTGTACGTGACCGAGTACTTCGGCCAGCCCAAGTCCGGGACCAGGCCCGACCTCAGGTACGGTGACCTGGACACCGGGCGGACTGGCCGGGTCCTCGTGATCAGCGTGGCGACCAACACGGTGGTGAAGACGATCCAGCTGGCCGACGTGGACACCGGCTTCACCGCCGACCGCACCCTGTTCGGCGGGTCCGCGACCTCCCCGACCCGGGCGTGGCCGAACCTGCTCTCGTCGATCTTCCTCCGGGGAAACCGGGCCTACGTGGTGAACAGCGCCACCAGTCCGGAGGGACCCGCCGTGTTCGACTCGAGCCAGCAGGCCGTGGTCTCGGTGATCGACACCACCACGGATGCGGAGGTGCCGTCGAGCTCCGTGAACCTGAACCGGTCGGTCAAGACCGAGAACGCCCACTCGCTGAACTACTACTTCAACACGCCCTGGTCGTTCGCCATGGCCCCGGGCCAGAACATGGGCTACCTGGTCTGCGGCGGCAGCGACCTGGCCGTGCGGGTGACGCTGAGCTCCGGCTCGACGCCGATCGTCACCGGTCCGCCCAGCGGCTCGTCCAACGTGGGGATCGTCCGGGTGCCGGTCGGGAAGAACCCCAGGTCGGTGCTGTTCAACACCAACGGCAGCATGGCGTTCGTCCACAACTACATCGATCGCTCCGTGAGCCTCATCAACCCGTTCAGCAACACGGTGGCGGACACCGAGTCGTCGGCGGCGCTGCCGGACCCGACCTCGGCGGCCGGCCGGATGCTCCGGGGGGAGGAGCTGTTCACCACCTCCCGCGGGACCTCCTCGGTGACCACGGCCAATCCGCCCGGGGACAGGATGTCAGAGAAGGGCTGGATGTCGTGCTTCGGCTGCCACCCGTTCGGCTGGACCGACATGACGGTCTGGTCGTTCTGGACCGGGCCGCGAAAGACGATCCCGCTGAACGCGGTGTTCGCCAAGTCCGACCCGGCGGACCAGCGGGTCCTGATGCGCTCGGCGGTGTTCGACGAGGTGGCGGACAGCGAGCTCAAGATCCGCCACATCATGTCGAACGTGGCCGACTCCAACCCGCTGCCGCCTCACGGCCTGATCGTCAACACCCCGGGCACGTCGGTGCCGGCGCTGAGGCCGACGTCGAACACCATCAACTCCGACTGGCGAGCGCTGGAGGAGTACGTCAGGTACGGCATCCGCTCCCCGATCTCGCCGTTCAGGGGAACCGACGTGTCCAGCGGCCGGGCCGCCTTCGTCGACGCCGGATGCGTCGAGTGCCACGGCGGACCGAAGTGGTCGAGCTCCACCAGGCTGTTCCTCCCTCCCCCGCCGTCGAACGTCACGGTGACCGCTTCCGGCGAGGTGAGCTCGGTCCTGAGAAACGTCGACTCCTACAGCAACACGGAGAAGACGAACAGCAACACCACCGGCCTGGGCGCCGTCGGGTTCAACCCGCCGTCGCTCCTGGGCATCTGGGCGTTCTCGCCGTTTCTGCATCAGGGCCAGGCTCTCGACCTGGACGAGCTGCTCGACACCGTGATCAACTCGGTTCCGCACAAGAACGCCGGTGTGCCCGGGTACCTCGACACGTACCCGGACAAGAGGCAGGCCCTGGTGAAGTTCCTGAAGAGCATCGACGACACCACGGCCACCTTCTCGAGCTACAAGGAGCCGCAGTACTCGAGCTCGATGGCGATCACGCCGGACGGCCTGCGGCTGTTCGTGGCCAACCAGTCCGCCCCGACGGTGACGTACATGAGCGTCCAGGGGAGCACGGTGACCAGGCTTGGCGAGATCACCGTGGGCAACGAGCCCTGGTCGATCGCGGTCAATCCGCAGGGCACCAGGGCCTACGTGACCAACCGGGGCAGCGGCACGGTCAGCGTCATCGACGTGGCGGCCTGCACCAAGCTCACGGACATCACGGTCGGCACGGAGCCGTGCGGTTGCGCCCTCACCGCCACGGGCAAGTACCTGTACGTGGCGAACTCCATGTCGAACGACATCAGCATCGTCGACACGGACACGAACACGGTGAAGAGGACCATCGCCCTGCCCACGTCCACCGCCGGCGACTTCTTCCCGTTCGCCGTGGCGATCACCAACAACGGGAACGGCCTGGACAACGACGAGAAGGTCTACGTGACGCAGTACTTCGGCCAGCTGCTGTTCGGCAGCCGCCCCAACCTCTACTACGGCGACACCGACACTGGCCGGGCCGGCAAGGTGACCGTGATCTCCACGGCCACGGAGGCGATCCTGAAGACGATCAGCCTCAACGCCTGGCCGACCGGGTTCACCGCTGACCGGACCGCGTTCGGCGGCGGGTCCGCCGATCAGACCAGCGCCTTCCCCAACCTCCTCGGCTCGATCTGCCTCTGGGGCAACCGGGCCTACGTTCCGAACAGCGCCTCGAGCCCCCAGGGGCCGGTGCGGTACGACGTGAACCAGCACGCCTTCGTGGCCGTGATCGACACGGACCTCGACGTGGAGCGTACGGTCTCGACGCAGAACCTGAACTACCTGGCCAAGACCGAGCTGGGGTACTACTTCAACGTGCCGTGGGGCATGGCGATCGCGCCGGGCAACAACACGGGCTACATCCTCTCCGCGGGGAGCAACGTGGCGGTGAAGGTGGCGCTCGAGAGCGACGGCACCCCCAGGATCACCGGGATGCCGGGGATCGTCCGGATCGAGGTGGGCAAGAACCCGCGGTCGATCATCTTCAACCGGACCGGCATCTACGCCTACGTGCACAACTACATCGACCGGTCCGTGGCGGTCATCGACGCGGCCCAGCGACACGGTGGTCTGGGCGTTCCCCACGGGGCCGCGCAAGACCCCGCGCCTCAACCCGGTGTTCTCCAAGACCGAGGTGACCAATCAGCGGCTGCTCAACTGGTCGGCCACCCACGACGAGGTGGCCGACTTCGAGCTCTACATCCGCAACGTCACCGCCCTGGTGCCGGCCACGGAGTATCCGCCGTCGCACGGTCTGATGGTCAGCGACCAGACCCAGAACATCCCGCCGCTGACCGGGCGGAGAAACAACGGTCTGTACGCGGACTGGAACGACCTCGAGAGCTATGTCCATTCGATCCGGGCGCCGATCTCGCCGTACCGGAGCGTCAACACGTCCCAGGGCCGGGCGCTGTTCGTCGCGGCGGGGTGCAACACGTGCCATGGCGGGACCAAGTTCTCGTCGAGCCAGCTCTTCTACACCCCTCCGGCTGGCCCGACGGTCAACATCACGAACGGTCAGGTGCTGGACGTGCTCAGGCAGGTCGACTCGTTCACCACCGGGGAGAAGGATTCGAACAACCAGAACGCCCTGGGCAGCGCCGGGTTCAACCCGCCGTCGCTCATCGGGTCCTGGGCATTCCCCCCGTTCTTCCACCATGGGCAGCACCTGACCCTGCAGGGCATCCTGGAGTCGCCGGTGCCGGGGCGGTCCCTGCTCCACCGGAACGCCGGCGTCTCCGGCCAGCTCGAGAGCTCGGCCGATCGGGCGGCGCTGATCCAGTTCTTGCAGGCCATCGACGACTCGGCCGCGGCGCCCTGACCGACGGCGGTGCTGCCGGGGCCCGCTCGACCAGGATCCTGCGCTTGTTTCGCAGGGCTCGGGCTGTGTCACTCGCTTGCCCGGATCAGGGCTCACGAAGGAAGTGGAGGGGATCCGGTTGAAATCGCGCTCGGGGGTAGGGAAGAGGTCTCGAGATGAATGGCCCCCCCGGTCCGTGGTAGACTGGGAGCGATGAAGGCCCGTCTCGACACGATCGTCCTGGGCGCTCTGGCGGCCTTGCTGGCTCTCGGAGGGTGCGGCCCGGGCCAGGACGACGAGATCGTGATCAGGGAGTCGCCGATGGCGGATTTCTCCCCGACTCCGGGCGAACCGGTGATCACGGCCTCCAGGTCGGCCCGCGCCCCGGCTTCGTCGGCGAAGCCGGTGGGCGCTCCTCCCCCGTCCGTGGAGTCCTCGTCGCCCCACGACCCCCGGGTACCGTTCATCGTGTCCATCCCGCACCTGGTGCTCCAGACCGGCGATTTCCAGCCCCGCGTCCAGATCGAGCTGGCCGGCACCGTGGGCGGCAGCGAGGAGAAGATCGTGGATCTCGCCTCCCCGGACGGAGCCGGGGCCAAGGGGCGGTTCAAGGCGCTGAGGCCGGGCAAGTACCTGATGCGGGTCACGTCGGCAGTGCTGCCCGGGTACCCGCTGGCGTCCAAGCCGGTGGAGGTGAACGGCCGGGACCCGGAAGCCGTGGCGTTCGGAGCCGTGACGTTCAAGATCCCCAGGGAGCGGGGGTTCGAGACCGAGCGCTCCATCGAGGTGTCCGTGGTGGAGGAGCCGTCCAAGAAACCGGTGTTCAAGGGGCTGCTGACGACCATCGACGCGCCCAGCCTGGTCGGGGAGGCTCATCCACGGACGTTGCTGTTGCCGTTCGGCGAGTACAGCTACTCCCTGGCCGACCTGTCCCGCGACCCGACCATCGGCTTCGTGAACGTGCCCAAGGGAGCGGCGCTCGTGCTCAACGAGAACCGGTTCGAGCTGACCGCCGACAAGCCGACCACGGTCGTGAGCCTGGAGGCCATCGTTCGCGTGAAGTGACCCAGAGCCCCCGGGAGGCTTCTAGAGGTCCCAGTCGGTGAGCTGGTTGTCGTGGCTGACGATCCGCTTCAGCCGCTCGATCGCCCGATGGAACAGCAGCCGGGCCCCCTCTCGCGAGATGGAGAGCGCGCGACCCAGCTCGGCGAAGCTCGTCACCTTGGTCGTGCCCTCCAGGCCGAAGTAGAGCTCCAGCGCGCGCTTCTCCCGCTCCTTGAGCTGGTTCATCCGCTCGCCCAGATACTCCCGGAACGACATCAGGCAGAAATGCTTCTCGATCGGCGAGGTGGAGCTCGAGTCGATGACGTCTTTCAGATGGCCGTTCTCCAGGTGGAGGTAGCGGTCCAGGGAGACGACGCCGTGGAGCGCCTGGGTGAGCTGGTTCACCTCGGCGACGGAGACCTCGAGCTCCCCGGCCAGCTCCTCTGGCCGGGGCGGACGGTGGAGCTTGGCGTGGAGCTTCTGATGGATCGTCTCGAGCTGGTAGACCAGGGAGATCTTCTTGACCGGGATCGAGATGATCCCGCCCTGCCGCGCCAGGAACAGCGCCAGGGAATTTCGAATCCACCAGACGGCATACGACAGGAACCGCAGGCCCAGGTCGGGGTTGTACTTGCGGGCCGCCCGGCACAGACCCACGTTGCCCTCGTCGATCAGGTCGAGCAGGGAGAGCCCCGAGCGACGATACCGCTTGACCACGTTGACCACGAAGCGCAGGTTGGCCCGCACCAGCGCCTGGAACGCTTCCTCGTCGCCCTGCTGGATGCGCCGCGCCAAGGCGAGCTCCTCCTCGCGGGTGAGCAGAGGAGTGAGACGAATCTCCTGAAGATAGGTCTTCAGGACGTGCTGGTCGCAATCCACGTTGAATCGGGACATGGCCTCATGCGAGCGGGCAGGACGACGGTCCGACGGAGCGGACCGCGGTCAGGCCCTCAACCGGTCAGAACGAGTACACCCACGGACAGGGTCAGCGCGAACCTGAGCACGGTTCCGCCGGTTCCATTGTATACCACGAGCACGGCACCGAGCACACCCCGTCGCCAGTCCAGGCATCGGGTCACCGTGGTGACGAACGCGCCGAGCGCCAGCCCGGCCGGGATCGTCACCCCCGTGAGCTCTCCCCTGGTCAGGCCCAGGGCCGCCACCAGAAGGAGCCCGGCCAGCGCCCCCCAGAACGGCACCGGGTCGTCGACCCGGCTGCGGCGATCGAGCCACCTCGTCAGCAGCCCGATGCGCTGCTCGAGCAACGCCGTCTCGGTCCAGACGGTGAACAGCCCGAGGAGCACCAGCAGCGACCGGGTCCGGGGGCTCGCCCCGACCGCCCACAGATACGCGCACAGCACCACGAGACCCCAGAAATTCACCGGGATCTGCAGGCGCCGGATCAGCGAGCGGTCCGGCGATCGCCGGGGGCCGGGTCGGCCCGTCGGACCCACCGGCGACTCGCCGCCCCCGATCGATCGAGCCACCCGGTCGCTCACGCCTTCTGGGACGCGACATCAGTCCTTTGACGCGGCTTGTCCACGTACAGGTGCCAGTCCACGCAGATCGGACAGACCACCCCGAACGTGGAGTAGCAGCCCTCGAACACCCCGACGAGCAGCACCAGGGAGAAGCCCCAGAGCGACGAGGGCCCCACGGTCAGCAGCGCGAGCAGCGGCAACATGGTGGTCATGCTGTTGTAGATCGTCCGGACCAGGCACTGGTTGATCGCCAGGTTGACCAGCTCCTCGTAGGGCAGCTTCCTCTTGAGGCGCAGGTTCTCCCTGACCCGGTCGAGGATGACGATGGAGTCGTTGGTGGAGGAACCCAGCACGGTCAGGATGGCGGCCACCACGGTGATGTCGATCTCCACGTGGAAGATGCAGCACACGGCGATGATCGCCAGGGTGTCGTGGAAGAGCGAGATGGTGCACGCCACCCCTGGCCGCCACTCGAACCTGAACGCCATGTAGAG
>JACQZM010000343.1:0-2298 GCA_016213885.1 Candidatus Rifleibacteriota bacterium | reverse complement strand
CGTGCAGCGAAGAGAACCGCGCCAGGGTGTCGCCCGGGACGGTCTCGCCGCCGCGGGCCACCAAGAGCAGCGACTCGCCGACCACCGGACCGATGGAGTTCGTCGCCTGTCTCTCGCACTTCTGGCCCAGCTCCTTGGAGAGCACCCGGACCAGCTTGTCGTCGATCCCCCTGATCTCGTCGGGTTGCAGCTTGGTCCGGACGATGAAGCTCGAGCCGACCGCGGCATCTCCGACGAACGACCCGCCGGTCACGCGCTGCATCGAGGCATCGAGCTTGACGAGCTCCTTGTTCTCCAGGGCTTTCCGGATCGGGTCGTCCCCGATCCCCTTCTCGCACCGGATGAGGAACTCGGTGCCGCCCACGAAGTCGAGCCCCCACCGCAACTGGAACCTGGTCGTGAAGGGGAGCAAGAGCCCGGCCAGGACGACCAGGGTGGACCACGCGTAGAAGTAGTGCCTGTTCTTGATGAATTCGAAGTAGACCATCGTCCTCGACCTTTCCTGGTGGGCTGGGCCCTAGATGCTCATCGTGGTTGCGCTCTTGCTCGAGTACCAGCTGTCCTGCATGACCCGGCTGACCCAGACGGCCGTGAACAGGTTCACGAGGAGACCGACGATCAGGGTGACCGAGAAGCCCCGGATCGGACCGGTGCCGAAGTAGTAGAGGACCAGCGCCGTGAGGATCGTGGTGATGTGCGAGTCGATGATCGTCACGAACGCCTTGGCGTAGCCGGCATCGATGGCTGCCCTGACGGTCTTGCCCGCCCTGAGCTCCTCCTTGGTCCGCTCGAAGATCAGGATGTTCGAGTCCACCGCCATCCCCACGGTGAGGGCGAAGCCCGCGATCCCGGGCAGGGTCAGAGTCGCCTCGAGGAACAGAAGGCAGCACAGCTGCAGCAAGAGGTTCAAGAGCAGCGAGAGGATCGAGAAGACCCCGGACAGCTTGTACAGAAAGAGCATGAAGACCACGACCAGCACCGAGCCGACCTGGGACGCCCGGATGCCCTGCCGGATCGAGTCGGCCCCCAGCGACGGCCCCACCGTGTTCTCCGCCAGCGGCTTCAGGTCCGCCGGCAGCGCCCCGGCTCTCAGGATGCGGACCACGCGGCGCGCCTCCTCCAGGTCGAAGTTGCCGGTGATCTGCCCGCGGTTGGTGATCCGATCGCGCACCACCGGCGCCATGTAGACCTTGCCACCGAGGACGATGGCGAGCTGCTTGCCGATGAGCCGGCCGGTGATCTCCCCGGACTTGATGGCCCCCTCCGCGTTCCACTCGAAGTGGATCTTGGGCTTGCCGAACTGGTCCGCCACGACATCCGCCTCGTGCAGGTAGTCCCCGGTGATCTCCGGGGTCTGCTTGAGCAGGAACACCTTCTTGGTCGGGAGGACCTTGCCGGTCTTGGGGTCTTTCTGGTCCACCAGCGGCAGCACCATCGTGTCGGGCGACGAGGTGTCGAGATCCATCTCGCTGTCCGCCTCTTGCAGCACTTCGTTGAACTGGAGCAGGTGGGTGATCCGCAGCACGTCCTTGATCTCCCGCTGCTTGCGGTCGTCCTGGGTCGGCACCTGGATCCGGATCTGGTCGTGCTTGTCCCCCTGGATCTGGATCGTGGCGTTGCTGACGCCGAACATGTCGATCCGATCGGTCAGCACTTCCTTGGCCGTGATGGCCATGTCGAAGATCGAGATCTCCTTGGACGACACCAGGTGCTTGGGCCGGCTGACCTGGTAGGTCAGGTCCACTCCGCCCTGGAGGTCGAGCCCCAGGCCGAGCTTCTTGCTCGCGTAGTCGGGCCCCAGCGGAAGCATGGAAAAGGCGCGCGAGATGTGGAGGGTAGGGGCGCACACGATCAGCGCGAACAGGAAGAGAGCGGCCACGATGGCCAGTTTGCCCCATTCAACTCGGTACATTGAGAAGGTCCTTTCATCGCCTCCGGAGGGCCCCGGTCGCCGGCCCCGGCGAAGGTCACCCGGCCGTTCGGCCGGTTGCGGTCGCCATCCCGCAGGTACGAGAACGCAACCCGCCCCGTGCGTCAGCTCACGATCGCGCCTGGCCTTCGAGGTCGAGCGCAGGCGGCCTCGACTGGCGAGGCCGCTCCCATCGCACGAAGGTCAGCCCGGGCACCCAGCTGTCTGCGAGGCGCCGTCGACGTTCTCACCGCTCGATCGGGCGGTTCGGGCGAGGCGCCTGGCAGGATGGCTTCGAGACACGATCGTGAACAGCGCGCGGCCGTCGTCCAGCGTCCCTGGCGACGCGGCCTGAACGCTGACCGAACCGCTCCTGGAGCGCCGCGGGC
>JACQZM010000342.1 GCA_016213885.1 Candidatus Rifleibacteriota bacterium | reverse complement strand
GTCATGCGCAGCAGGCTTTCTTTGCTCGATACGTCCGTCGTGGGCTGGCCCGAGGCAGTCGCCGCGGCGGCAGGGCTCAGCCACGCCGACCTCACCCGCGCGTGTGAACACGCGGCCAAGAAGGCGATCCTGGCACACCGGACGCGGGTCGAGACCTCCGAGCTGGTGGAGGCTCTGAACGAGCAGCGTGCCGCTCACGGCTAGCCGCCGAGGTCGCTGAGCATGTCCGCTCCCCGAAAGCTCAAGCACTTGCAGGTGCGAAGCCCCCCTTCGACGGAACCGTACAGGCCCCACGCCCGAACGCTTCACCTGCCCCCCTACGCCGGCCCCCCGGATCGCGCCAGGCACTCGGCGACTTTGCTGGAGGCCCTGGCGAAGGCGGAGCGCGAGTCCAGGGGCGACCGGGACCGGGTCGACATCGTCGTCCAGGGTGCGGAGCACGGTCTGTACGTCGAGTTCGAGAGCCCCGCCGGGGTCGAGCTGAAACTCGATTCTCTGGAGGACAAGCGCAAGGGCATCGAGCTGGTTGCGGTGCGGATCGTCGAAGCACGGGACCAAGAGTCTGTGCAGCGAGCCACGGTATTCGTGCCGGACGGTCAGCTCAAGCACTTCGTAAAGCGCTTCGAGGAGTACGCGACGCAACGGACCCAGGGCGGCGAGCCGCGGCACAAGGCCCTGGTCGACCGGATCGCAGCTCTCCACCGGGCTACCCTTCGAGCCCTCTGGACCGACGACCCGGCCGCCTACCCGGCCGATCACGAGACGATCTGGTGGGAGGTCTGGCTGCGCCGGCATGACGGGCATGAGCTGGGACGATTGATGGACTTCGCCGGCAAGGTGGGGCTTGCTGTGGGTGCTCGCCGTCTGGTTCTCGGGGATCGGACCGTGGTGCTCGTGAAGGGTGCGGCTGCCAACCTCGCGAAGTCGCTCGACGTGCTGAGCGATCTCGCCGAGGTCAGGAAGGCCAAGGAGACAGCATCGTTCTTCATGGACATGTCGGCCGCCGAGCAGGCCGAGTGGGTGGCCGACCTCAAACAGCGCACGGTCTCCCCAGCCGCCGGCGCTCCAGCCGTGTGCATTCTCGACACGGGCGTGAATCGAGAGCACGTGCTGCTACGCGAGATCATCGCGCCCGAAGATGCCCAGGCTGTGGATGCATCGTGGGGGGCCGCCGACGGGATGGGCGGCAGCCCGGATGCTGGGCACGGAACCGAGATGGCCGGGCTCGCCGTCTATGGCGACCTCTGCCCTCTCCTGCAATCCACGGAAGAGGTTCGACTGCGTCACCGGCTCGAGTCCGTGAAGATCCTGCCCCCGCGGGGGCAGACACCCCCGGACCTGTACGGAGCCCTCATCGCCCAAGCCGTGTCGCTGCCGGAGGTGAACAACGCACGGCGGCTTCGCGTGTTCTCCATGGCCGTGACCGCAGCGGATCAGCGCGATCAGGGGCAGCCGACATCGTGGTCTGCGAGCCTCGATGCACTTGCCGCTGGGCGCGTCTTCACCTCGTACGGTCAGAGTCTGGAGTACCTGGACCAGGCCGATCCGGCCACGTCCCGCCTCTTCGTCCTGAGTGCTGGAAACGTCGACGCGAACAAGCTCCAGCGCGAGCACCTCGACCTCAGCGACCTGGAAGCAGTGCACGATCCAGCGCAGGCCTGGAATGTCCTGACCGTCGGTGCCTACACGGAGAAGGAGCTCATCACAGATCCGACCCTTGCCGGCTGGTCTCCCGTCGCCGTGGCTGGCGAGCTATCGCCCTGGAGCACGACGTCGGTCACCTTCAGGGACTCCTGGCCCATCAAGCCCGAGGTCGTCTTCGAGGGGGGCAACACCGCTCACGACGGCAAGAACATCGACTTCCCGATCGTGGACTTGTCGCTGGTGTCGACCGGCCACCAGAAGCCGCTGGCGGTCTCGTATGCCACGAGCGCGGCGGCGGCCCAAGGAGCGAGGATGGCCGCCATCATCCGGGCAGAGTACCCCGAGTACTGGCCGGAGACCGTGAGGGCCCTCATCGTCCACTCCGCCGCCTGGACGCAGACCATGAAGGGGCATCTACCCCCCGGGCGGCGAAGGAGGACTCCCAGGGCGCTGGTCCGACGGTACGGGTTCGGCGTGCCCGACCTGGACCGGGCGTTGCGGAGCGCCAGCGACTCCCTCACCCTGGTGGTCCAGTCCAGCCTGCGGCCGTTCGCCAGGGGGTCCATGCACGAGATGCACGTGCACGAGCTGCCGTGGCCCCGCGAGGTCCTGGTCGGTCTCGGAGAAGCTCAGGTGCGCCTGCGGGTGACGCTCTCCTATTTCGTCGAGCCGAGCCCGGGTCGCCGTGGATGGAAGCGCCGGCATCGGTACGCATCCCACGGACTTCGCTTCGAGGTGAAGTCGCCCAGCGAGTCCATCGACGAGTTCCGAAAGCGGCTGAACCAGAAAGCGCTTGAGGACGACGAAGAGCGGCCGCGCTCCGGCAAGGGAAGCGAGGGCTGGGACCTCGGAGAGCAGACGCGCAACAAGGGGTCCATCCACTCGGATACGTGGTCTGGCACCGCTGCGGATCTCGCCGACCGAGGAGTGATCGGCGTCTTTCCGGTCTCCGGTTGGTGGAAGGAGAGTCCCCCACGAGGTCGGAACGCTCCGGTGGCTCGATACGCTCTTGTGTTGGGAATCGAGACAGACGCCGTGGATGTGGACATCTGGACCCCGGTGGCTCTCCAGGTAGGCATTCCCGTGGAAGGGCTCGTGGTCAGGAGTCAGTAGACCTCGCCGGTTGCACGTCGCGATCCAGGTGTAGCGGATCGAGCATCCTCCCTCGTGTGGCTACGCCGTTGCGGTCCGGGTCTGGAGGAGCACCGTCGGGCGAGACGGCCTTCTCCGTGAGGGGACGCGGGGATTCGAGAAGAACCGGTGAGTGCAGGGCCTCCTGGGATGCACATGGGGGACTGACCGGGGGGGGCGTGCCGTGGTCCGCTGGTTCCCCAATCCCCTTGCCTCGAAGCCGCTGCCCGACAGCTTGTTCGCTGGGGTTTCTGGGGTGACGATCGGAAGGGGAGCTGATGACCAGCCAATAGGCATCGCGGGTCTGGGCAAGGCACCGACCATCATCGTTCCATGACGCCAGGCGTACGGCGCGGGCCACCGCCCGCGGACTTGTCTCCAGGGAGGCAGGCGAGGGTCGGGTGAAATCGTCCCCGCACGGACTCTACTACTACTCGACTTCCTCTGGACTGCACCATCCCCCTCTGGTAGTCTCGGCCTCGGCCCGCCTCTGGGGGATCGTCTCAGCCACTCGCCTGTGGGGTCCTCCAACCGCCGCGAAGGTCGGTGATCGGCTGGAGCGCCACTCGCGCCAGCCCGCCGGCCCCAGCCTTCCGGCCATCGCGCGGGCCTTCGGGAGGCCACCTCACGTGTCCAGCAGCGATCTTCCTTCCCCAGGAAACAACCGTCCAACAAGCCAGGTTGAGAGCTCCCGCCTGCCCAAGCCCGGCCAGGTAGTTCGCGTCCGGACGAGAACATACTTGGTCGATGACGTCGAACACGATGTTCACGGGACGATCGTGCGGATGTCGTGCCTCGATGACGACGCTCAGGGTCAACCGCTGGACATCGTCTGGGAGCTGGAGATCTCCCCGGAGATCGTCGACCGGGAGGCCTGGGAGTCGATCGGGAAGAAGGGGTTCGATAGCCCGAGTCACTTCGGGGCGTACATCCGGACGCTGCGCTGGAACTGCGTGACGGCCACTGACGCAAACCTCTTCCAGGCGCCTTTCCGGGCCGGTATCAAGCTCGATCCCTACCAGCTCAAGCCTCTGGAAAAGGCGCTCCACCTGCCGCGGGTCAACCTCTTCATTGCGGACGACGTGGGGCTCGGGAAGACCATCGAGGCCGGGCTCGTGTTGCGCGAGATGCTCATGCGCCAGCGGGTGCGGCGCGCGGTCGTCGTGGCTCCGCCTTCGGTGGTGATCCAGTGGAAGGAAGAGCTCGAGCATCGGTTCGGGCTCACCTTCGTCATCTACGACCGCGACTATGTCGCGCGCTGTCGCCGCGAGCGCGGCTACGCGGTGAGCCCGTGGACCACGCACTCGCGCTTCATCCTCTCGCACGCGCTCCTGCGCGACGAGGAGTACGCGGCGCCGCTGCGAGACCTGCTCAGCATCGACGAGAACGGCAAGCCGCGCGACGGCGCCGACCCCGGCTCCCTCCT
>JACQZM010000341.1:1545-45317 GCA_016213885.1 Candidatus Rifleibacteriota bacterium | reverse complement strand
CGGACGACGGGGGGGTCCCGGGCCAGGTGAGCAGGGAGGTCGGCGGGGAGGGGAAGAGGAGGGGATCCGGATCGAGGTCGCGCTCGGGGGCGCGACTCGGACCCGGCGAGGCGCCGGGTCTTGGGACTCGGACCCGGCGAGGCGCCGGGTCTTCAGCGTCTGGTTCTGCCGAAGGCGATGACCCCGGCGATGATCGCCGCCAGGATCAAGAACGAGCCGATGCCGAAGCCGCCGCCGGCGTTGCCCAGGTTGTCGGATGTCCCCGGATCGTTGCCGCCGGCTCCCCTGCCGGACGCGGAGCCGGGCTGGCCTTTGCCGCCGCCTCCGCCCCGGCCACCGCCGCCACTGGAGCCCTTCTCGGCCTGATAGCCCGACGTGCCCGATCCGCCGCCGCCTCCGCTGCCGGAGGCCCGGCCGCCGCTCTTGTCGCGTGGGCCCTTGTTCCGGGGGTCGCCCGACGACGTGGTGCCGCTTCTGCCAGCGGAGGCGTACTGGTCCCCGCCACCGCCGTCACCGCCGGAACCGAAACCGCCGCCGCCTCCCCCACCGCCGCCGGAGCCTCCTGCGCCCCCGCCCCCGCTGCCCCCACCGGACCCCCTGTCGGGCTGGTAGCCGGAGGTGCCGGAGGTGCCGCCATCGCCGGAGCCGGAGCCGCCACCGCCACCGCCACCGCCCCCACCGCCCCCGGCGCCACCCTCGCCGGAGCCGCCGCCTGACTCCACGCCTCCCAGGCCGGTGGGGCCCACGCGCTTGTACAGCTTCTCCGACTCGCTGCGGCCGCTGGACCAGCCGGAGGAGACCGAGCTCTTGATGTCCTTCCCGAAGAAGACCAGGACCAGCAGGATCGGGAGGATGATCAGGGCGATGAGCAGCACCTGCTCGACCACGGTGAGGCCGGCACGAGCCCGGCCACGACCCCTCGAGGGATACTTCACCTTCATCATGATGAGACCGCCCCCGTGATGAGGAGACACTCTCCACTATACATCATCAGAAGCGGCCACCACGAGCCGCTTTCAATAGTCGAGGGCCCAACCTCCGAGACAGAACTGGTGCATCGCCCTGTGTTCGTCCACCGGCGAGGGCACGTCCGGCAGGTAGGCCAGGCGCTCGACCCACACCGACGCCTCCAGGGTGAATCGGCCGGCCTGGACGACCCGCGGAAGGTCCGACGAGGGCCTCCCCGATGGGACCGGAGAGATCCGGAACACCACCAGGTCGGGCTGGGGCGTCGAGAACGAGATCGCATCGAACTTCCCCAGCTTGAACGGCCGGCCGTCTATGTACAGCCGTTGCTCCTTCTTTCTGAAGGCGTACTCCTTGAGATCGACGTAGAGGATCGCATCCTGAGGGTCGACCTGCCCCGCGGCCAGGGCGGCCAGATCCCGGGGGATCAGCACCTCCCTGGCCCGTTTCAGGTCGCGATGGAGCAGCTCGAAGAGGATGTGGGCCGCCCGGGTCGACTCGAGCACCCGCTCCGTGGACTGGATGCTCGCCATGCCCTGGTTGTAGAAGTACCAGATGACCACGAAGATGGCGGACACGATCAGCGCCGCCACCAGGACCTCCACCAGGGTGAGGCCGCGGCGAGGGCGCCGCGGCGCCGGCGCTCGAACCGGGGTCACAGCTTCCACTTGCCCTCCAGACCCAGGTTCGGGTTGCTCTTGAGCCTGAACAGGGCGAACCGGCGAGCTCCCCGCTCGCGCGGCACCTGCCACGAGATCGTGACCTCCAGGGAGAGCAGCCCATCCTTCACCCGGGCGAGCTCGAGCCGGGCATCGAAGCCCTCGGGCGTCTTCAGAGCCTCACGGTGGGTGGTCCCGCCTGTCCCGGGCACCGGCATCGACGCTCCGCCGGCCGTGACCATCTTCCGGGGGACCAGGGCGTCCAGCTTGTGGAACGGCTGGCTCGACCACTCCTCGATGTACCGGCTGGCCAGCACCTCGGCGAACATGAAATCCTCCGACAGCGCCCCCTCCCGGGACCCGGCGAAGATCAGCCCCAGGATCGGGATGCCCAGCGCCGCCAGGATCCCGGCGACGATCAGCGCCTCCACCAGGGAGAACCCGCGGCCGCTCAATGGAGCCACAGGACCTCCATCTCCTCCGGGACCGGCGACAGTCCCAGGGCATAGTGGGTCAACAGCGCATTCTTCGTCTCCTTCAGCGACTTGAGCCGTCCCGAGAAGAGCGCTGGATTGTAGAGAACACGCCCCTTCAGCTCCTCGTCGAGACCCCGATCTCTCCGGAGCGGCAGGGACTCGAGCACCAGGTTGCCCCTGATGGTGAAGTCGCCGCTGAACCGGGCCCGGCCGCGGACCATCACGCCCGCCTCGATGAGCCCGCCCTTGAAGACCACCTCGGGCCCGGCCACGACCATGAGATCGTGGTCCGTCGAATCGACCGTCAGGTTGGTGAGCTCCAGCGGCGCCTTCTGGCTCGAGATCACCAGCTTCCCCGGAACGCCCAGACGGTCGATCTTGAGCGTGTCGACGCCCTGGTAGGCCAGGTGGGCGTTGAGTCGCTGGTGGCCCCGGACGAGCCGGTCGAACTCCTGCTGGTTCGACACGTGGTAGGCGATCGGGTAGAGCGGCGGGCCGAGTCGGCCCTGATCGTTCAGCGAGAGGCCGTCCAGCTCCGGCAGCTGCTTGACGTGGGGCGCCATCTCCGTGGATACCCGGGCGTACTCCACGACGAGCTTCTCGAGAACCTCGTGGATCCCCTGGCCTGCCCGACCGATCTCACCGGCCCACGTCGCGTGGTCGCCGGCGGTGAACGGTCTCCCGGAGCTCGTCTGGAGCGTCTGCAGGGCGCGGTCTATGCGGCTCGCGGCCTCGCCGATCTTGGCCAGGTGCTGCTCCATTCCCTGGGCCAGGCTGCCCTCGTGATCGTAGCTCTTCAGGTCCACCGGATCGGGTCCCAGGGCCACCAGGTACGAGCTCGTGGGCGGCACGGTGATCGTGGCCGGATCGGCCAGCAGAGCAGGCCACAGGCCATCGAACGTGTACGCCTCTTCGGTGAGCATCATCCGGACGACCCGGGGAGGAGAGCCCGGGGCGCCCCCCGGCAGCGGCACGTCGAACGAGGTGGTGAGCCCGGCCGGCTTGGACTCCACCTGTCGCTTCCAGTCCTGGAGCCAGACCGTGATCTGGCGGTACAGCTGGGCCATCTGGGCGATCTGCCCGGCGTGCACGGCAAACGTCGAGAGGAACGGGTTGTTCAAGACCACGAACGCCACCTGGTCGAGCGGGCGCTTGGGACCGGCGGCTCGACCCGGCGGCCCACGAGCCGACCGCGCAGCGACAGCTTCGCCGTGGCTCCAAGCCGGGCCACCAGGTTCTCGTACTCCTTGCGGTTCCTGTCGACGCCGACATGCACGGTGAGATCGTGGAGGGTGAACTGACGGTAGAACGTCTTGTGGACGCTCTTTCCCAGCTGCTCCGTCAGGAGGTCGCAGGAGAAGTCGCTCGAAAGATCCACCAGACCGTCGGGCGTGCTCCCCTCCTCGCCCTTGAGCAGGAGCTCCCTGAGCCTGCGAAACAGCGGGTGGGAGGGGTCGCAGGCCGCGGACTGCAGCTTGAACTTCAGCTCTTCCACGGCGCTCAGGGCGATGTATTCGGCCACCAGGCCGCCGGACCCCCGGGCTGTCTGGCGATAGACCTGAGAGGAGAAGAACAGCTGGGCCACTCCGGCGACGAACAGCACCAGGGCCAGGGTGATGACGAGGATCAAGAGGACGCCGGCGCCGGAACGGGGTCCGGCGCCGCAGGGCCAGCCCCGGGGGGTCCAGGGGGGCCGATGCGCGGCAGAGGACCCCCTGGCTTCGACGCACCCCGGCCGAGTACGGGCGAAGCCGGCGAGCCCGGAGGGCTCGTCACCGGGGAGGGCCCGCGAGGGCCAGCCCCGGGGGGTCCAGGGGGGCCGATGCGCAGCAGAGGACCCCCTGGCTTCGACGCACCCCGGCTGAGTACCGGCGAAGCCGGCGAGCCCGGAGGGCTCGTCAGCCGGGCCCAGGGGCGTGGTCATCGAGCGACCGCCGGATTGATCTGCGGCGTGGTCCTGAACGTCACCTAGTGGAACAGGCCGACGCCCGGCGGGCCAGAGGAGCCATGGCCTGCGGCGCCCGCCGCGCCGGGTCCAGCGGGACCTCCCGGACCGCCTCGACCTCCAGGGCCGCCCGACCCGGCGGCCTCGCCACCGCTTCCGGTCCCGGTCCAGCCGCCCCGTCCTCCCGGCCCGGAAGCGGAGCTCGCTCCGAACGAATCGGCGGCCACCTCGGAAGACCCGCCGCCGCGGCCCCTGTCGCCGAAGATCTCCTTCGGATAGTGCGCCTTCAGATCTTCCGGAAGCTCGGCCCAGGTGGTGGACCGGAACGTCGACGTGGCCAGGTCGAACCGGAGCCATCCCTGACTCTTGGTGAAGACGAAGTCTCCGGCGGGATGGCCGATCTTCCGGACCAGCACGTCCGGGTGGGACAGGCTGGCCAGGATCCGGCCGTGGAGGCCCTGCCCGGTGGAAGCCGGGGCGCCGCTCCGGGGGAGCTGCGGCGAGGTCGGTTGCGAGACGGTCTGGCCCGACCCTGACGGCGTGCTGCCGGGCCGCCCGAACGAATCCATGACCCCTTCGAGAGTCTGCAGGTACCGACCATCGGTGGACTGCTGCTGCGGCGGCGGTCTGGAGCTCCTGGTGAACATGCCTCCCATGACCACGAGGAGAGCCGTGAGCGCCGCGGCCCCCGCGAGCACCAGCGGCAGGGGCGCCTCGCCGCGGATCCGCCTACCCGTCCTGGCCATCCGGTCCTCCTTGTGCCCACCCCGTCGAGTATTAGACGAGTGGAGACCCACCCGGGTGAGATCGCGCCACCGACCGCCAGCAACAGGATACATCGGACGGCCCGGCGGCGCAGCGGACGCCCTCCGGGGATTCATGGACCGTGGACCCATGGCCCTTGTTCCCCGGAACTGCGACGCGGTCGAGGCCCGTTCAGACAGGCTCCTAGCCCGGGAGCTCGCCGCGGTGGTAGGCTTTGGGTCCCTCGGGTGAGGATCGGGATGCCCAGCTACACCCTCATCGGGAAGATCGGTGAAGGGGGCATGGGGGTCGTCTATCGCGCCCTGCAGCTCCCGCTGGAGCGCCCCGTGGCCGTCAAGTTCCTCCCGGCGTCGCTGATGGCCAGGCCTGAAGCGTTGCCTCGGTTCATGCGAGAGGTTCAGATCTGCACCCGGCTGAGCCACCCGAACATCATCAAGATCCTCGACTGTGGCGAGATGAACGGCCAGCCGTTCTACGCCATGGAGCTCCTGGAGGCGCAGACGATCCGCCAGCTGCTGAAGGAGCGGGGCCGCATCCCGGTGGCGCAGGCCGTGGAGATCTTCCACCAGGTGCTGGAGGCGCTGGAGTACTGCCATCGAGAGGGCCTGATCCACAGGGACATCAAGCCCCACAACATCATGGTGGATGGGCACAACCACGCCACGCTGATGGACTTCGGCCTCGTGAAGATCCTCGACGCATCGGGTCTCACCCACTCGCGCCAGATCCTGGGCAGCCCCCACTACATGTCGCCGGAGATGCTCAGGGGCGAGACCGTGGGCTCGCAGGCCGACCTGTTCTCTCTCGGGACGGTCGTCTTCGAGATGCTCTGCGGCCAGAAGGCCTTCCCGGGCAAGAACATCCGGGACATCGGACGCAGCATCCTCTACGGGGAACCGCCCGGCCTCTCGTCGCTGGCCCCCGACTGTCCGCCGGGGCTCGTGAAGGTCATCGAGGGCTGCATGAAAAGGGCGCTGGAGCACCGCTACCAGACCACCGGCGAGGTGCTGAGAGACCTGAACAGGTTCGAGGCCGGGGGCGCCCCCCGGGGCCGGACCGGGGAGACCGGCGACCGGCCGGCGCCGGAGAGCCCGAGGTGACCACCGCCCCGGGACCGAGCGCAGGGAGAGACTCCGGAGATCTCTCCGGAGCCGCCGACCGAGTCGACGGCGGCCGCGGCCGACTGGGGCGGCTCCGCCGGTCTGTCGGCCACCCGCGGCGCGGCCAGGCCGCCGGGCCCCCGCGCGAATGCACTGGAGGCGACCACGTCCGGACGGGCGGCGCCGCAGCCCGGCCAGGCCGCCAGGAGCCTTCTGTGGCGAGCCGCCCTGGGTGCGTTCGTGGCGGCTCTGCTGGTGGGGGCCGGCGTGGTCCTGGTCAGGCAGCTCGTGTGGAGGCAGACCCCGGTCCAGGCTCCCGGTCCGCTGCCGCCCTCCGGGTTCAACCTGACCATCGAGGCCGATCGGCTGGACGTGACCTGGAAGAGCGTCGTGGCGCTTCCGGGGGCGGTCCGGCTGGAGCCGACCACCGGGACCGGAGCCCCGGTGGTGTACATGGAGAAAGAGCCAGGGCTCGATCACAGGATCCGCGTGACCACCCCCGGCTGGCGTCGGACTCATCGGCTGACCGTGGTGGGCTGTTCCACCCCGGGCACGGAGTGGACCACGACGCTCCGGATGCCGGACAGGCGCGAAGTGGCCGGCCAGCTCGTGGCCCTGTTCAACACGGTCGGGCCCCGGTTCGCCCTGGCCGAGCTCGAGAGGGATCTCAAGGAGAACAAGCTGCTCACGGTCAGCACGAGAAGCGCCGACAGGCTCGCGGCGCTGCGGCGACAGTGGGAGGGGGTGCTGGCCCAGAGGCTCAGACCCGCCTTGCTGGACAGGGCGCTCGGGCAGTTCCGGGCGGTCCGCTCGGAGTACTTCGCCGATCCGGCCGTGCCCGGTTTCGAGAAGGCCAGACTCTGGATCGGCCTGGAAGACCTGGAAGATCTGAAATCCCTCTGTCAGGCGCGGTCCCTGGAGACTCGGCTCTCACCCTCAGGGTGCCGGGGTCGACGCAGTTCTACACGCTGGCAGGCTCCACCAACGTGGATCTCGGCCCGGAGGGCAAGGTCAGGGTCCGCGGGCCCAAGACCCGGACCACCCACCAGCATCCGGACCCGGTGCGTTTTCCGGCCGGTATCAAGAGGCTCGAGGTGGGGCTCTCGACCGGTCACTTCTTCTCCCACACCCGCGTCGTGCTCTCCCTCGGCCCGACCCGGTCGAAGCTCCAGGAGGTCGCGGTGTTTCGCGGCGCCGACCGGTCTCCGCAGGAGGCGGTGTTCGAGCTCAGGCCCGATCTGGTGGGCCCCACGGCCTATCTGCAGCTGGAGTTCAAGACCTCCCCGGCCCAGATCTCGTACTCGCAGGAGCGGATCGACATCGACCGTCTCGTGTTCCGGTGCGACAACTCGCCGGAATGACCGATCGGCGATCCTGCGGGTGGGCTCACCCGGATCACCACGGTCCGGCTCGTCGGGAAGACCGGACCGCCCGGCCAAAAAAAGGGCGAGAAAACAGTTCTCGGAAAACCGCTCGCGTGCTAGGATATTTGGCTCCGGTTCGTCCGACGGGACCGATGATCCTGACGGTCCCGCGGGTCCGAGACTCGAAGAGCCTGGGCCCGGAGCGGTGCGTGAGAAGCCCGGCCGCAAGAGCCCAAAGGAGTAGGTATGAAGATTCGCGAGTTGCTGGTGTGGACGCTCGTCATCCTGGCGCTGCCGATCATGGCGTTCGCCCAAGACGTCCAGGCGGAGAAGGAATGGACCTTCATGGTGTTCCTGAACGGGGACAACAACCTGGACTCGGCCGGCGTGGACGACATGAACGAGATGGAGAAGGTCGGGTCCACCGACCAGGTCAACATCATCGCCCAGCATGACCGGTCCGGCAGCTCGGGAACGAAGCGCTACTTCGTGAAGAAGGACTCGAGCACCTCTGCCATCACCTCGCCGGTCATCCAGGAGATGCCCGAGTGCGACATGGGCAACTGGCAGGAGGCGCTCAAGTTCTTCCAGTGGGGCGTCCAGAACTACCCCGCCAAGAAGTACCTCTTCGCGATCTGGAACCACGGGGCCGGCTGGGAGAAGCGAACGCGGACCGCGCGCAACGTCCTGCTCAAGGGGATCTCGTACGACGACCAGAGCGGCAATCACATCACCACGCCGCAGCTGGGTCTCTTGCTCAAGGCGATGTCGGAGCAGATCGGCCGGAAGGTCGACGTCATCGCCTACGACGCCTGCCTGATGCAGATGGGCGAAGTGGGCTTCGAGGTCAAGGACTACGCTCTCGTCCAGGTCGGCGCCGAGGAGACCGAGCCGGGCGACGGCTGGCCCTATGACGACTTCCTGCCGCCGCTGGTGGCGAAGCCGAGCATGGACGCCAGGGAGTTCGGGACCATCATGGTGGACAAGTACAACGCCTCGTACAGCAACGGCTCCCAGGGCCACGCCAACACCTGCCAGTCCGCCGTCGACCTGACCAAGATGCCGCAGTTCCTCGAGAAGCTGAACGCCTTCGCCGACGCCCTGGCGGCCAACGCCGGGCAGAACGCGGTGATCCTCCAGGTCATCACGTCCACCCAGGCGTACGCCTACACGCAGTACAAAGACCTGTGCGACTTCACCACGAAGCTCCTGGCCAAGCTGGACGTTCCGGAGATCCAGACCACCGGCAAGGCGCTCCTCAAGTTCGTGAAAGAAGAGCTGGTCATCAAGAACGGCATCGCCGGCAGCGGGATGAACGGCAGCTACGGGCTCTCGCTCTACTTTCCGACGAAGTCGCAGTACGATTCCATGCGGCAGAAGTACGCCGAGCTGAACCTCTCGCAGAAGGGCAAGTGGGACGAGTTCCTGCAGGGCCTGTTCTACCCCAACGTGCCGGTCCTCAGCATCAAGGAGATCGATTGCGAGGACGACAACGGCGCCGTCAACCCGGGTGACGAGCTGACGCTGACGGTGAAGATCGCCAACGACGGCACCCAGGCCTCCAAGGCGCTGACCGTCTCCATCGAGAGCCTGAGCCAGAACGCCACGGTGATCGGCCAGCCGGTCACGATCGACTCGGTGCCCGGGATGGGCTCGGTCCAGGCGCCCGGCATCAAGGCGAAGGTGGCCGACGGCTGCCCCGTGGACACGGAGCTGACCTTCAAGGCCAAGGCCGTGGACGAGGCGGGCAAGGTCTACACCGGCGAGGTCAAGGTCCGCGTCAAGGAAGCGTTCCTCGTGAAGAACAAGGTGCTCTTGGTCGTGGTCGACAAGGACGACCAGTTCACCGGCATCTACAAGAAGGCGCTGGCCGACGCGGGCATCGCCTTCGACCTGTACCCGATCAGCTATTACGGCGCCCCGTCGCTGGGTCTGTACAAGAACTACGTGAACGGCGTCGTGATCTTCAACGCGCCCGGCACCAACGAGATCGCCCAGGTCAAGCTGGCCGACCTGGCCAGCTATCTGGATCGCGGCGGCAACCTGTTCATCACCGGACAGGACATCGGCTACAAGATCAAGGACGACCCGTTCTACAAGAACTACCTGCACGCCACCTATGTCCAGGACAACACCGGTATCAAGGAGGTCGTGGGCCAGGACGTCCTGGCCAGCGTGACCGGCATGATCGAGGGCGGCGACGGGGCCTCCAACCAGAAGTGGCCCGACGAGATCGACCCGATCGCTCCGGCCGTGGCGGTCCTGAAGTACAAGGCTGCGGGCAAGGCGTTCCGGGCGGCCAATCCGACCGAGCGGCCTCCCCGGGGCATCACCGGCTCCGGTACCGCGGGCGTGGCAGTCTCCACCGGCATCTACAAGGTCGTCTACTTCTCGTTCGGCTTCGAGGGCCTCGCCTCGGCCGACCTCAGGAAGAACGTGATGGCCACCGTGGTGAACTACCTGAAGCCGACGGCGACCGATCGGATCCGGGGTCTCTCGAGCCTGGCCGATCAGCACAGGAAGCTCGAGCGCTCCGGTGGCTCCGCCGTCCACTCCTCCACCCAGGCCCAGGTCCAGGAGTGGCTGGACCGGTCGGCGCCGCTGATCAAGGGCTCTGACCGGAATGCGCTGAAGAACCACGCCTACGGACGACAGCTGCTGCGCAAGGTGAATTACGACGACACGGTGCGCTAGTCGGCTCTGATCGGCTAGACTCTAGGCCGGGCGGCCCTGGTGGCAGCCCGGCCTGTTCCTTTTGGCGCGAGCGGCGTCCGGACGGCGTGTCCTCGAGATGATTCTCTTGACATGTCGATCATGGATGCCTAGAATCGACGCGCTCCAAAAGAGGGGCATCCGAGACCTCAAGGCCAGGGCCGGGAAAGCCCTGACCGATGGGGCTTTTTGTGCTTTTCCGTCGACACCCGAGGAGACGACGTGCCCAAGCGAGAGCCTGCAAAGAAGAACCGGTCTCAGCAGGGGGAGAAGGGCAAGGCGGGGGCCCGCCAGCCGAGCGAGGCCAAGAAGATCGTTCCCGGCAAGTCCGGCGGCGGAGTCAAGAAGCCCTCGTCCAGCGGCAAGCGTCCCAAGGTCAAGGCCACCCCCAGGAAGACCGAGGCCAGGCATTCTTCCACCTCTCGAGCGCCGGCGTCCCGAGTCGCCGCTGGCCAGCGTCAGGCGCATGCTCGTCGGGGCAAGGCTCCCGGGCGCCCGGGGCGGGCGACGGTCAAGGTCTCCCCCGGGAAGGGCGAGAAGAAGCCCACGCCTGCTGCCGGGAGAGCATCCAGCACAGTCACCACCGGCAAGCGCTCCGGGTCTGCCCATCCTCACAAGGCCGCCGCACGTCCTTCCCGGGCGGAGAAGCTCGATTCTCGCTCCAAGACCCGACCCGGAGCCCCCCGGCGGGACCAGTCGCCCCGGAAGTCCCCGTCGAAACCACTCGCCGTGGCGGGCCGGGCGAGACCGACGCCGGTCAAGGCGCCGCCGGCCCGCGGACAGAAGGGGCCCCGACGTCTCCACACGGCCGTGGTCGAGCCGACGTCGCGGGGACGACCGACGCCGCCCGTGGCAGCGGTCATGAAGGCCCAGGAGGCATCGAGCGCCGTCAAGACGCCGGCCAGGTCGGCGGCAGGCCCGCAGGTCGATTCGCGCGAGCGGCCGGGGGGCCGGCCCTCCCGCCTCCGGCCGACCCGGGAGCCGGACGCGCCGGCTCGCGACAAGGCTCACGAGCCAAAGACCGGCCGGGCTCACGGCAAGGACAAGAAGGCCGCCGTCGACGAACCGGTCTCCCGGGCGGAGTCGCCCCGGGGCCTGGCTGCGTCGGCCCCGGACAGGCGAGATGCCGCCTCGCGGACCGTGACAGCGCCACCGATCCCGGCGCCGGCCCATCGGCCCTCGATTCCACAGGAACCGATGGCGCCGGTGATCAAGCCGGTCCGGGCCGACGAGGGCACCTGGCTTCCCCCGGTCTCCACCAAGACCGCCGCCAGGGAGGTGCGGAGCGCCCTGAACAAGAAGGCCCCGACGGCCAGGGTCTGGACAGCTCCGGCGGAGCAGCCCGCCTGGCAAGAACCGGGCACCTACGTGGAGGAGGAGCCGCGAGAGCCCGAAGCCCCCGCTGAGCCCTACGAGGGCAAGGTGGAGGAGGCCGAGCCCGAAGTCGAGGAGATGGGCGATGGCATGGGGAGCGTCCTGACGACGCTCATCCAGAAGGGCGAGAAGCAGGGGTACCTGGTCTTCTCCGAGATCAACGACCTGGTGCCGGAGGACATCTCGACCCAGCAGATCGAGGACATCGTCAGCACCCTGTCCGAGAAGGGCATCACGGTCATCGATCGCGAGGAGCAGGCCCACGGGGGGCCTCACATCTCCGCCCAGGACGGGGAAGATCTGACCTTCCCCACGGAGGACGACGAGGACATCCGCAGCGATGACTCGCTGAAGGCGTACCTCCAGGAGATCGGTAGCATCCATCTCCTCACGGCCGAGGAGGAGGTGGAGCTGGCCAAGCGGATGGAGCGGGGCGATCGATCCGCGGCGGTCAAGCTGATCGAGGCCAACCTGCGGCTCGTGGTCTCCGTGGCGAAGAAGTACACCCGAAGGGGCCTCCACTTCCTCGATCTGCTGCAGGAGGGCAACCAGGGGCTGATCCGCGCCGTCGAGAAGTTCCGGTACGCCAAGGGGTTCAAGTTCTCCACCTACGCGATCTGGTGGATCCGCCAGGCGATCACCCGGGCGATCGCCGACCAGGCCCGGACGATCCGCGTGCCGGTCCACATGAACGAGACCATCGCCAAGGTGAAGAAGACCGCGCAGATGCTGACCCAGGAGTACGGCCGGGAGCCGACCCACGAGGAGATCGGGCGAGAGCTGAACATGAACCCGGAGAAGATCAAGGACGCCTACCGGTCCGCCACGCCTCCGATCTCCCTGGAAACGCCCCTCGGTTCCGACTACTCCGACTCGTGTCTGGGCGACTTCGTCAAGGACAGGAACGCCATCGCCCCGCAGGAGTCGTCGTCGCGATCGATCTTGAAGGAGCAGATCGGCGACATCCTGGGCACCCTCACCGAGAGGGAGAACGAGGTGATCCGGTACCGGTTCGGCCTGGACGACGGCTGGCCCATGACGCTCGAGCAGGTGGGGCAGAAGTTCGGGGTGACCCGGGAGCGGATCCGGCAGATCGAGGCGAAGGCGTTGCGTCGGCTCCGCCACCCTTCCAGGTCCAAGCGATTGAAAGAGTTCTACATGGAGTGAGGTGAACCGGACATGAAAGAAGGAACCCCAGCAGAGGCGCAGAAGCAGGAGCTGCAGTTCCTGGCTCTCGTGGAGATGTTGACCGGTGGCGCCATGAGCGCCATGGGGAAGATCGCCAATCCGGCCACCGGCGAGGAGGAGGTCGACCTGGATCAGGCCCGGCTGATGATCGACCTCCTGGAGATGCTCGAGGCGAAGACCAGGGGCAACCTCAGCGACCGGGAGAAGCGCATGCTGGGCGCCCAGCTGACCAACCTCAGGCTCACGTTCGTGGACGAGGTGGAACGGCAGAAGCAGAAGCCCGACCAGAAGCCCGGCCCGGAGCCAGCGCCGGAGCGGCCGGCGCAAGCCCCTGAGGGGAAGGCCACCTCCGAGGCGCCGCGACCCCAGGTCAAGCAGGAGGGGTTCGTGGATCGTCGGTCCGGGTCTGACGACTGAGAGCTTCCAGCCCTCGGCTCAGCCGCCGCGAGGTCAGCGCCGGCAGGATGACGAGGGTGAAGATGAAGACCACGCTGGCCTCGATCGGCGTCACCTCACGCGATCGATCGCTCGTCGAGGCGCTGCCCGCGACGGTTCTCCTCGCGAGCTCCGAGGCGAGGCCGGTGAGCCCCAGGGCACGCTCCGGTTCGTCGAGCTCCACCAGCAGCGCCGCGCCCTCCCGGGCCAGATCCGATGCCATGCGGGGAGCCAGGCCCTCCCGCGTGGCCAGCCGCCGGTACGCCGCGACCAGCGCCTCCGCCCCTGGAGCCGCGGCGCGCTTGGACGCCCTGCCGGACAGGCTGGTCAGCGAACGCGCGGCCAGCTCCAGCTCCCCCGAGGCCAGCGCCTGCCGGGCCGCTTCGGTCCACGCCTCCCGCGGGTCCTCTCCGGATGCGGCCTGTTCCCTGGCCAGCGCCTCCCAGTAGCCGGCCACGTGGGGCGCGAGGCGGCACGACTCCTTGAACAGCGGCAGCGAGGGCTTCCCCGCGGCTCTGGCGATGCGGGCCGCCACCTGCACCGGCGCTGCCGCGCCCGGGCCCTTCTTCCGGGCCTCCTCGGCGAACCTGGACGCCTCGGCCAGCCGGCCCTGCTGGAGCATCAGCCGGGCGCGGACCTCGTCGGTCCGATGGTCCGCCGCGCCCAGGGCCACGGCCTCCCCGAGCAGACGCTGGGCCAGCGACAGGTCCTGCTCCTCCGCCGCGATCCCGGCCCTGGCGAGCAGGGCCAGACGCTGCCACGCCCCCGCCCCGGAGCGGCCGGCCCGCTCCAGCGCCAGCTTCCCTTCCCGTCGCTGCCCCACGGCGATCAACGAGATCCCCATGCCCAGCTCGCCGCCGGGAGAGCCCGGCGGTATCGCCATCTGCAGACAATCGCTGTAGCACCCGCCGAGCCCCGCCAGGACGGCCACGTCCACGGTGATGTCCTGGGGTTCGGGGAACGACCGGGCCGTCCGGGCCAACCAGTGGAGCGCCTCGTCGCTGGAGGCCAGCAGCGCCAGCTGGGTGCAGGCCCCCCACGGTGCCCCGGGGCGCGCTGCCAGCGCCGACGCGGCGTCCATCAGGGCATTCATCCTGTCTCGAGCTCCCAGCTGACCGTGGGCGCCCGCGGCCAGAAGGAAGGTGCCGATCGACGGCTTGTCTTCCCCCTGGAGGATCGGTCGCAGCGCCTCGATGGCGCGACCGGCCTGCCCCATCGTCAGCAGCGACCGGGCCCGGGCCAGGCGAAGAGGGTTCACCTGGTCCTTCGCCGCCAGGAGCAGAGCCCCCCTGAGCGAGTCGTCCACCTCGTCGGGTTCGACCCGTACCCGCTCCAGCACCGTCTCGATCACCTTGGCCTCGCCCTGATCCAAGAGCTCCAGCCCCACGGCAGAGTCGCCGGAAGCACAGGCCCTGTCCGCCAGCAGACGGAACGCCAGCGATGACAGGTACCCCGACCCGGCTATCCTGAGCCCGGCTCGATCCCAGGTGGGTGCGGCGCGGGTCAGCCTCGTGGCCACGTCGGCGGCGCCGAGGTTCTGGGCCATGCGGGCAGCCTTCAGACGCGCGTCCGACTTGAGCCTGCCCAGCCTGGCCAGCACCATGATCTGCCGGAGCCTCCGCACGGCGGCGGCGCGGTCGCCGCTCCTGCGATCGACCTCGGCGCCGGTGAGCCAGAACTCCGGGTCGAGAGCCAGGACCGGCGCCAGGGCGGAGAGCCCGTTGCGGGCCTCCAGGATCCGCCCCGCCTCGACCAGCGCCCGCACCCGGGCCAGGGCGGTGCGCGGTCTGGCCCGCTCCTCCGGAGGCGCCGCCTCCAGGACCGCCAGGCCTCGGTCTGGCCGTCCCAGCCTCACCCAGGCCGCGGCCAGGTATCGCGCCGCCTCAGGGTGATGGGAGATCGCCGGCTCCAGGCTTGCGACGGCGGCCCGCCCGTCTCCCAGGGTCGCCTGGAGCCTACCGATCAGCCACAGCTCCTCCGGCACCCGGGTGCAGTGCAGGAGCGCTTGCTGGAGACACACCCTGGCCTGGGCCGACCGATCCCGCGAGATCGCGATCCACCCGATCTCGGCCCAGAGTGTCGCGACCGAGACCGGCTTGCCGGCCAGCGCCACCTGGGTGCGGTAAGGCGCCGTTCCTACCGGGCCCAGCCCACGAAACGGCGGCCTGAGCGTTCGCTTGCGCCACAGTCTCGCCTGGTTCAGAAAGCACCGTTCGACCTCCCCGTAGCTCCCCTTTCCGAGCGCCACCTGGAGGGCGGCGGCCCACGAGTCGGGGTTCGTCGGGTCGGTTTCCAGAGCCTTTCTGACCAGCCTCGGCCTGTCGTCGTCCCCGGCATCGACGCACGACAGGAGAAGCTGGTAGGGGCTCCACGGAATGGCGGCCTCGCTCCGCGGCAACGCCAGGAGCCCCTGAAGCGCCTCGACGAACCGGTTCTGCTGGATCAACGCCGAGGCATGGACGAGTCTCAGCTCGAAGAGCAGGCGCCCGCCCCCTTGGCCCAGCAGCGCCAGCCCGCGCTCGCAGTGCTTCACGCCCTGGCCCGAAGCGCCTCGATCCAGCGCGATGGCGGCCCGGGCCAGCCGGGAGACCGCCGTGTCGGCGGCCCGGCCGAGGAGCCGGTCGGCCTCCGTCCGGGCGCCCCTGGCCAGCGCGCTCCTGATGCGGATCTCCTCGGCGAGAGCCGGGGGGACGTGCCGGGCCTGTCTGAGAAGCTCCTCGGCCCGGTGGGGCATCCGGGCGTCGAGCAGAGTCGAAAGCTGGGCCGTGTCGGCCGGGGTCCTGGCCTCGTCCCCGGCGCCCCGGGCGATCGCTCCGACGAAGAAGACCACCAGGGCCAGCGGGCTGCCCGGCCTCACGGAACCACCGTCCTGGCGATCAGGCTGACCAGCAGCTGGCAGATGTTGAACGCCATGTGGAAGCCGATGCACGGAGCCAGCGACCGGAACCGGTCAAGGAGCGCCGCCGCGATGAACCCCACCACCAGGATCGGCGGAAAGCCGATCGGCGGATGAACCACGGCGAAGAACAGGGCGGACAGGGCCGCGGCCGGAGCCAGTCTTCCAGTGGCCTCCTTGAGCCCGGAGAACAGCAGACGCCTGAACAGAAGCTCTTCCGACACCGGGGCCAGCACTCCGGCGGCCACCAGCGCCAGCAGTGCCAGCAGCGGTCGCTCCGCCCCCTCGGCCACGAGCCGGGCCAGCGGGCCGCTTCCCTCGCGGGGGTCGATCTCCACCAGTTCCGACATGACCCAGCCGTACCCGAGGGTGACGAGGCCGCAGACCAGCCCGAGGGCGATACCGGCGGCCCAGCCTCGGCCGGATCCCGAGAGCATGAGCGGCTCGTCGTGGGTCCGGCGGCGAAACACCAGGTACTCCAGCACGTACCGGATCGTCAGAAGCTGCACCGCCACGGTGCCGACGAGCTGGCTGGTGTCCAGATCGAGCCGGGGGAAAGCCCCCTGGATCAGCGTTCCCAGGCTCAGTCCGCCCAGCAGATACAGCAGCGCCCCCAGGGCGGCGTCGCCGAGAAGCGTGCCAGGCACCTGCGACCGGGGCGGAGCCGAGAGGAGCACCAGCCTGGCCACGCCCTTCTGCCACAGGCCGGCGATCACGAGACCGGTGGCGATCACTCCGGCGCAGCCGTGATAGGGGTTCGGACCGGCCGCCAGCAGCGTGGTCGGCGTCAGGGCCAGGCCGCAGAGAACCAGCGCCAGAAGTTGCCGGCCGAACGTCGGAGGCCCCTCGTTGAGCCCGGCGCAGGTCATGCCGGCGCCTACAGCGGCCAGCGCCCCGGCCAGTCCGATCACGCTCAAGAGCAACGCCGCGCCGATCAGGGTCACAAGACCCGGCGTGGGCATCGCGAAGACCAGGGTCAGGGCGCCCGGCGCGATCAGCACGACGTTTCTGAGAGCGATCACGGGAAGCTTCGAGAGCAGGAGCTCGCTGACCCTGGCGGGCAGGACCAGCCGGAGCGTCACCCCCGCGCCTTCCTGTGCCACCGCCGCTGCCGGCGTGGTCAGCAGCAGCGTCAGCAGGCCGGCGAACACGCGGAGCGCCGCCGTGAACGAGCGACCGTACAGCTGCGGCGCCAGAGCCAGGAGGAGCATCAGCGACCCCACCATGAGGATCCCCTCCACCAGCGCTCCGGCCAGGACGCCCCGGTTCGACGCGATCTGCGTCTCCAGGCCGATCGCCGCCGACCTCGCCACGGGCATCCACGCGGTCAGCAGCCGGGAGAGGCCGGACGACTCGGCGCGCCCGGCGCCGGTCGGTTCATCCTTCGGCGGCCGCGTCAGGGCCGCCTCGTAGATCCTCGCCAGCAGCCTCAACCCCAGCACCGTCGCCAGCACCGTCGCCAGGAACCAGAGCGGCCAGCCCGGGGCGCCCGTGAGGGCGAGGATCGGCCAGCTGGTGGGCAGGACACGGATGGCCACGGGATGATCGGCAGCCGTCCGGTAGAGCACCACCCCCAGGCGGGACGAGATCAGATCCAGCGGCTCCAGCTCCTCCTCGGCGAATCGAGCCACGCAGAAGAGGTCGTACAGCAGCGCCCCCCCCATGGCCACGGTGATGACCAGAGTGAGGTAGGCCAGCATCCGGACCAGGGCCTGGATGCGTCCGGGGGTCAGCACGGTCCTGGCGACCCGCGCGACGACCAGCCGTACCGCAGCCACCAGGGCCAGCAGCAGCGGACAGACCACCAGCGCCACCCCCAGCGAGACCCAGGGGTGCCGCGACGCCAGGCTCAGTCCCAGCGAGAGCGAGGGCAGAAGCAGCAGGGCGACCGGCTCGGTGCATGCCTCCTCCAGGACGAGCAGCACGAACGCCCACCGGGTCGGGATCGGCAAGAGGTCCAGCGGGTCCACACGGGCCCTCTCCGACTCCGGATCGGCGCCGCCGGCCGCCACCAGCAGGTGGACCCAGAAGAGGCCGCACAGCGCCGCCACCAGCACCAGCGTCCCCACGATCACCCCGTCATCCATGGTCCGGAACACCGGAACCACGATCGGAAGCGCCGTGGCCGAGACCGTGAGGGTGAGCCCGAGAAAAGCCACCAGGAGAGCCAGTTGCCAGGGCGGCGAGCCGGTCACGTGAGCGCGGACCAGGGAGAGCTGGAGCCGGACCAGGGTGGCGGGGCTGGGCCGGGTCAAGTGTTCCTCGTCCTGTCCTGGGTCGCCTCCAGGAAGAGGCTCTCCAGCGGGGACGCGCCGTGGGCCCCTCGTTCCTTGATCTCCCCGGCCTCCAGCTCCCTGATGAGCTGGCCTCCGCTGATGATCCCCACCTTGTCCGACACCTCGGCCACCGCGTCGAGATCGTGGCTCGAGACCAGCAGGGCGACGCCCCGGGCCCTCTCCTCCAGCATCATGTCCTTCAACGACCGCACCGACCAGGGATCCAGCCCGGCGGTCGGCTCGTCGAGCAGCAGGTGAGGCGGGGAATGGAGCAGAGCCCCGGCCAGGGCGATCTTCCGGAGCATGCCGAAGGAGTAGTTGACCAGCCTGTTGTGTCGGGCCTCCCGGAGGTCGAGGCGGGTCAAGAGCTCCTCGCGACGCGGCACCCACCGGTGCTCCGGCAGCCCCCTGGCCTGGCCGAGAAACTCGAGAAACGAGTCCCCGGTCATGTGGCGGTAGTACGACGGCGTGTCCGGCAGGAACCCGGCCACGGCCTTGGCGCCGATCGGATCGGCCACCACATCCACCTCGGACATCCGGACCGTGCCGCTGGTGGGACGGGTGAGTCCGATTCCGATGCGAAGCGCCGTGGTCTTCCCGGCTCCGTTCGGGCCGAGGAGCGCATAGATCGACCCGTGAGGCACCTCGAGGGAGAGCCCCTTGAGCGCTTCGAGCGAACCGTACTCCCTGGTGACCGCCTCGTACCGGATCATGTCGTGAAAAGACCCGGCGCCTCGCCGGGTCCGAGCCGCGTCCCATGATCCGGCGCCTCGCCGGATCCGAGTCGCGCCCCCGAGCGCGACCTCAATCCGGATCGCCTCCTCTTTCTTCTCTCCCCCGAGCGCGACCTCAATCCGGATCCCCTCCTCTTTCTTCTCTCTCCTCAGCGCGACGTCAAATGAACCCCCTCCACGTCCTCGGTGACTCTGCAGCCAGGCCGAGGCCTGATCACGGGCCCGACTGGGCGAAACAGGTGGGGGATCCCGGGGGGCCTCGACGTGAGGCGCACCGGCCGGCAGTCTACCACGACGCGGGCCCGTGCGGCTTCCCGGTGCGGTCGCCGCCGGTGCCCGACGCGCGGTCGGCCCGGCGCGATCGATGTACCGGACGGCCAGGAGCCGGTCGGAGCGAGACTCCCCCGGTCGTTGGGCTCCTAGCGGCAGTTCAGCTTCTCGGAGACGACCTTGGCCTGAGTGAACAGCGAAAGGTAGTCCCTTCCACCTGCCTTGGAGTCCGTCCCGGACATGTTGAAGCCGCCGAACGGATGGCCCCCGACCATGGCGCCGGTGCACTTCCTGTTGATGTACAGGTTGCCCACGTGGAACTCACGGCGGGCGCGCTCGATCCGCTCTCGGCTCCGGCTGTAGAGCCCTCCGGTGAGGCCGAACATGGTGTTGTTGGCGATCTCGAGACCGTGGTCGAAGTCTCTCGACTTGATCACGGCGAGGACCGGTCCGAAGATCTCTTCCTGGGCGATGACCGCCATGGGGTCGACGTCGGCGATGACCGTCGGCTGCAGGAAGTACCCCCTGGTACCGACCCGCTCGCCACCGCACAGCAGCCGTCCCTCTTTCTTGCCGATGTCGATGTAGCGCTGGATGTCCTTCATCGCAGCCTCGTTGATCACCGGACCCAGGTTGCACGAGACGTCCCGCGGGTGGCCCACCTTGAGCGACTTGACCTTGGAGACCACCTTCTCCACGAACGCGTCGTAGATCTTCTGGTCCACGATGACCCTGGAGCAGGCCGAGCACTTCTGTCCCTGGAACCCGAACGCCGACGCGACGGTGCCGTCCACGGCGTCTTCCAGGTGGCAATCGGCGTCGACGACGATGGAGTCCTTGCCGCCCATCTCAAGGACGACCCTCTTCAACCAGATCTGGCCCTCGGCCTTCTTGGCCGCCAGCTCGTTGATCGAGAGCCCGACGCCCATGGAGCCGGTGAACGCCACGAACCGGCAGCGCTTGTCGCCGATCATCACGTTGCCCACGGAGCCGCCGCCGCCGGTGACGAAGTTGAAGACACCGGCGGGCAGCCGGGTCTCTTCCATGATCTCGTAGAACTTGTGGGCGATCATCGGCGCATCGGACGAGGGCTTCAGGATCACGGCGTTGCCCGCCACTATGGCCGCCGCGGTCATCCCGGCCATGATGGCGCAGGGGAAGTTCCAGGGCGGGATCACCACGCCCACGCCCAGCGGAACGTAGTACAGCTCGTTCTCTTCGCCAGGCAGCGGTGTGAGCGGCTGGGGCTGGGAGTACCGGATCATCTCCCGGCCGTAGAAGTCCAGAAAGTCGATGGTCTCGCACACGTCCGCATCGGCCTCGCCCCAGGTCTTGCCGACCTCGTGGACCATGCAGGCCGCCAGCTCGAGACGCCGGGCTCGCATGATGTGGGAGGCCCGGAGGAGGTATCGGGCCCGTTCATGGCCCGGGACCCTCTTCCACGACTCGAACGCCCTGGTCGCCTCGGCCAGCGCCTTGTCGACCAGCTCGGCATCGGCGGCCCAGAACCTGCCCACCACGTGATCGGGATCGGACGGACTCAGGGAGATGAGCGGCTTGGCGCTCTTGAAGTCCTTTCCGCCGATGTGGATCGGGTACTCCTGTCCGAACTGGGCTTCCATCCTCTTGAGCGCATCGTTCATCCTGTTGCGGTTCTCATCGATCGACCAGTCGAGGTACGGCTCGTTGCGAAACTCTGGCAGCATGCGATTCTCCTGTTCTGGAAACGGGGCACCGGACCCGAGGCGAGGGAGAGGATCACGTCCGGGGGACTCGAGAGAAGGTCCCGGGCCCGGGCGGTGTTGCCCGGGCGGGCGCCCGCACTTTCCCTCCCTGATTGAGCGGCTCAGTATACCATGCGTCCACGACCCTCGACCCGGGATCGGACGGCGACCCGGATCCGGCGAGGCGCCGGATCTCGACGGGCTGGAATCCGGAGTGACCTGCGCTCCCGTTGACAGTGTCGCTGCCCCGGATCTATGATTGGCCCCGGTCCCGGCACCGTTCACCCCCCTTCTTCCCGTGTCCAGGCTCCACCGATTCCTGACAGAGTTCGAGCGTTTCCTCCGGTCCAGCGGGCTCAAGCTCACGAACCAGCGGCGCCTGCTGGCCGAAGTGGTGATGGACGCCCCCAGCCATCTCACCACCGAGGATCTGGTCCAGGTGGTCCGCAAGAGAGGGCTCCGGATCGGTCGCGCCACGGTGTACCGGACGATCCACCTGCTGCGGCAGGCCGGCCTGGTCCAGGGCCACGACTTCGGCGAGGGGACGGTCCAGTACGAACCGGCCCTGGGCGAGCGGCATCACGATCACCTGCGCTGCACCGACTGCGGCCAGATCGTCGAGTTCACCTGCGGCAAGATCGAGAAGCTCCAGGAGGAGATGGCCCGGCGTCATCGTTTTCAGCTGTCGTACCACCGGCTCGAGATGTTCGGTCTCTGCCACCGGTGCCAGGCTCGCCAGGGAGGCCGGGCGAAACCCGGCCACGACAACGCCGCGGACCGTCGCTCTCCGGCGCCATGCCCCGGCGGCGCTCCGATGGGCCGGTCGGGCCGGCGCCGCTAGACCCTCATGGCGTTCACACTCATCGCGTTCGGCCTGGGCCTCGTCGTCGGGAGCTTCTGCACCACGGCGATCGAGAGACTCCCCCTGGACGACGAGTTCCACTATCAGCTCTTCGCCGGCGAGGAGGACCTGGAACCGCCGGAGTGGTGGATGCGCATCCCGTTCATCTGGCTGTTCGTGAAGCCGCCGGAGGGTCAACTGCCCCACTGGTACGACCGACTGCCGCTCTTGCCGTACTTCCTGTACGCCTGGAAGTTCTCGAACTTCCGGAAGCTGCTGCCCCCGGCCCACTGCCCCTCCTGCGGGCACCGGTTGCCCTGGCGGGAGCGCCTTCCGGTGGTATCGTTCTTCGCCCTCGGGGGACGGTGCTCGTCGTGCCGCATCAAGATCCCGGGCCGACACGTGTTCGTGGAGCTGGCCACGGGCCTTCTCTTCGCCCTGTTCGCCCATCGCTTCGGTCCCAGCTGGCTGTTCGCGGCGTGGGCGTTCGTCATCGCGACGTTCGTCATCGGGTCCGTGATCGACTGGCGCTACCAGATCATCCCCGACGAGGTCAACTCCATGGGACTCGTGATCGGGGTGCTGTACTGCGCGGTCACCTGGCTCGGGTGGTCGCTCGGCGTGGCCTCCGACCGCCGGCTCCTCGACAGGCTCGGCGGGGATTACCCCTACCTGTACTCCTCGTTCGGTCCGGAGTCGTGCGCCCTCGGCTTCCTCGTCGGGGCCGGGTCGCTCTACCTGTTCGCCGAGATCGGCGGCATGCTCGCCCGGACCGACGCCATGGGCGGAGGGGACGTGAAGCTCGCGGCCTACATCGGCCTGTTCATCGGTCCGGCCGGCATCCTGACGACCTTGTTCTACTCCGCCCTGATAGCGGCCCCGTGCGGCATCCTCGTGCTGCTCCTGGGGGCGGGCAAGAAGGAGAGAGGGTTCACCAAGTTCGCCTTCGGGCCGTACATTGCCATGGGCGCCCTGCTCGTGATGTACTACGGCCACACCCGGCTGGTGAACGCCTACCTGGCGATCAACCAGGCCGCCTGGCTGTGGCTGACCGGCTGGTAGGTCTATCTATATATGTGTAGGCGGCGCCACTCTCGACCGCCGTCCGGGATCGAACCATCGTGCCGTACATCTACGAGAAGAGCTACGACATCATCGTGGTGGGCGCCGGCCATGCGGGCTGCGAGGCCGCCTGGGTGAGCGCCAGGAGGGGTCACCGGACCCTGCTCGTCACGATGAACCTGAACGCCGTGGCCCTGATGCCGTGCAACCCCTCCGTGGGAGGGCCGGGCAAGGGGCACCTCGTCCGGGAGCTCTACGCCCTGGGGGGCCTCATGCCCCGCATCACCGACCGCACGTACCTCCAGATCCGGATGCTCAACGAGTCGAGAGGTCCCGCCGTGCAGGCGCTCAGGGCCCAGAGCGACAAGAAGGAGTACAGCCAGGCCATGCGGCAGACGCTGGAGTCGCTGCCGGAGCTCGATCTCAAGCAGGCCGAGGTGGTGGCCCTGGCGATCGACGAAGATCGGTGCTGCGGGGTCGTCACCGCCACCGGCGTGGTCTACCGGTCCCGGGCCGTGGTGGTGACCACCGGGCCCTATCTGAAGTCCGACATCATCATCGGGCGGACCCGCTTTCCCGGAGGCCCGCACAACCAGCTCCCCTCGTTCCCGCTCTCCGGGTCGCTCGCCGATCTCGGGCTCTCGATGTCCCGGCTCCAGACCGCCACCCCTCCCAGGATCAAGCGACAGACGATCCGTTTCGAGGGGTTGAAGGAGATCAAGGGCGAGACCCTGATCCGGACCTTCACCGGCCAGCCGGCCCGGGAGCGCCAGCTCTCCTGCTACCTGACCCGGACGACCCAGACCACCGTGGAGCTGGTCCGGAAGAACCTCAAGGACTCCCCGCTGGTCATCGGCAACATCGTGAACACGGGGCCCAAGCATTGCCCCTCCATCGACCGGAAGGTGATCAAGTTCCCCCACATGACGACCCACGGGGTGTTCCTCGAACCCGAGGGAGCGGCGTCCGACGAGATCTACCTCCAGGGGATGACCACCTCCATGCCGGCCCGGGCGCAGGAGGAGATCCTGCGATCGATCCCCGGCCTGGAGAGGTGCGAGGTGATCCGGTACGGCTACGCCATCGAGTACGATTTCGTCCATCCGCACCAGCTGCGGAGGACCCTGGAGGCGAAGCGAACGCCGGGGCTCTACCTGGCCGGCCAGATCTGCGGCACCACCGGCTACGAGGAGGCGGCCACCCAGGGGTTCGTCGCCGGGGTGAACGCGAGCCTGAAGCTCCGGGGCGAGCCGCCGTTCGTGCCGGGCCGGGACGAGGCGTACGTCGGCGTCCTCGTCGACGACCTGGTGTCGCGACATCACCACGAGCCGTACCGCATGACCACCAGCCGCGCCGAGTTCAGGCTCCACCTGAGGTACTCCAACGCCCCGGCGAGGCTCATGGGGAGCGGGTACCGGCTGGGGCTTGTGGACCGGTGGACCTACCAGGAGGAGAAGGACAGGGACCTCAAGATCCAGCTGGAGATGCTGCGGCTGAAGGCGTCGCTGGTTGCTCCGACCAGGCGGAACAACGAGATCCTGGCGGAGTTCTCGCCGTATCGCCTCAAGAAGCCCGTGAGCCTGGCGGAGCTCCTGGCCAGGTCCGAGGTGGCGTTCCACCAGCTGGAGCGGTTCGGCCACGTGCGCCGGGTGCCCAGCGAGCTCGTCCACGAGGTCGAGGAGCGATTGAAGTACGAGAGCTACCTCGCCCGGATCGACGGCCAGCGGGCCAGCTACCTGAGGCTCGAGCGGGTCGAGATTCCGCCTGGGTTCGATTTCGCTTCGGTTGCCGGGCTGCCCCCCCCGGTGCGCGAGACTCTCGAGCTGTTCGGGCCCGCAACGGTGGGCCAGGCCTCCCGGGTGGAAGGGGTCCCCCGGGAGGAGATCACGCGCCTGCTGGGCCATCTCCAGCCCGTGGTCCCGGAGGCGGACCCCACGGCGGCGGTGATCGAGCTGGGATGACGGGGTGAAGGCCATGGAATCCAGACAGTCAGTCGCTGTCCGCGGCGCCTCCTCGATCGGGGCGCGGCGGGTCGTCCTGTCGCCGCGGGTGGGTCGTCGACCGGGAGCCGGCCGCGGCCCCGTCTCCGGCCTGTCTCTGCTGGAGCTGCTCATCACGATCTCCCTGATCACGATCATGGTCGGGGCGGCGAGCTACAACTACAGCAACGTCATCGCGGAGCAGAACGAGGGCAAGGCCAGGTCCGAGTGCCGGCAGTTCGTCAAGGCGCTCAAGACCTGGGAGAACAAGAAGGGAATCCCGATCAGCGAGTACGTCGACACCTCCGAGGGCAGCCAGAAGTTCACCCTCAAGATGCTCGAGGCCGATCGCGTGATGGCCAGCATCCCGGACGATCCCTGGACGCTGCCCTACGAGATCGACACCAGGAAGGGGGTCGTCTTCTCGTGCGGCGCGGACAAGCGGCCCGGAACGTTCGACGACATCGTCATCCCGTTCAGGGCCCCTTTCGAGGCGTTGAACGCACGGTTCGACGTGGGCAACCGGGCGGTGGTCGTCTCGTTCTCCCGGGCCGTGAGCCGGGCCACCATCACGACCGAGACGGTGAAGGTCACGGGCGGCAGCCCCCCGGCCCAGATCACCACGCTCTCCGTGGACATGACGAACCCTTACCAGGTGAAGGCCTTCCTCAACCGCGGCTACACCAGCGCCACGTTCTCCGTGCAGGTCGCCACGACCATCACCTCCACGGACGGGACCCCGCTGTCGAGCGCTGCCACGCTCAGCACCGCGGGCAGCCGGTCCACGACCTGACCGCGGTTCGCTGACCAGAGAGCTGACCGATCGACATGTCCTGCGACACCGAGGCGCTCGAGAACGCCACGCACCGTTACGACGTGATCGTCGTCGGGGCCGGCCACGCCGGTTGCGAGGCCGGTCTGGTGGCGGCACGCCTGGGGCTTTCGACGGCGGTCCTGACCGGCAACATCGACACCGTCGCCCTGATGTCCTGCAACCCCTCCATCGGGGGCCCGGGCAAGGGTCAGCTGGTCAAGGAGATCGACGCCCTGGGCGGCGAGATGGCGATCAACATCGATCGGACCTACCTCCAGGTCCGGTTTCTGAACACCCGGAAGGGTCCGTGCATGAAGGCGCTCCGGGCCCAGGCCGACAAGGCGCTCTACGCCAGGACGATGCGGGAGACGTTGCTGCGCCAGCCGGGCCTCGACCTCTGCCAGGGGCTGGTGACCGACGTCATCGTTCACGACGGGAGGGTCGCCGGGGTGACGACCGTGCAGGGCGCGGCCTACCGATGCCGGGCGCTCATCGTCACCCCGGGCACGTTCCTGAACGGTCGGATCTTCATCGGCGATCGGAGTCAACCCGCGGGCCGCCAAGGGGAGCACCCGGCCACCCACCTCTCCGACTCGCTTCGAAAGCTGGGTCTTTCGATGGCGCGGCTCAAGACCGGCACCCCGCCCCGCCTGGACGGCCGCTCCGTGGACACCTCCAGGATGGAAGAGGTGCCGGGCGATCCAGCACACCCCCACTTCTCTTACGAGCCGCTCCAGACCAGGCGGAGGCAGGTTCCGTGCTGGCTCGTCCGGACCACGCCGGCGACCCGCGACGTGATCCTCGCGAACCTGCACCGCTCCCCGCTCTTCTCGGGGCTGATCCAGGGGCCGGGCCCCCGGTACTGTCCCTCCATCGAGGACAAGTTCAAGCGGTTCCCGGAGAAACAGACACACCCGGTCTACCTCGAGCCGGAGGGGGAGAACACCGTGGAGCTCTACCTCCAGGGGATGAGCACCAGTCTGCCGGAGGACGTGCAGATCGCCATGGTGAGGACGATCCCGGGGCTCGAGAGGGCCGAGATCATGCGCCCCGGCTACGCCGTGGAGTACGACTTCGTCGACCCGGTGCAGTGCCACCCCACCCTGGAGACGAAGCTCGTCCAGGGTCTCTACCTGGCCGGTCAGATCAACGGGACGTCCGGGTACGAAGAGGCGGCCGGCCAGGGGCTGGTCGCCGGTCTCAACGCCTCGTTGAAGCTGATGGGCAGGCCGCCGCTCGTCCTGGGGCGCCAGGAGAGCTATCTCGGCGTCATGATCGACGACCTGGTGAGCAAGGGGGTCACGGACCCGTACCGGATGTTCACGTCACGGGCCGAGTACCGGTTGCTGCTCAGGTACGACAACGCCGACCTGCGGCTCACCCCCAGGGTCCTCGACCTTCCACACATCGGCCCGTCCCGGCGAGCCAGGTTCCAGAAGAGGCGCGAGGCCGTCGAAGCCCAGATCCACCTGTTGAAGACCGTGGTCGTGATGCCCTCCGAGGAGCTCGACCGCCAGCTCGTCTCGCTGGGAAGCCGGCCGCTCACCACCAGGCGGACCGTCGGCGAGATCCTCAAGCGCCCGGAGCTCTCGTTCGAGAACCTGGTCCAGCTGGGACTCGTCGCGTCCGACGTGCCCGCCGACGTGGCCGCGGAGGCGACCATGGCGATGAAGTACGCCGGCTACATCGAGAGGCAGCGCCGGATGATCGAGGAGTTCCAGCGCCTGGAGGCTCTGGCCCTGCCGGACGACCTCGACTACGACGAGATCCCCAACGTGTCGGCCGAGTCGCGACAGAAGCTCGACCGGGTCCGCCCTCTCACCATCGGGCAGGCGAGCCGGGTCTCCGGCGTCCGCATGTCCGACATCACGGTGCTGATCGCCTGGGTCCGCCGACACGAGCCGGTCAACGGATAGGCGAGACCGGGCCCGGTATCGGGCTCGCCACGGCCTCTTCCCCCCGGACCAGCTGCCCGATCTGCCTGGCGATCTGGCCCGGCGGAAGCACGTAGTCGGCAATGGCCAGCTCCGGTCGGGCCGGGCCAGTCCCCACGATCACCGAGGAGCTCTCGTCCTGGGCGAACGTCTTGGCGCCGGCCGCCTTGAGGGCACCGAGCCCACCGGGGCCGTCGCCCCCGACCACGGACAGAAGAACGCCCACGGCCTTCGGCCCGAGCGAAGTCGCCAGCGACCTGAACAGCACGTCGATGGAGGGCTTCTTGTCCCCCACCGGGGGGTCGTCGGTGAGGTGGACCTTCAGGTTCTCGGTGAGGGTGAGATGCGTCCCGTCCGGCGCGAAGAGGATCGATCGCCCCACCACCGCCTCTCCCTCCTGGGCGATCTCGACCAGCCGTCCCGTGCTCTCGTGGAGCCACGCCGTCAGGGTCGGCAGAAGCCCGGGAGCGATGTGCTGGACCACGACGATCGGCAGGGCGAACGAGGGGGGGAAGTGAGCCACGAAGTTGAACAGGGCGGTGGGCCCGCCCACGGAGGCGCCCACGGCGATGACCTGGTAGGGGCTCTTGGCCCGCGGGGCGGCCAGCGCCGGCGCCGGCCCCGGGAGCTTGAGGGCCGGGGTCCCCGACGCCACCGGCTGGGACCGTACCTTCACCCGGCAGAACTGGCGGACATGGGTGAGCAGAACGTTCCGGAAGGCGTCGCCGTCTGTGCCGAAGATCTCCGTGGGCTTTGCCAGAGCAGCGACGGCGCCGGCGTTCAACGCGTTCAGGGTGATCGTCTGCTCCTCCGGATCGATGCACGAGGAGATGACGATGATCGGGGTCGGGGTCTGGCCCATGATGAGCTGCGTCGCAGCCAGACCGTCCATCCGGGGCATCACGATGTCCATCGTGATGATGTCGGGCTTGAGGGAGGCGGCCATGTCGACCGCTTCCCGTCCGTTCCTGGCGATGCCCACCACCTCGATCGCCGGGTCCGCGCCCAGAGCGTCTTCCATGAACGCCACGATCGTGGGGGAGTCATCCGCCACCAGCACTCGAATGCGGCCGTCAGCCACGGGTCTGTCTCCTCGTCTTCTCGTCACAGGATGTTATCACCGGTGGCACCCGGTCTTCCAGGTCCATTTGAGTTTGGCGCGGTCTCGCATGTGCTAAGATGGTCGGTGACGAGATACCAAGGAGAGGCGATGGCTCAAGAGACGGCTCAAGGGGGCAAGACCGTTGCCCCGCGAAGGTGGCGGGTCCTGGTGGTGGACGACTCTCCGACGATCTTGGGCCTCTTCCAGCTGGTGATCATGCCAGAGGACGATCCGCTCTTCCAGATCATCGGCACGGCCCCGAACGGCACGCTGGGGCTGGAGGCGGTGCTGCAGCACGAACCGGACATCGTCATCCTGGATTACGAGATGCCGGGGCTGGACGGGGTCTCCCTGATCCGGCAGATCAAGGCCAGACGGGCGAAGACCGCCGTCTTTCTCATGTCCAGCCACGTCGACGAGGCCCGGGAGCTCGAGGAGTCCGCACTGGAGGCCGGGGCGATCGATTTCATCCCGAAACCCCAGAAGGACTACAACGCCAACGCGGTGAGGATGCTCATCGAGATGGACCTCCGCCGCGCGAAGCTCCGGCTCGAGTAGGCCAAGACTCATCGCACCCCCACGGTCCGTCGACCGCCGGGTCCATGTCGACGATTACCCTTGCCTTGGACGGGTCAGCGTTTCTATAATCGGCAACGGTCGGGCGCCAGCCGGTTCTCGGCCCCCACGGGGTCCTGAAGTCGTCGCAGGCGAGGTCCCTCCCGGTCGAAGAGGGTGGGGCCGCTGAGGGTGCGCTGGGGGAACGTTGCAATCCGGGAACGGGGATGACTCATTCATGGATCGAACACGAGCTGAAGAGCTGATCAAGCGCCTCCAGGGGGGGCCTCACAAGAACCACGAGTTCGCCGCCGGCGTGTCCGGTTCGTTGACCGCCGTGGACAGCTGCGACCCGCTGTACCGGGAGTTCTTCGGGGACTTCTACGACGAAGCGACCGGGTTCGTGAACAAGATGACGAGCTACGTGGCGGAGTTCCGCAACGGGTCGTTCACGAACACCACCATCGCCGAGGCGTTCCGGCTCTCCCACATGGTCAAGGGGGCGTCGGCCACCATGGGCTACAAGGTGATCACGTCCCTGGCCAGCGGCCTGGAGTCTCTTTTCGGAGACGTGAGGGACGGCAAGGTGACGCTCTCTCCGGATCTGCTGGACCACGTGGCCGAGACGATGGGTCTCATCTCGGGTCACCTGGAAGAGCTCAAGAAGGCCGTGGAGTAGCCTCGCTGGCCCAGCGACCGTCGCCACGGCTCCTCCACGGACCCGACCCGGACGCCCGCGCACAACCTTCCCAGTGGACCTCACCGCGCTGAAGCCGTATGCCGCTCGACTCGGTCTGGAACTCGACGGCGCCTCGATCGATCGGCTCACCCGCCACGTCGAGCTGCTGGTCCAGGTCAACGACCGGTTCAACCTGACCACCCTCACCGCCGACCAGGAGATCCTGGACCGACACCTGAGCGACTCCCTGGCCATCGCTGCCCTGCTGGCCGGAGCCGCCGGCCCCATCATCGACCTGGGGTCGGGCGCCGGCTTCCCGGCGTTGCCCGTGGCCGTGCTCCGGCCGGAGTGCCAGGTCACCCTCGTAGAGTCCTCCCGACGGAAGAGCGTGTTTCTCCGTGAGGCGATCCGATCCATGCGCCTCGAGAACGCCCGCGTGGAGACGGTCCGTGCCGAGGAGATCGGTCGGGCTCCCGGTGAGCGGGAGAGCTACGGAGCCTGCATCTGCAGGGCGTTCGGTCCGTTGCCCGTGGTCCTCGAGTGCGGCCTGCCCCTGGTCGCTCCGGGCGGCCGGCTCCTGGCGCCCCGCGGGGCGGATGCCCGGGCCGAGGCGGAGGGGCTCGACGAGGTGATCGCGCTCCTGGGCGGCGGTGAACGCCGGGTGATCGGCTACGAGCTGCTGTCGGGGATACGACTCGAGGCGCTCCAGGTGGTCAAGACCGGGTCGACGCCGCCACGGTACCCCCGCCGGGTCGGCGTCCCCGCACGTAGACCCTTGACACGGGTCGGTTGAACCCCGACAAGGCCATGCCAGGGCCCGAAGGCAACGAAAATCGCACAAACCGTAGCGGACCCGGTGACTTTCTCGTCCCCTGGATCGTTTCGCGCGCTGACGGCCGGATACTCGGGAGACGCTCCATGAGGTCTTCTTGCCCATGCTCAGGATGAACAGCGAATGTGGAAACTGTGGAAGATTCTGTGGATAACTGTCATGAACGCATTCTCGATGTGGATCTGCGGGAAAGCTGCTCCAGCACGCGTAAGGAGAGGATCTTCAGGGGCAAATGCCACATCATGAGAAGGTCCGTGGCTCGACGAGCCGCGAGGCGGTCCGGTCCCTTGGGCCCGGGCTCTCCCAGCAGCGGGAACGGCCGCCCCGGCAGCGCGCTCAGCAGCCGCCGCGCCTCGGCGCCGAGCTTCAGTCGGCTGTCCTCGCCGACCGCTTCGACGCCCGGCTCCCCCTCTTCGACCAGCTGGCGAAGGTCGTCCGGGTCGACTCGACCTGTCCGGCGGCCGGACCTGGCGGGATCTTCCGCCCTGAGGGACCCTCCTGGCTCTTCACGGCCCCCGCCCTCCCTGCGGGCCCGCCCGCCGGCCCCGCCCGCCACGCCGGAGCACTGCCGGGAGGTTCCTCCGGGGTCGACCGGCGCACCCCGCGGCGCGGCGGCGTGACCGCGGCAGAGCGTTCCGCCGGCCCTGCCGTCGAACCACGCCGCTCCGGTGCCGATCTCGGTGGCGCAGACCACGCAGCTCTCCACCTCCGGCAGCAGGCCGAGAGCGGCCAGCAGCTTCACGTCCCAGGCCAGCCGGGTCAGCGGCAGGTCGGCCCTCCCCGATTCGAGGTGCTCGAGAAGCTCCACGAGCTCGCCGAAGGCGTCCCGGGAGGCCGGCCCCTCCGGGTGCGTGGCCAGGACCGTCTCGATGCCGTAGCAGGCCAGCGCGAACCCGGTCGCGGTCGACTTGATCCGCCGGAACGGCTCCGTGACCAGAGCCTCTTCGAGGTACCACGTTCCCTGTCGCCGGGCGACCATGAGATCTTCGCGGGTCGCGGTGACCAGCGCTCCGGTGAAGCGCCTCTGGCTCTTCAAAGCGTTCTTCGCGACCCCGGAGAGCAGCCCGGCCGGGGAGGAAACCACGGTGACCCACAGATCGGCTTCGCCGTGGGGCCAGGTCCTCAGGACCACCGCATCGAGGACCATCGACCGGGTCCGCACCCTCAGCTCAACCCCAGGTACAGGAAGATGTCGTACAGGGCATGGGACCAGGCCGCGATTCCCAGGCCCCGCGCCACGTAGAGGACCGACAGGACCAGCCCGGCGAAGAACCTGAAGAGGAAGGGGGCTATCCGGAACGGCTCGCCGAAGGGCCCCACATGATGGAACAGGGAGAACAGGAGCGCCGCGGTCAGCACGGAGAGCGTGGCCGCGGAGATCTCGTCGAACCGGAAGACCCGCCGGAAGACCAGGAGGAAGAACCCGATGAGGAGCACCCGGAACACCAGCTCCTCGTAGACCCCCGCCCCCAGGAAGAGCATCATCTTGGTGGCGAAGTCGTGAGCCTGCCCGGGGTTCGCCATGAAGAAGATCTTGAGGAGCCGCCGGGAGATGGCCCCGATGAAGAAGCCCCAGATACAGCTCTCCACGAACATCCCCGCAAAGAACGCCGGTTTGAGCGGCTCGTGCCCTTTCCGGTGCGCCGTGAGGCCGATGAGGATCACGACGCTGGCCACCACCAGAGCCTGGGGGAGGCTGTCTATCCTGAGAACCGCCAGGATCTCCCTCAGGATCACGTCGGCGCCGTTTCGAACCTCCACGGTGTGGTGGACGTTGATGACCAGGGCGAGGATCTCGTAGGCCAGGATGAGCGGCAGCAAGAAGAGGAGGCTGTACGCGGGCTCCCGGGTCTTGAGGAAGTACCGGCCCAGATGGGTGTCCGACGCCAGCTGCTCCCAGGTCAGATCGCGCATGCTCATCGCCCCGGGCTCCCTGGACCCGTCGTCGGGGGTTCAGGACCTGTTCCGGAGCGTGCAGTCTGCTGCGGCCCCCACCTGGCGTCCAGGTGCATCGACATGTCCGGGGGACCCCCTCGGCCGTGCCGACCGGGGTCCCGGTACAGGGTCTTCGCCTGCAGCATCACCTTCACACTCCAAGTGATCGTCAGGCCTTCTCTTTCAGTTGAGCCAGGAAGTTCAGGGCCGCCAGCGGCGTCATGGAGTTCACGTCCATGCCGCGCAGCTCCCGCAGCACCGGATGCTCCATGGCCTCGAACAGCAGAAGCTGCTCCGGGTCCCTCTCCGATCGCCCTCCCTTGAGGCGACGGCGCTTCTTCTCGAGGTCTCGCTCCTCGTCCTGCTCGAGCTCGAACAGGATCTCCCTGGCCCGGGTCAGCACCGGCTCGGGCAGGCCCGCCAGCATGGCCACGTGGATGCCGTAGCTCTTGTCCGCAGGGCCCTCCCCGACCTTGTGGAGGAACACCACGTCCTGGCCCTTCTCCAGGACCTTGGTCGACAGGTTCGCGATCCCCGGGAACAGGTTCGCCAGCTCCGTCAGCTCGTGGTAGTGGGTCGCGAAGAGAGTGTTCGGCCTGGTGCTCCCGTGTCGGTACAGGTACTCGACGATCGACCAGGCCAGGGAGAGGCCGTCGTAGGTGGCGGTGCCCCGGCCCACCTCGTCCAGGATGACCAGGCTGCGGCCCGTGGCGTTCTTGAGGATGTACCCGGCCTCTCTCATCTCGACCATGAAGGTGGACTGGCCGGACGCCAGGTCGTCGGACGCGCCCACCCGGGTGAATACCTTGTCCACCGGGGAGAGCTGCATCCTCCGGGCCGGCACGAACGACCCCATCTGGGCCATCACGGTCAGGAGCGCGGCCTGCCGGAGAAACGTCGATTTCCCTGCCATGTTCGGGCCGGTGACGATGATGATCTGGCTCGACCCGGGAACCATGGCCAGATCGTTGGGAACGAACGAGCCGGCCGGGAGCATCTTCTCGACCACCGGGTGTCTGCCCGACTCGATGACCAGTCGCCCGCCATCGACGAACTCCGGTCTGACGTACCGGTTCTCCAGGGCGACCAGCCCCAGGGAGACCAGCGCGTCCAGCTCCGCCAGAGTGTTCGATATGGCCTTCATCTGCGGGACCAGCAGCTCGACCTCGTGCCTCAAGGCCGAGAACAGCTCGTGCTCCAGCCCCCTGGCATGGTCCTCGGCCTGCAGGATCTCCTGCTCACGCTCCTTGAGCTCGGGAGTCACGTAACGCTCTCCCCCGGCCATCCCCTGCTTTCGCTGGTAGTCCTGGGGCACGGAGCCCAGGTTCGATCGGGTCACCTCGATGAAGTAGCCGAGGACCCGGTTGTACTTGATCTTCAGCGACCGGATCCCGGTCCGCTCGCGCTCCATCTCCTCGAGCTTCGCCACGTGGGTCTTGGCGTCCCGGCTCAACGACCTCAGCCTGTCCAGCTCGGCGTCGTAGCCGTCCCTGAAGACGCCGCCCTCGGTGACCACCAGAGGCGCCGGGTCTGCCAGCGCCCGGTCGAGGTGATTCCTGATCGTCTCGAACAGCTCGACCCTGCCGGACAGCTGCGAGAGGCCGGCCGCGGCCACCCTGGACTTGATCTCGGGCAGCCGGCCCAGCGACGCTCCGAGGCCGGCCAGGTCCCGCGGGGAGGCGGTCCGGGCGGTCACCTTGGCCAGTATCCTGGGGATGTCGTAGATCCCCGAGAGCGCCCGCGACAGATCCTGTGCCACGCCGTGAGCCTTCACCAGCGCCTCGACCATGTCCAGGCGGGCCCCTATCCGGTCCACGGCCAACAGCGGGTAGAGCAGCCACCGCCGTAGCAGCCGCCCCCCCATGGGCGTCCGGGTCCGATCCACGACCCAGAGGAGGCTTCCCCGCTTCGCCTTCTCCCTGAACGTCTCGGCCAGCTCCAGGTTCCTGACCGTTCCGGGGTCCAGGGTCATGGTCTGGTCCAGAGAGTACGCGATCAGCTTCGAGAAGTGGGCGAAGGTGGCGCCCTGGGCCCGCGTCACGTAGTCGATGGGCGGCCTGGGTACGTCTTGTCGCGCCGGCGGCGTGGTCTCGCCGAAGTGGTCCGCGAAGGCCTCCGGAACCGGTCGATCCCACGTCTCGTGGACCGTGGGGATGGCGTTCAGCGCTCCCGACGGCAGGGCCAGAAGGTCCCTGGCCTGGACGACCAGAGGATCGTCCTTCAGCGCCTCGGGGAACACCATCTCCACGGGCCTGATGCGCAGGATCTCCTCCAGCAGACGCTCGGGCGCATCCTCCCCGGGAATACCGGTGACGAAGGCATCGCCGGTGGACAGATCCAGGTAGGCCAGCGCCCACCGATCGTGTCGACGGCTCAGACCCAGGAGGTAGTTGTGGGCCTCGCCGGCGAGCAGCTGGTCCTCCGTGATGGTACCCGGCGTCAGGATGCGCACCACCTGCCGCTCGATCAGGCCCTTCGACGCCTTCGGATCGGAGGTCTGCTCGCAGATCGCTATCTTGTAGCCGCGCTTGAGCAGCTTGCTGGCGTACTCCTGGTAGCTGTGGTACGGAACGCCGGCCAGCGGGATCGGTTCTTCGCCATCCCTTCCGCGACTCGTGAGGACGATCTCGAGCTCCCGGGACGCGAGCTTCGCGTCCTCGTAGAACATCTCGTAGAAGTCGCCGAGCCGGAAGAACAGGACAGCATCCTGGTGCCGGGACTTGATCCTCCGGTACTGTTCCATGACCGGGGTGGAACTGGACACCGGTGACCTCCTGGAGCCACCGCCGGAAGCGGGTGGAAGGAGGCGATTCTAGCACCGGTGCTCCCCTCCGTCAACGCGGCCCGGGCGTCAGACCCGGCGCCTCGCCAGGTCCGAGTCGCAAGACCCGGCGCCTCGCCGGGTCCGAGTCGCGCCCCCGAGCGCGACCTCCAACCTGATCCCCTCCTCTTTCTGTCTCCCGAGCGCGACCTCCACCCTGATCCTCTCATCTTTCTCTCTCCCGAGCGCGACCTCCAACCTGATCCCCTCATCTTTCTCTCTCCCGAGCGCGACCTCCAACCGGCTCCCCACCTCATTCCCTCCCGCGCGCACCTACGTGGTTTTCCGGATGGTCTCCGACCTCTGATCCGGGTCGCCCCTGTCCCCTCCGAGCTCGTTCTGTGCTATGCTGCGAACAGGGAGACCATGCACACCCTCCTTCTCTGCCCCGATCGAATAGGCCCTCTGATGGCCGGGCCGGCCATCCGGTATCACGAGATGGCCCGGGCTCTGGTCGCGCACGGCTCGATCACCTTGGCCTCGCCGTTTCCCAACCCGCTCGAGATCCCGGGCGTCGAGCGGGCGGTTCTCGACGACCTGACCCTGCCTCGCCTGCTGCAACGCGCCGACCTGGTCGTGGTACAGGGGCTGCTGTTCGAGAGGCACCCCACCCTGGCCGGGGCCAAGGTGCCGGTCGTGGTCGACCTGTTCGACCCGATGATCCTCGAGGCGCTGCACCTGCCGGACGGCCGGTCGATGACCGGTCGGCTCTACTCGTACGAGCGTCTGCTGGCCCTCACCTTGCTCCAGCTCCACCGGGGCGACTACTTCCTGGCAGCCAACTCCAGGCAGAGGGACTTCTATCTGGGCATGCTGGCAGCGGTGAACCGACTGAACCCCGCTTGGGCCGAGAAAGGGGTCCGGCCGGACCGGCTCGTGGGCCTCGTCCCTCACGGCTTGCCCGACGGCCCCGTGGCGGAGGGGCCTCCGGTCCTCAAGGGGGTCCATCCCGGCGTTCCGTCCGATGCGGCTCTCATCGTCTGGCCAGGGGGCCTCTGGGATTGGACCGATCCTGTAACCCTCGTCGAGGCGGTGGATCTGGTCCGTAGGGAGATGCCTCGGACGCGTCTGCTCCTCTGGGGATCGCGGCACCCGAATCCGGAAGTACCGGCGATGGAAGCCCCTCTCAGGGCCAGACGGCGCGCAGGGGAGCTCGGGTTGCTCGACACGGTGGTCTTCTTCGAGGAGTGGGTGCCTTACGAGGAGAGGGGCCGCTGGCTCAAGGAGTCCGATGTCGCCGTCTCGCTCTCGCTGCCCAGCCTGGAGACACGTTTTGCGCACAGGGCCCGCCTGCTGGATTGTCTCTGGGCCGGAGTTCCCGTCGTGACGAGCCGTGGTGATCCACTGGCAGCGACCATCACCAGGAACGGCATGGGCGCCTCGGTGAAGCCGGGACGGCCGGACGAATTGGCCCGGATCCTGCTTGGCTTGCTCGGAAGGCCCGATGCCCTGCGGACCATGAGAGACCGAATCTCGCGGTTCAGACCCAGGTTGACCTGGCAACGATGCGTGAAGCCGCTGGTCCGCTTCATGGCCACTCCCCGCGTCGACGAGGCCAAGCGCTCCCTCGACTTCCTGGGGCCGTTGGCGCTACTCTTGGCAGTGGATCGCCCCTTTCTTCGACCGGTGGTGCGTGCCGGCGTCAGCCTGAGCCGACACGGGCTGTGGGCCACGCTCAAGAAGGCTTCGAGGGTCACAGCAAAGGCCCTGACCCCCTCGAACCGGCAGCGAGAAGCAGGGCCGTCCGTGCCGTCATGTCCCGGGGGCGACGCTCGAAAAGACGTGGAGATATCCTGAAGATGTTGAGGAGACTCCCTTGACCGCGGTACGAGTCCTCATCGTCGACGACTCGAACCTGATGCGGAAGCTTCTGTCGAGCATCGTCTCCAAGGACCAACGCCTTCAGGTCGTCGGCACCGCCGAGAACGGCGCCGATGCGCTCGAGAAGATCAAGCAGCTCCAGCCGGACGTGGTGACGCTGGACATGAACATGCCGGTGATGGACGGTTTGACCACCCTGCGGGAGGCCAACAACCAGCAGCTGGGCACGGCCTTCCTGATCGTCTCGTCTCTGGCCCAGAAAGACGCTCAGATAACCATAGACGCCATCAACGAAGGGGCGATCGACTACATCCCGAAGCCGTCCCAGATGATGGGGATGGGAGCGCTCGAGGGCGAGATCATCTCCAAGATCGTGATGTGCTACGAGTCCCGGAGACGGGCGCTGGGCTCCTCTCCTGGCAAGGTCCACCCGTCACCGATGCCGCCGGAACCGCCTCCGCCTCCCCAGGCCAGCCCGACCGCCGCTGTCCCGAGGCCCGCCCCGGCCGGTCCGGCGGCGCGGACCACGGCCCCCCCCCCTGGCCCGGCGAGGCCGCCGAGCCCCCCGGCGGCCGGCCCCGACCCGGCGGCGCAGGTGCGGCCCGCTGCGACCGCCCAGGCAGTCCGACCTGTGGTCGCGGTCTCCGGAGCCGTGCAGGCCAGACCCGCCGCGCAGGCGAGTGCCGGGGCCGCCGCAGCGACCCGTCCGGCCGTGACAGTTGCTCCGCGGCCCCCGCCGACCGCTCAGCCGGCAGCCAGCGCCAGGCCCAAGCTCACGGTCTTCGGCGGATCGGCCGGAAGCATGCAGCTTCTCCAGAAGCTGTTCCCCGCCATTCCCGCCTCGTACACCGGGGTGGCCGTCTTCGTCCTCCACCTGCCGGCGTTCTTCACCGCCCAGCTCGCGGCCAAGCTCAAGGGAGTCTGTGCCATTCCGGTGGAAGAGGCCAAGGACGGCGTGCCGCTCCTGCTGAAACGGATCTACATCGCCCCCGGGGGCTCCCAGAACCTCATCCTGGCGCGCAACCCTGCAGGCAAGGGGGTCATCTTCAAGCTCGTCGAGCAGGACGGTGCGCCCGGGTCTCCGACGCCGTCCATCGACAAGTTCATCTTCAGCGCCTCCGATATCTTCAGAGAAGCGTGTCGCGGGGTGCTGATCAGCGGCACCGGCACCGACGGCATCGAAGGGCTGCGGCGATTGAAGGAGAAGTTCGGCGAGACCTTCGTCCAAGACCGGATGAGCGCCGTGGCGAACCAGCTGGTCAACGCCGCCCTTCAAGCCGGGGTGGCGCAGAAGAGCCTCTCCGTGAACGATCTGCTGCAGCTGTTCTCGTCCTGAGGCGCCGGAGCACGTCCCGGGGTCGTGCCGCGGAGAGAGCTCCGAGGCTCAGTTGGCGCCCGCGGCCGGTGACGCCGCGGCCGAAGGTTGCGTCGTGGTCCCCGAGGTCTCGGGCGTGGCCGCCGTCGATTCCGCAGACGGCGACGGCGACGGCGCCATCGCGGCCTCCGTCAGCGCCAGCTGACTCCTGAGCTGCGTGTTCCGCTCGAAGGTCTCTCCGCTCCGGTGCGCCAGGACGATCCTCTTCGGCGTCACCGATTCGAGCCTGAACTCCCCCACCTCGGCTTTCTGCCGGGTCACCACGCCCTTGTGCTCCTTGAACCACTCGCCCTCGTCGATCCGGGTACCGTTGATGCGGACCGCCCTGACCCTCCGCCCGTACACCACGCCGGAGATCTTGAACCGGTCCACCCGGGCGACTCCCGGGCTCACGATCTCCTCCTTGATGACCTTCTTGAGCTGCGGGCTCAGGGTGAACGGGTTCCTGATCTCGGTGACCGCGACCTTGGTCTTCATGGTGAACGGCTTGAGCCGCTCGTCCATCATCTCGAACGGATCGGTGGTCTTGTCCCCGGCCGGCTTGGAGCCATCGGCTGCCGGGCCGTCCTCCCCTTCCGGCGGCGTCTGGACGGCGTCGCCTTCTGCGGCTTCCGCCGGAGAGGCACCCGGCGAGGCGGAGCTCTTCGGCCCGGGTGAGGTCTTCGGGTCGGGCGACGCGGTCGGGTCCGGCGACGCGGTCGGATCCGGTGACGCGGTCGGGTCGGGCGACGCGGTCGGGTCCGGCGACGCGGTCGGATCCGGTGACGCGGTCGGGTCGGGCGACGCGGTCGGGTCGGGCGACGCGGTCGGGTCCGGCGACGCGGTCGGGTCCGGCGACGCAGTCGGGTCGGGCGACGCGGTCGGATCCGGCAACGCGGTCGGGTCCGGCGACGCCACGGGCTGGGCGCTGGGCAGCTTGCCAGGAGACGGTCGCGGTGTCGCCGATGCGTGGGGAGCGGCGGCCGCTGCGGACGGAGAAGCAGCTGCCGGGGACCCGACCGCGCCGGGAGCCGGCGAAGGCGCCGGCGACGCCTTGCCCTGAGCCTCCGCCGGCCAGAACGCCGCGATCAGGAGCACCCCGACGACGAGCCGGGCCACGAGTCTGTCCGCGTGGATGGTTCCCATCTGGTGACGTTCAGGCAGCCTGGATCTACGGCGCGGCTGCCCCCTCCTCTGCCTTGACCGGGAACTGGGTCCCGAAGTAGCTGGCGATCTTGGCGTTGATGATCAACAGCGCCTTCTGGTCAGCCGTGCCGCCCGACTGGGAGCTCTTCAATGTGACCTCCTTGAGCATGTAGAACTTCCCCAGTTTCTCCATGGCGCCAAGGAACTCGAGCCATCCCGAGTACGTGGTCCGGAACGCCACGGTGAACTCCTGCTCCTGGTACTTCACCGCCGGCGGAGCCTCGTCGCTGCCCCCTCCTTCCGACGACTCGGGCGGCTTCGGCGGGGTCCACGAGATCGTCTTCTTGTCCCCGGTGGTGACGCTGGGAGGCACCGTCAGCTTGGGAAAGCAGCCGGCCAGGAGGGCGTACGAGAGGGCGTCCTTCTCCGTGGCGGGGAAGTACCTCTCGACTCGCCCCAGAAGGCTTTTCCACTTGGCGTTGCTCTTCTCCATCCTCTTGGCTTCCTTGATCTCGGCCTTTCGCTTGTTGAGCTGGTCCACGGCGACCGAACCGGAGAGCTGCTGCTTGATTCTGGCCTTCTCCGCCTGCTGCCCCGACAGGAGGTACTCGAGGCCCACGAAGATGCCGACGACGACCAAAGCGCCGAGCACGAGCTTGATGATCTCTGCCTTTGTCATCGGTATCATGACGACCTACCTCAAATGCAGCCGCGCGGTGAAGTAGATTCTCCCCTCCGCGGCCGAGTCCTTCTTGGCGCCACCGGCACCGGTTGACGCGCCGCCGGCAGGCGCTCCGCCACCGCCACCTCCACCGCCCGAGGGATTGGCTCCGCCGCCGCCGGGGCCGCCACCGCCGGGTCCTCCGCCGCCCGGGCCGCCGCCGCCCGGGCCGCCGGAATTCGAGTCGCTGGCGCTTTCCTTCTCGTTCTCCTCGGCGCTGGGGGTCATCTTGTCCGGCGCCACATGCCTCACCTCGGGCAACTTGGCCAGGGCGTTCTGGAACTCGATCACCGAGGCGGGCTGGAGCGCGACCCCTCGAACGGCGAGCTCCACGTCATACATCTCCACTGACTTGGCCGCCGCGGCGCTTGGCGCCCCACCGCCGCTGGCACCGCCGCCGCCACCGGCACCACCGCCCCCACCGCCCCCACCGCCGCCACCGGCACCACCGCCGCCGCCTTCGCCGCCACCGCCGCCCTCTCCACCACCCCCACCGCCACCGCCGCCCCCACCGCCGCCACCGGCACCGCCTCCCTCTCCCTCCTTGGCGGCCGGCGCCTCCACCTTCTTCGCCACCAGCTTGCCAGTGATCGAGGTCAGGGCGAGGTCGGTCTTGGGAAGGCTCTGGGCGATCCCCAGGTACAGGTTGCCCCAGTCTTTCCTGGCCACGGTGACGGAGTCGTAGAACTTGAGCTTGGCTTCCATCGCGACCTTGTCCGGCTCGAGCTGGTCCGACCCCTCCGGCATGTCCGGGAGCTTGAGCGGCGGGACGTTGTTCTGCTTCATGCGCAGATCCGAGAGCTCCAGGTAGTTGTTGACCCAGGCGTAGCCGTCCATGCCGACGATTCCGAGAGCTGCCAGGACCTCGGCTCCGACGATGATCCTCTTCAGGTTGCCGAGGACGAGTTCCTTGATCCTGTCCGGCTGGAACAGGTCCATCGCGGACATCTTGCGGACCAGATTCAGCTCTTTGTAGAGGTCGCTGTCCAGGGCGAAGGCGAGGCCGATGCACGCGGAGTAGCCGGGCAGGCAGGTCTCGCCCTCGTCGGGCCAGTCGATCTCCCGGGTGATCCTGGGCGTGATGTCCATGACCTCCCCCTTGGGGAGGCTCGTGTTCTTGGCGATGTACTCCGTGAGACCGGCCAGATTGGCGGAACCTCCGGTGTAGTGGACCTTCGCGATCCGCTTCTTGATGTTGGCCGAGAGATACTCGAACGTGATGTCGAGCTTTCTGACCAGGGAGAACTCCTTGAGGATCGCCTGCTCGGAGATGTTGTGGATCAGAGCTTCCAGAGGGGTCAGCTTGGAGGTGTCGACGTTCTGGGGGTTCACCGTCATCTTCTGCTTCAGCTCTTCGGCCTGCTTCATGTCGATCGTCTCGTCGTTGGTGATCGCCAGCACATCCTTGGTGATCTGCAGACCCGCGGTGAAGATCGGCCGGTAGAAGAGGCACTTCCCCGCCGAGAAGATCTGGAACGTCGTCAGGGTGTGGCCGATGTTCACCAGCGCCACCTGCTCGCCCCACGCGTGAGGGTCGCCGCGGGATAGCAGCCCCGCCATGGCCACCGACTCGCTCCAGATTCCCCGGATCTTGATGCGGCAGCGGTCGGCGAACCCCTTGATCCCCTCGATGACCCCCTTTTCGGCCAGACAGCACATGACCGCCAGGTCCATCTGCTCCTCGACCTTGTCCTCCTCCTTCAGGCCGTCGAAGAGCAGCGTGGCATAGTCGAAATCCTTGAGACCGTTCGGCTTCGCGGAGATGGAGTTGTCCCGCTCGAGCTTGTCCTGAAGGACCAGCTTCAGGTCGGTCTTGGCGAACTCGGGCACGCCCAGGATCTTCACCATGATGAAGCTCGCGGAGAAGATCAGGTGGACCTCCGTGATGCCCTTGAGGTGAGACTCCTTGAACTTGGCGACCGCCTGCTCCAGCTCCACCACGTAGTCGAGGAACGGGGACTGGCTGGTCAGAGCCAGCTCCAGCCTGTGGCTCCCCCAGGCCAGCACCTTGAGCTTCTTCTCGACGAACGTGCAGCGGAACGCCTTGACGGAGTAGCTTCCGACGGAGATGATGGCCAGCTCTTTGGTCGCCGCAGACTTTGCCATACCCCGATCATACCTCCTGTCGGGGGTCCGGGAACGTCCGGCGGGCAGCGCTATCCCCCGCTACTGCTGCCTTTCTGCCGGAGGATCGTGTTCATGAGAAGATACCCGACGAGCGAGAACTGGTTGTCCAGAATGTCCCGCCCCGTGAACGTGAACCGGGCCAGGAGCGGCCGGACGTTCGCCGTGGGCTGCTCGACCTGGAACCGGAAGATGTTGGTGGAGAACGGGTTGATCGGGATGAAGAAGTTGGTCGCGGTGCCCCCCGGCTCGATCAGCGGGCCGCCCACCGACGTGATCTTCGAGGCGACCATGGCGATGTTCGGCCGGAGCTGGAAGTCGTAGGCGCCGGCGATGGTGATCGGCGGGGCCACCGAGTAGTCCCGCAGGTCGGACCCGTCGACCTCGGTGAACTTCACCTGGATGTTCTCGAGACGCGCCGATATGCCGTTGGCGATCACCAGCGCTGCGGCGACCTCGTCGTAGAAGATCTGGGCGTACAGCGACACGTTCGTGTTGAAGTTGCCGTTGAGGCCTGGCGCCCAGGCCGTGATCACGGGGGGCGGGCCGTTGGAGTTGGCGATCACCGCGGCGTCGACGAACCCCCTCAGGTAGACGTCGGTCCGCCGGCTCGTGAAGAAGTCGCCCACGGAGCTGCCGCCCAGGTCGCCGGAGCTGCCGCAAGCCGTGGCGAAGAGCACCAGCACCACCAGCGGTATCGCCTGCAGGAGAAAGAGACGCGACCGGCCCGGAAGCGGACTCTCTGCCGGCGCCTCTCCTTCGATCTCGAGCTCCCTGGCCGCCTTGTCCATGGTTTGAACCTGACCTAGAAATCGTCCTGAGAGTACACCGTCGCCTTGAGCACCAGCACCAGCTCGCTGGTCGACGACTCCTTCAGGTTTCTTCCGAAGTTCCGACCGATGAACGGAATCTGGCTCAGTATCGGGATCTTCGTGGACGAACGGTCGTTCTTCTGGCTCTTGAGCCCGCCGATGATGACGGCGGAACCGTTCTTCAGGAACATGGGCGCCACGAGCGCCCGCCGCGCCGTGATCGGCAGGTTGTAGCCCGGCGGGCCGTTCGTGACGCCCGCGACCGGGGTCCAGCCGGTCCGCGTGGTGTCGTCGAAGGTCATGTTCAGAAGGATGATGTCGTTGGGCATGATCCTGGGCGTCAAGGTCAGGTTCTG
>JACQZM010000341.1:0-1474 GCA_016213885.1 Candidatus Rifleibacteriota bacterium | reverse complement strand
CGTTAAGGTCAGGTTCTGCCCGGTGTTGAGAAACGACGATTGCGGGATGTACGAGGTCCCCACGTTGGCCGTGGACTGCGTCTCGTAGCCCGACACGTAGCCCTCCTGACCGCCCAGGTTCACCGTGGCGGTCCCGCCGTCCATCACCAGGGCGGACGGCCGGTTCAGCACCCGCGTGTCGGTCATGTTCTTGAGGAAGTTCAAGAAGAGCTGGAACCGTTCCGTGGAGAGCGATCCGAACCGGATCGACTGGTTGGCATCGCCCAGCCGCTGATCGAACTGGTAGGCCCCCAGCGGCATGTCTCCGAACGGTCGGGCCGTTCCGAAGAACGTCTGCAAGGCCGCGCCGGCGTTGTCGGACCGCCTCGTGTTCACGTCCAGGATGTACATCTCCAGCAGCACCTGTCGTGGCAGCCGGTCGTGCTGCGCCAGGATCCTCTCGATGGCGGCGATCTCCTCGGGCGTTCCCCTGAAGATCACCCGACCGACCTGACTCGGTGGGCCCGCCGTAGCTGCCGCTGCCCCGGCGCCACCGGCACCGCCACCGGCCGCCCCTCCACCGGCAGCCCCACCACCGGCGGCCCCACCACCGGCCGCCCCTCCACCGGCCGCCCCTCCACCGCCGGCCCCGCCGCCCGCCGGCTGTGCGTTCGCCAGCGACGCGAGGACCAGGCAGAGAAGCACTCCAGCCAGCAGTCTCAACACGTTTCGTCTCATGGCACCCTCACCTCAGCGCCCCCCGCTGCTGCCGCCGCTGCCGCCACCGCCACCGCTGCTGCCACCGCCGCCGCTGCTGCCACCGCCGCCGCTGCTGCCACCGCCGCCGCTGCTGCCGCCGCCGCCGCTGCCACCGCCGCTGCTGCCGCCACCGCCACCTCCGGAGGAGCTCGCGTTCGCGGCAGGCGGCGCGGGCAGGAGGAACCCCTTGGGGATCGTGTTCTGGAACGGCATCTGGTTCTGAGGCTCCGCGATCACCATCACCCGGTCCTTCTGCTTCGGATCCAGGCTGGGCAGATCGTATTTGACCAGATCGAAGAACTCCTGCTGCGACAGCCTCATCAGACTGAACACCTTGGTCTTGATGTTCTTCCCCTGCAGCGGATCCTGGGTGATCTTCGCGAGCAGCGCCTGGATCTTCCGGTGCTTGCCGGGCGTCGTGGTGATGATCATCGTGCGGTTCTTCGTGTCCAGCACGATCCCCTTCGTGGCCTTGATGACCGCGGAGGCTGCGGTCTGATCGGAGGAGCTCCCGCTGCCGCTCGTCCCTCCACCGGAACCGCCCGCGGCGCCCCCGCCAGGGCTCCCTCCGGCGCTCCCTCCGGCGCCGCCTCCGGCGCCGCCTCCGTATCCTTGCGCCAGAGCCAGGGTGTGGCTCATCGCCAGAAGGGAGATCACAAGAGCTCCAGCGATCCAGCTTCTCATCCCGTTTCCCACCTTCGATCCAAGCAACTCTCACGCCACGTCAATTGCTGGG
>JACQZM010000340.1 GCA_016213885.1 Candidatus Rifleibacteriota bacterium | reverse complement strand
CGGTGTAGTAGGCCTGTTCCTGGTCCGTCAGGACGAACGTCTGCTTGCACTCTTCGCAAGCAATCTCCAAGTCGCTCATCTGGTCCCTCGCTCGAGCCATCCTTGGTCGCCTCGGCGGACGGTGCGGAGGCTACCGCTGGAGAACGGGGCACCAGGGCCCCGGAACGGCAGGCAGTGTACCACGCCCCGGCCGTCAATGCCCGGATCGCTTCAACGGGCCGGCGACTCGGACCCGAGCCCCTCCTCTCCCTCCGTGAGGTCGGATCCAGGCCGGCTAGCTCACCACCATCAGCCTGATCTCCGGCGGCAGCCGCGCCAGGAGATCCCGGATGAACCGACCCCGGAGCAGCGCCCAGAAGGCGGAGCGCCGGCTGGCGCCGACGATGACCACGTCGATCTTGAGCGTCGTCGAGGCCTCCGCCACCGATTCGGCGGCGCTGTGAGAGCAGTCCCACAGCAGGTGGACCTTGATCCCATGGCTCTCCAGGGCGTCCCTGGAGGCCTTGAGCACCGTGAGCCCCTCCGGCGTCGGGCTCGCGGTTTGCGGGAAGAACATACCGGGGATCTCGTCCACGTAGATCAGGTAGGCCGCGTTCTGCCCGAGGGTCTTCAGCTGGAGCCGGGCCTCGTCGAGGACCTGCTGATTGAGCCCCCTGAGCGCGATCAGCACCGAGCACGACGGCATGGACCCCGGCTTGCCGACCGCGTCGCCGAGATGGGTGAACGGGAGGTCCATCAGACCCGGACCGACGCCGGGCTCGGCGATTCCCGGGATCCTGGCGAAGAGGCGATCCCACCAGCCGTTCCGGACGGCGAGGCCCACCAGCAGACCGGTCCCGGCGACGAGCCCGCCGAACACGGTCGCGAGCGGCTTGGTGACCAGATTGATAGAGAAGGCGACCGACACCATCGCCGTGGCCAGCACGCCCAGCCAGAACCAGAGGTTCCGCTGGCCCTCCCGCCAGCGGATCACGTCCAGGCCCAGACTCTTCAAGGAGAACGCCCCGAGCAGTCCGAAGGCGTACATGTCGCCCAGTATCTGCATGTTGCCGTTGACGACGATGACTATCAGGGCCGGCAGAGCCACGGAGAGCACGATCGCCCAGTGGGGGGTGCCGAAACGGAACGACCTGGCCGAGAGCCAGCCCGGCAGGTACTTCAGCCGGGTGAGCGCGATCTGAACGTGGTAGTTGCCGATCACCGCCGTGTTCGCGGCGAAGAGGAGAAGCGCCGACGCGGTCAGCACCACGGCGATCTGCAGACCGTGTCCGCCCCAGACCTTGCCCAGCTCGGAGATGAACCGTTCGCTCTCCCTGGCCTTGACGCTGTCCGGAAGGCTCGCCGTCGCGAGGCATGTGAGGATCGGCGAAGTGAGCAGCACCGTGAAGACGACGGCGAGCATGCCCCGGGCCGGAGTCCGGTTCGTGTCGCGCATGGCCGGCGAGATCTGGGAGAGGCTCTCCAGGCCGCTGAACGCCAGCCAGGCGCCGGCGTAGCCGAAGAGGGCGTCCTTGAGCGGAAGGTGCGTCAGCTGGGCGAACTGAGCGGGGATCCGGGCCAGCACCGATGCCGGAGCGTTCCAGAGCGCCGTACCGATCACCAGAAGGTCGACGACGAACGCCGCCGTGGCGAGCACGGCGCTCAGGATGGCGGACTCCCGGATCCCGACGATGTTGAGGAGCCCCAGGAACACCAGGATCGACACCGTGACGAACACGATGTGCCCGTGGAGCGGGAACGCGGAGTCGATGTAGTAGATCCCGCTGGTCGCCGAGATCGCCGCGGTCAGAAGGTAGTCGACGACGATGAGCTGGCCGCCGATGCAGCCCCAGACCGGGGAGAACGCGTGGGCCGCCACGGTGACCACTCCGCCGCCCTCGACGAACCGGCGCGAGACCTCCACCTCCTTCTGGCAGAGGAGGAGGAAGGCGACCAGGGTGAGCGCCACGAAGACGCCGGCCAGGTCCTTGGTGCTGGAGTAGAGGATGCCCGGCGTGTAATAGACGGAGGTGCCGATGTCGCAGTAGACGATCGCCCAGACCAGGAACCAACCGATGCGTCCGCGGATCCCTGCCATGCGCCTCCTCGACCGCTCCGGATCATCCCACCGGCCAGAGCCAGGCGGACCGGAGGCCCGACAGGGCTTCGCCTCTCGTCGGTCGGGCGAGCTCCGATGATAGGTTACGGTCCGGGGGGTGTCAACTGCGGATCCGGCATGCGCCCGCGGAGCCCGCCCGAGACGTGGGGAGAGAGTGCCTTCGAAGCACAGGTTTCGCCCGGATGACTTGCCGCCGGATGCCCGGATCGATCCGTTGCCGGCGTCGTCCGACGGCCAGGGACCCGATCTACGCGTCGGTCCGGTCCGGGGCTCTCTCCTGGCGATGGGACGACCGGAAGAAGCTCGTCCGATCGAGCACCCGTCTCTGGAACTCCTCGAGGTACAGGTAGATCACCGGCGTGATGTACAGGGTGATGAGCTGGGACACCACCAGCCCGCCGACGATCACGAGCCCCAGGGGGCGACGGCTGGCTCCATCGGAGCCGAATCCGACGGCGATCGGAAGGACGCCGAACACCGCGGCGAGAGTCGTCATCATGATCGGACGGAACCGGTCCAGGCTCGCCTGGTGGATCGCCTGCTCCGGCGACTCCCCCAGGGCGGTTCTCTGCAGCGCGAAGTCCACGATCATGATCCCGTTCTTCTTCACGATGCCCATCAGCATGAACATCCCGACGAAGGCGTAGAGCGAGGCTTCCTGGTTGGTGATGTGGAGGGCCAAGAGGCCCCCGACCAGCGCCACCGGCAGGCTCGAGAGCACCGTGATCGGGTGGGTGTAGCTCTCGTACAGGATGGCCAGGATCACGTACATCACGAACACGGCCACGCCCATCAGGATGGTCAGGTTGAGCATCGTCTCCCGGAAGGTGAGCGCCTCGCCCTGGAGGGTCGCCCTGATGTTCGGCGGCACGATCTCCTTGGCGGCCCGCTCCACGAACTCCGTGGCCTCGCCCACGGGAACCCCGGGCTTCAGATTGAAGAAGAGGGTGACGCTGGTGAACTGGTTCATGTGGTTCACGGCCTGGAGCCCGATGGAGATCTTCCAGGTCACCACCGCCTTGAGCGGCACGAGCCTCTTGCTGTCGTCGGACCTGATGTACAGGAGCGACAGGTCTTCCGGCTTGGACCGGTCCGGGTCGTCCACCTCGAGGATCACCTGGTACTGGTCCTCGGGCTTCTTGATCAGGTAGAGGTAGTTCTGGGAGTAGGCGTTCCGGAGCAGCGAGAGGATCCGGGTCTCCGAGACGCCGTACGTCCTGGCCTGGTCTCGCCGGATCTCGATGTCGAGGTTCGGGGTGTTGGCGAAGCAGTCCGAGGAGATCGTGGCGAACCCGGGGTACTTCCTGAGCTCCGCGGTGAGCTTCTCGGCCACCTCGTACACCTGCTGCGGCTTCACCCCGGAGACGACGAAGGCGTACTGGCCCTGGCTCTTGCTCGTGGCCCCGGTGCTGATCTCGAGCACCGGGAACGGCCGGAGAAAGGCGAACAGGCCCGGAACGCCGGCCAGGGCGCCCATCAGCTGGCCCGCCACGATCGGGATCGGCGCGCGCCCGTCGGGGGGGCGAAGAAAGACCAGCATCATCCCCTGATTGGACGAGAGGAACTGCGAGACCCCCGTGACGGTGAAGGTCAACAGGACGTCCGGGTTGTCCCGCAGCGCCTCGTCGGCCCGTCGCTGCAGGGCGTGCATCTGCTGGGGCGATGAGCCCTCCTTGCCGATCAGCACCCCGAAGATGAAGCTGGAGTCGCCGACCGGCAGGAACGACCGGGGGACCACGGTGAACAGCCAGATCGTCCCGGCCAGGCACGCGAACCAGGTGAGCGCGGAGATCCAGCGATGGCGGAGGAACCAGCCCAGGGTGATCCCGTAGAACCGGAGCACCCGCCTCTCGAACCAGCCGAAGATCCGCTCCATCAGTGTCTTCGTGGCGCCCGGGCCGCGATCGTGGAGGAGCCTGGCGCACATCAGCGGCGTGAGCGTCAGCGACACGACCCCGGAGGCGAGGATGGCCACCACGATGGTGATGGCGAACTCCCGGAAGATCCGGCCGACCAGGCCCGCCATGAACACCAGCGGGATGAACACCGCCGCCAGCGAGACCGTCATCGACAGGATGGTGAAGCTGATCTCCCTGGCGCTGTTCAGCGTCGCCTCCGGCGCCTTCTCCCCCTTCTCCATGCGACGGACCGTGTTCTCCAGGAACACGATGGCGTCGTCGACGAGGAAGCCGATGGCCAGCGTCAGCGCCATCAGCGAGAGGTTGTCCAGGCTGTAGCCCAGGATCCGCATGGCGATGAACGTGAGCAAGATCGACAGCGGCAGCGCCACGGTCGGGATGAGCGTGTCGGTGATGCGACCGAGAAACAGGAAGATCACCACCACGACCAGCACGAAGGCGATGACCAGGGTGTCCCTCACGTCCTCCACGGACCGAACGATCGACAGCGACCGATCGTAGATGAGGGTGAGCCGCACCGCCCCGGGCAGCTCCGCGCTGATCATGGGAAGAAGGTCCCTGACGCGCTGCGCCACCTCCACCACGTTGGTGCCGGCCTGCCGGCTCACGGCCACGATCACGGTCGCGGCCGGCACGGTCTGGCCCCGGACCCAGAAGCGCATGTTGACCCGCTCGTCCTGGAGCGAATCCCTGGCCCGGGCGACGTCGCGGAGGTAGACCGGAGCCCCCTTGCTGGTGCCGACGATGAGGCTGTTGTAGCCCGACGCATCCTCCAGCTGGGCCTGGGGGCGCAGCAGCATGGTGCCGCCGGCCCCATCGAACTGACCCGCACCGGTGTAACCGGTGCCGCTCCGGACCGCGCTGGCCAGGTCGTCGACCGTGATGCCCCGGGCGGCCATGGCCGACGGGTCGGCCTTGATGCGCACCGCCGACTTGGTGCCGTACACGTCGACCCGGCTGACCCCCTGCATGATGCTGATCCGCTGGCCGACCTGGGTGCTGGCATAGTCGTACAGCTGCCCCTGAGTGACCGAGTCGCTGGTCAGGGCGATGTACATGATCGGCTGATCGTTGGGGTTGTTCTTGGTGAAGGTCGGCGGGGAGGGCAGGTCCAGCGGGAGGCTGCCGGTGGCCTGGCTGATGGCGGTCTGCACGTCCGTGGCGGCCCCGTCGATGCTCTTGTCCAGAGTGGACTGGAGGGTGATGCTGGCGTTCCCCTGGGTGCTCTTGGACGTCACGAGCTCGAGCCCATTGATCTGCATGAAGTGACGTTCCAGCGGGGTGGCGACGTTGTTCGCCATGGTGTCGGGGCTCGCCCCGGGGTAGGAGACGTTGACCTGGATCACCGGGTAGTCGACCACCGGAAGGTCGTTCACCGGGAGCTGGGTGTAGCAGAAGAGGCCGAACAGGATCGCCGAGACCGTGAGCACCGAGGTCATCACGGGGCGACGGATGAACGGCTCCGAGAGGTTCACGGATGGCTCTTCCCGGGCGCCGGCGTGGCTCGCCCTCCCGGGGGGGAGGGGCGGCGGGAGCTGGATGGGGAGGCGGTAGACGAGGGGGATGGGGAGGGCCGCGGCCCGTCGAGGCGCACCTTGCCCCCGGGCATGATGGCCAGGTGGCCCACGGTGACGACCCGCTCGTCAGCCTTCACTCCCCGGCTCACGACGACCAGATCGCCGTGGCGCTGCCCCGTGGACACCGGGCGCAGGTCGGCCTTGAGGTCCGGGCCGATGACGTAGACGAACGGCCCCCTGGCCGAGGCCTGGACCGCCTCGACCGGCACCAGGACAGCTCCCTTGATCGTGGAGAGGATCAATCGGACCCTGACGAACCGTCCAGGCCAGAACAGCTGGTCCGCGTTGGAGAGAGTGGCCCTGAGCTTCACGGTGCCGGTGGCGTCCTGGACCGCGTTGTCGACGAACGTCAGCTCCCCGGTCCGCACCTCCGCCGACGGCTCCGGCAGCCAGACCTGTACCTTCAACGGGCCCCGGGACATGTTCCGCTGGACCTCCGACAGGTCGCTCTCGGCGATGGTGAAATCCGCGTAGATCGGATCGAGCCGCTGGATCACCAGCAGCGTCTGATTGTTGTTCGCCTGCACCACGTTGCCCAGGTCCACGAGCCGCTGGCCGGCGCGACCCTCGATGGGCGAACGGATCGAGCAGTAGTCGAGATTCAGCTCCGCGGTCCGGACCGCGGCGAGGCTCGACGCGACCCGCGCCGCCGCCACGGCCACGGCGTTCGCCTTGGTGTCGTGGTCTTGCCTGGTCACGACGTTGGTCTTGACCAGGTGCTCCGATCGGGTCAGCTCCACCGTGGCCAGGTGCAGCACCGCCTGGCTCTGGATGACCTGGAGTTCCGACCGAGCTCTGGCGCGTTCACGAGCAATCCGCCTACAGCAGCGCTGCGACCTCGAGACGCTCCCCCTCGTGCCTGCGCTGGATCCGCAGACCCGTCTCCAGGTCTCTGGCAACCGAGTGGGCGCAGTAGCCCACGTCCACGATGCCGTTTCCGCCGCCTGACTTCAGGACGAGCTCGAAAGCCTGACGGTACGTCTCCATCAGGACGCACTCCCTGGCGATGAAATGGAACGAGCGCTCGGTCCGGATCACGAAGCCGCCGTTCTCGATCCCCAGGGCGGCCAGCAGGGTGTTGAGGTAGAGCGTGACCCTGGGCAGCTCGTCGTGGCGGGCCAGCAGGTCGAGCATGAGGAAGTACCGGCTCCCCTCGTCCAGGATGGCTCTCGAATGCAGGGACAGGAGCAGGCCGTCGCAGATGTAGCGGTCCAGCTCGAAGTCGTCGGCCTGGGCGACGGGAATCAGGTCTCCGGGCCGGATCGGCTGGGTCGTGGTCCAGATCTGGAACTGCCGGCGAAACGTCTCCTGGTCTGACCAGTCGACGTCGAACGAGACCAGGGGGCTGTGGCGCCTGACGTAGAACTCCCGGACGTTGTTGGTCCGCCGGAGGTAGTCGATGACCGCTGGCCAATCGGATCCAAGCATGATGGCTGACCGAGTGTATCGGGAACGGTCGGGTAATGCAAGGCCAGCTCCGTCGCACCGTACGGTGCCGCAGGGACGCGACGTCATCTGAGGCCGCCGGGACGAGCCTGTTGAAGCGTCTGGCGGCACGAGACGAGGCAGACGTCGCAGATGCAGAGCGAGCCGGGCCCGGCGACCAGCTCGGGCAGCGGCCTGCTCGTCAGGCAGAACGAGCACGGCTGGTAGCGCTGCAGCAGGTCCTCGGGGGCGCCGAGCGGCGGGGGTGGTTCCCGGCGGCCCGCGGCGCGCTCGCTGGCCACGGCCACACAGGCGTCGCAGATGTAGACTTGCGACGGGCCGGCTATCAAGACGCCGACCCGGCTGGCCGGCGCTCTGCACCAACTGCACTCTTTCATGGCGGTCTTCCTCTCGCCGGGACGGCTGGCCGCCGCGTTCACGACCGACGCGTGCGGTGGCGCCCCGCTCGAGCACGACCCGAGCTCGACCGCAGCACGTCGAGGGCCCGGCAGGGCATGCGCTCGGGGCGATCTTCCGTACTGTAGCGCACGAGGGAGCGGCGGATCCACCGTGCTGTGAGCGACGGGCGACGGGCCCCTTGCAGCCAGGTCCACCATCTGTTGCGCGGAGCTTGGCTCGTGATCATGCGGCGGCCTGGCTTGAAAACCGGCGGCACCTCGACTAGTCTCGGGTCGTGACGTTGCAGCGGCTGGGACCCTATCGCATCATTGCACCCATCGGCCAGGGGGGCATGGGGCAGGTGTTCCGGGCGGAGCACGAGGTGCTGCATCGCGAGGTCGCCCTCAAGGTGCTGCATCCCAGGGCGCTGGGAGACGAGAAGGCGGCCCACCGGTTCAGGCGCGAGATGAAGCTGGCCTGCGGCCTCCGCCACCAGAACCTGGTGCGGTTCTACGACGGCGGCACCATCGACGAGATCGCCTACCTCGCCATGGAGCTCGTGGCCGGAGAGGGGCTCGACCGGCTGCTCATCCGGAAGGGCGCGTTGAGCTGGCGCCAGGCCGCCTCCCTCGCTCTGAGCATCGCCGATGCCCTCGCCTACCTCCACGACAACGGCATCATCCACCGGGACATCAAGCCGTCCAACGTGATGCTCGGAGACGACGGGGTCGTCCGGGTGCTGGATTTCGGCCTGTCGCTCAAGGCCGATTCGACCCGGGTCACCGAGGACGGCTCCCTGGTGGGAACGCTCCTCTACTCGGCCCCGGAGCTTCTGCTGGGGGCCCAGACCAGCGCTGCCTCCGACCTCTGGGCGCTGGGCTGCGTGCTCTTCGCCCTTCTGTTCGGAGGCCCCCCGTTCTTCGCGTCGACGGCCCACGACTACGTCAGCAGGATCCTCGACGAGTCCGTGGCGCTTCCGGCCGCGCCCCAGCTGCCGCCGGGGCTCTGCCAGCTGGTGCTGCAGCTGCTCGAGAAGGACCCCAGCCGCCGGGTCGGCACGGCTGCCCAGGTCCGGGACCGGCTGAGCGACCTGTTCTGCGAGCCGGGCGAAGGGCCCCCCATGTCGAACGATGCCGCCCGGGGGCCTGGACCGGAGGGACGGACCACGGTGCGGACCCACCAGCACCCCACGAAGCCGCTTCCGCCGACCAGGGGCTCCGACGACTGGGCCGACCGGGCGGCAGAGCCGCCGACGGAGAGGCTCCCCACCCCCGCGAGGGGCGTGTCCACGCCCCCGTCGACACCGCTTCGGCTCCGCCGTCTCCGCGTGGCGCTACCGCTCGCCCTGGTCGTGGCCGCGGCGCTGGTCGTGGCGTGGCGGTCGACTCCGCCGCCCGGCGCGGCAGGTGGCCGCGCCAGTCCCGCCGGGGGGCATCGGCTACCCATGACGCAGGTCCTGGGATTGCGGCTCCGTCCCGTGGAGGACTCCATCGCGGTGCACGCCTTCACGACGGCGCCGGCCCGGCTCCACGTGGACTGCCAGCTTTCCAGTCAGGGATCGGCGACGGCCACCGCGGCGACGGAGGCGACCACCGGCCGCGTGCACAGGGTGGTCGTGACGGGACTCCAGCCCGACAGGGTCTACACCATCGTCGTCCGGGGGGTCGAACCGGGACCCGCCGTGTGGCTGGCTCCCATGACGGCGCGCACCCTGTCGGTGGACGACAGGCAATCGGTGCTGGCCTACCTGTCGGCTCGTGCGGCCATGGGACACGACACGGCGGAGGAGACGCTCCACAACTTCCAGCGAGTGGCCAGCGACGCGGACGTGCCGCAGCTGCGGGAGATGCTGACGCGATGCCGCGTCCACACCACGTTCACCGCGGGCTTCTACCTGGTCGGGACCCTGGGATCGCCGGCTCTGAGCGACTGGACCCTCGGGGCGCTGGACCCGGTCTGGACCGGCACCTACTCGTTCAGTCCCGTGGCCATGGTGGAGGCCATGAGAGCGCTGGAGAGCCTCGGCAGCCCCGGCGCCGTGGAGGCGCTGGTGCGATTCTGTCAGGTCTCCTCCTCGCAAGGCGTGACCCGTGGCGTCGTCACCATGGACGCATGCCGGTTCAGGGCCGCCAGGGCTCTGGGCCTCGTGGATCCGGGCCGGGCCGGCAGCCTCTTCGTGGCGATGGCCTCGTCGGAGGAGCTGCGGCCGGTGGCTCTGGCCGGCGCGGCCTGGATGCGTCACCCGCTGTTCGGCGCCACGGTCCTCGATCTGCTCGGCAAGGCTCCGGAGGAGGTCCCGGCCCGGACGCTCAGGGCGGTCGTCGCCGCAGGGCTCCGCATGGGGGGCCCCGGCGTCACCGCGCTGGCCCGCGTCGCACTCCGGCACCCGGGCCTGACCGCCCTCGACCGGCTGCTGGCTCTTTCCGCCCTGGGGACCTGGGGCGGGGACGACGACGTGCGCGACCTGATCCGCCTGATCGACGAGCCGATCCCGCCCGCGGTTCGCTGGTCGGAGTACATCTCCGGAGCGATGGCCGACCCGCCTGACGAGGTGCTCGTGGCCATGGCCGCCACGTCCATCGGGATGATCGCCGGGCGGACCCGCGACCGGGCCACCAGGGAGCTGGTCCTCGGCGGCCTGAGCCGGGCTCTGAAGCGCCGGAGCGGAGCGGTCCAGACCGCGGCCCTGCGCGCCCTGGCCAGCGTGGGAGACCCGGCCTCACGGCGGGTCGTCGAGGCGCTGGTCGGTTCCGCGGCGCCCGACGGCGTCGATGGAGCCCCCCCGACCACCGGACTCTACACCGGGCCGGCTGCGGATCTGTGTCTTGCCCTGTCCCGATGCGGCTCCGCCAAGGCGGTGGATGCGGTCGCCGCGCTGTGCCTGTCCTCCAGGCCCGTGGACCTCTGGATGGCGGCCGTGGCCTCCACCGCCATGCCCGCCAGAGCCAGGGCAGCGCCACGCTGAAGGGCTGAGCCGTTCGCCGATCAAGCGTGACCTCCCCCTGGCGGTGGAGTGGTTGACCCGGGTCGCCGCTCCCTCGGGGCCGGCCCCGACCTCTTCGGTCGTCACGGAGGTGCCGTTCGTCTGGGTCGACGGCCGGAGCCCCTGGACCCGCACCGGCCTCGACCTTGCGATAGGGGAACGCTTCCGCGTCGAGGTCCGTGGCTTTCTGGCCCAGCGGTACGACCCGGACTCCCCGGGCTGGGGCACGGAGTACGACCGGTCCGTGGCGCTGCGGCCGGACGACGTCACCGCTCCGCAAGGCACGCTCATCAGCCGGATGTACGACACGCGCATCCGCGCCCTGGTGGCGCGGGTGGGACGGCACGAGCTGCCTGTCCCCATCCCGCCCGACAGCGTCCAGGTGGCGCAGGATGCAGGGCCTCTCCTGGTGCGCATCGCCGGCTGCCTGCACAAGTACGACGACATCGGCCTGCTCCATCCCGGCGATCTCGTCTCCAGGGAGCTCTTGAACGGTCTCATCCTGGTGCGAGCCAGGCGCGTTCCGTGACCGGGGCCATCCTCACCGGCCCGGGAGGGGAGCACCACGGCGACGCGGGAGGTCGCATGATTTCAGCTCCTCTCCTCCGAACCCGCCGAAGATGAAGCCGCGCCTCTTCACGAGGCCGACGCCTCTGCCGTAATAGAGGTCCACATCGGAGAACTTGGTGCCGGTCTTCGTGTCCCGGATGACGAGCCGGATCTTCAGGCTCTCGAACTGGCCTGCCGGGACCTCGACGGTCTCGATGGACTCCACCCGGGAGATCCAGGTCAGCCGGGAGCGGGTGCCGGGGTTGACCTCCGCCGGCGTCGTCACGCACCTGGCGCCCGGGGTGGCCCTGGCCTCGCAGAGCTTGACCGCCGGGGCGAAAGTCATCAGGGCGCCCGACAGCTGGCGCTGGTGCATGAACACGCCGTCGCCTGTCACGCTCATGGTGACGAAGTCCGGCCGGGGGAGGAACTTCACCGGCCTGGTCACCTTCCAGATCGGCGCGCCCTGGACCCGGGCGCTGCCGTCCACCTGCATCTCGAACTCCTGGTCGGTGACGGTGTCGACGTACGTGTACCTGGTGCCGTGCTGAAACGGAAAGTAGTCCGCGGCTCTGACGCCCACCGTCTGCGATCGTCGGGGCTCCACCAGGTCGAAGATCCGCTTCAGGAGTCCCGTGGACTCGCACAGCCGGTACGCCCGGCGCATCGATTCGTGCCCCTGGACCGGGATCCGGCTCTCGACCCTGTCCCTGAACTCCACGTACCCGTCGCCACCCCCGCGGCCCGCGGCGGCCGTCCCGAGGAAGAGAGCGGCGATCAGGATCGACGAACAGCTCCTGGCGCGGGTCTTCGCAGGGCTGGGTGGGCGCACACGGACCTCCCTGGGCGACGGCGGGCCGGTCGATCGTCCGGACGGCCCGGACGAGACCTCCAGCATGACCAGAGTCTGCATCGACGAACAGGTCCAGGTCAACGTCTTCCCGGGGCGCCGCCGGCGAGGAGCGAGCTTTTCGAGGCGGGTACGCTCTAATATATGGAAGAGAAGGGGATCCGGTCGGGAGCGCGCTCGGGGGAGTCCCGGGCCAGCTGCGCCAGGTGCCCCCGGGGAGAGGAAGAGAAGGGGAGTGGACCGTTCCGAGCGCCGCCGTCGCTGATCTCCCCGAAGATCCATGCCCGCGAGAAGAACGGTTGCCCTTGACCTGTCGACCCTGACGACCTGCCCCGCCTGCGGCCGGAGACGGGAAGAAGAGCCACCCACGGGGGCGTTCCCCTGTCCGATCTGCTCTCCCTCCGGGGGGATGGACAACCCGCTGGAGCTCTCGTTCGTCACCCGGGACGACGAGGGTCGACTCAGGCTGACCACCTCGGCCAGCATCATCCTCAACGACGCCTTCCTGCAGCGTTTCCAGCTCAAGCGGCGTCTCGGAAGCGGCCGGACCGGAACGGTCGTGGAGGCTGTGGAGCGGGCCAGCGGTCGTGCCGTGGCCGTGAAGTTCCTCGAGCGGTTCGACGACGCGGAGTCGCTGTCCCGGTTCCTGGAGGAGGGGCGGATCCTCAGCCGGGTCCGCCACCCCAACATCATCGAGATCCACGACCTGGACGAGCTACAGGGGCACCCTTTCCTGGTCTGCGAGTTCATGGAAGGGGGAAGCCTGAAAGACCTCCTCGCCAAGCGGCCGAAGCTGCCGCTGGACGAGGTGACGTTGATCGTGCTCGACTGCCTGTCGGGGCTCGCGGCGTGCCACGACCGCGGGATCATCCACAGGGATCTGAAGCCGGACAACATCCTCTTCACCCAGGCCGGCAAGGCCAAGCTGGCCGACTTCGGCATCGCCCGCGACGAGAGCCGCCTCTCGGTGACGCTGGCCGGCACGCTGATCGGAACTCCCAAGTACATGTCTCCGGAGCAGGCCAGGGGACAGATGGTCTCGGCCCGATCGGATCTGTGGGCCATCGGAACGATCCTCTACGAGATGCTCGCCGGCCGGCCCCCGTTCCGCGGATCCACGGTCCAGTCGCTTCTGGAGAGCATCGTCGCGGCGGAACCGCCGGACATCCGCGAGTTCGTCCCGGGCCTGCCGCAGGAGCTGGCCGCCCTGATGCACCAGGCGATCTCGAAGCGACAGGAGGACCGTCCCGCAACGGCGGGGGAGTTCGGCCGTCGGTTGATCACCCTGGCCGCCGGGTGTCTGGGAGCTGGGCCGCTGCCGGCTGCTCCCGCCTCGACCCAGGTCAGCGATCCGGCGATCAGCATCTGCCGGATCCTGCAGGAGACCGACGGCTCGAGCGAGGGCGCTCCGGTCGGCGATCCACAGGGCTCAGCCGGGCCGGCCGAGCCTGGGCCGGTCGCCGAGATCGAGCCGTCACCCGGGCTTTCCGGGGCTGCAGGGCCGCCGACGGCCAGCATCGGCGATGCCCCCGGTCCGGGTCCCGGGGCCGAGGAGATCCCTGGCCAGGGGGCCGCCGCGACGCCCGAACCGGCTTTGGCCTCGCCCCCCCCTGACCCGGCTGGCGCCGGGTCGGCCACGCCCCCTGAGCCTCCAACCGCCGCGGACCGGTTCGCCGAGGCGCTGGCAGACCCGGACCCAGGGATCAGAAGAGCCGCCGTCGAAGCGGCGCTGGCCTCCCGGTCCCGTTCGGCCGCCGATGCTCTGGCCGATGCGATCGCCGGGGAGAGCGATCCGCAGCTCCGGTCCGAGCTGATCTTCGCGCTGGGGAAGCTCGGCAACGGCTCCCACGTGGGTCTGCTCGCTCGCCTGACCGGACACCGGGAGATGGAGACCCGGTGCCGGGCGGTCCAGGCGCTGGCCTGCATCGACGATCCGGAGAGCCACTGCGTGCTGGTGCGCTGCCTGGGGGCCGACCCTGCCCGGGCGGTCCGGGACCTCTCCGCCCGGTATCTCTTCCGTCTGGGCCGGGAGGCGTTCCTGCAGCTTCTCG
>JACQZM010000339.1:11006-29940 GCA_016213885.1 Candidatus Rifleibacteriota bacterium | reverse complement strand
GAGGCGCGCAGTGTTTTGTGTCCGCGGGAGGTGACCAAGCCGATATTGGAGCGTTACCAGCGACATCTTTATCATCATCGCAAAGCGGACGGCAAACCGTTGAGTTTCCGAGCGCAGTACTCGCGGCTTATACCGGTAAGAGCATATTTCAAATGGCTCACGAGACAAAATGTACTTTTGAGTAACCCGGCGAGCGAGCTAGAGCTAGCGCGATTGGAAAAGCGCTTGCCGAAGTACGTGCTCACGGTCGAGGAAGCCGAGCGGGTCGCCGCGGACGCGGCGCGCCCGCCCGTCGACCTCGCGGACCAGGCCATGTACCAGGCGAAGCGCCAGGGCGGGAACCGGATCTCCTGGTACGACCCGAAGAGCGGCGGGATCCGCGCCGGGCCCGGCGTGGGCCTCCGCGGCCGGAGCGGGCGGTACCTGGTCCCCGGCGAGGGGCGTCCCAACTGGTCGCTCAACGTGGGAACCAGCGGTGCCACCTGCTTCCTCTGGGGGTACCTGCTCTACCGGGGTGACCTGGACACGCTCTGGCGCATGCTGGGCATCGTGAACCAGCTGCTGGCCTCCACGGCGCTCGCCGTGGGCACGACCTACATCCTGCTCCACTCTCCCCGACGGCGGTACGCCCTGTGCACGGCGCTTCCGTTCGTCTTCGTGATCGTCACCACCTACGCGGCCGCCGTCATGAGCCTCGAGGGCTGGTGGGCCCAGGTGACCGGGCTCGAGGGGAAGATCGCCGCGGGGACCCTGACCGGCGCCGCGCTCGTGGCCGGCCAGAAGCAGGCGTTCCTCTGGAAGCTGGTGTGCGTCCTCGCCGTGATCATGCTGGCCCTGGTATCGGTGGTGGTGTTCGAGGCTGTGAGACGCTGGTGGAGCATCCTCAGGGAGCCGCCGAGGGCGGCAGCGGGGTGAGCATGGTACGCCACGGTTTCGTCCGGGTCGCTGCCGCGGCGCCGGAGATGAGGGTCGGGGATCCCGACGGCAACGCGACTCGACTGATCCAGGCCATGGAGCGGGCCGAGGCCCGGTGGGTCGAGGTGCTGGTCTTCCCGGAGCTCTGCCTCACCGGCTACACCTGCGCCGATCTGTTCCACCAGGCGGCGCTGCTGCGCGGCGCCCTGACGGCGCTGCAGCGCGTGGCCAGGGAGGGCGAGGCGCGGTTTTCCGGGCTGGCGCTGGTGGGCCTCCCGGTGGCCGTGGACGACCGTCTGTTCAACTGCGCCGCCGTGGTCCACCGGGGCCACGTGCTGGGGCTCGTGCCCAAGTCGTTCATCCCGAACTACAAGGAGTTCTACGAGGGGCGCTGGTTCGCCCCGGCGGCCCACGCCCACTCGAGCCAGATCTGGATGGCCGACGAGGCGGTTCCGTTCGGCCCGGACCTCCTGTTCGAGGCGACCGACGTGGACGGGCTCGTCGTGGGCGTCGAGATCTGCGAGGATCTCTGGGTCCCGGTGCCCCCGAGCTCCTTCCTGGCGCTGGGCGGCGCCACGGTGCTGGCGAACCTCTCGGCGTCCAACGACCTGATCGGCAAGGCGGGCTACCGCCGGCAGCTGGTGGTGAACCAGTCGGGCCGCTGCATCGCGGCGTACGTGTACGCCTCCTGCGGCGTCTGGGAGTCCACCACCGACGTGGTGTTCGGCGGACACTGCATGATCGCCGAGAACGCCTCGCTCGTGGCCGAATCGGCCCGGTTCTCCCCGGAGACGACCCTGACCGTGGCCGACGTGGACCTGGACAGGATGCGGGTCGATCGCCAGCGGCAGAACAGCTTCGGTGACTCGTCGGTCATTCCTGGCGGAGGACGGCCGCCCCGCCGGGTGCCGTTCGCGCTCCAGCCGATCCGCACCGAGAGGCCGCTCGAACGGGCCGTCGACGCCCACCCGTTCGTGCCCGGCGCGAGCCAGGAGCTGGGGGATCGCTGCGAGGAGATCTTCCAGCTCCAGGTGGCGGGGCTCTGGCGGCGGCTCTGCGGGATGGAGGGGCGGTCGGTGGTGCTGGGCGTCTCCGGCGGTCTGGACTCCACCCTGGCGCTGCTTGTCGCGACCCGGACCATGGACCGGCTCCAGGCGCCCAGGGACCGGATCCGGGCGTTCACCATGCCGGGCTTCGGCACCAGCGACCGTACGCTCGCCAACGCCCGGGCGCTGATGAGGGAGCTGGGCGTGTCGCCGGAGGAGGTGGATATCCGGGGCCTGTGCCTTGATCAGATGCGGCTGATGGGGCACCGTCCGTTCGGCATCGATCTGCCCGGGCTGTCGGTGGAAGAGCTCACGGACCGGCTGCGGGGGCTGCCCGACGAGGCCCGTCACGACCTGGTGTTCGAGAACGTCCAGGCGCGGATGCGGACCAGCGTCCTGATGAACGCCGGGTTCGTCATCGGCACCGGCGACCTGTCGGAGCTGGCGCTGGGATGGTGCACGTACAACGGCGATCACATGAGCATGTACAACCCGAACGCCGGGATCCCCAAGACGCTGGTCAGGTTCCTGGTGCGGTGGGTCGCCCAGAACGTGTTCGACGGCGAGACGAGGAGGGTGCTCCTGGACGTGGTGGACACGGAGATCTCGCCGGAGCTCCTCCCGGCCCGGGCCGATGGCCGGATGGCCCAGTCGACCGAGGCGTCGATCGGCCCCTACGAGCTGGTGGATTTCTTCATGTACCATCTGCTCCGGTTCGGGTTCCCCCCGGAGAAGATCCTGTACCTGGCCAGGCACGCCCGGTTCGACCGCGCCTACTCTCCGGAGGAGCTCCGACGGTGGCTCGCCCTGTTCATCCGGCGGTTCTTCGCCAACCAGTTCAAGCGCTCGTGTCTCCCCGACGGGCCCAAGGTGGGCTCCATCAGCCTCTCGCCGCGGGGAGACTGGAGGATGCCCAGCGACGCCGACGCGACCCTGTGGTCGAAGTGGGTCGAGAGCGACCCTACTTGACGTGGTCTCTGTCCACGTAGAGCGGCTCGCCGTAGCGATCCTTGCCGAACGTCGCAAGCGTCGCCTGGGCCTCCGGCGAGACCAGGTACTCCACGAAGCGCTCCGCGAGCTTCGAGTCCGAGCCCGGCTTCGCCGGCGGACGCAGGGCGTGGTAGCGGTTGGAGAGCAGCAGGTCTCCCCGGTAGAGGACGGCGAGGCCCGGCGCCGCACCCTTCTCGGCGATCCAGCTCGTCGAGTCGATCAGGAAGTAGCCCGAGGCGGCGTCCACCTGCCGGAGCGCCTCGGCCATCGGACCGCCGGCGGTGCGGTACCAGGCGGCCTTGGGCACGAGGCCGACCTTCTTCCAGACCGACTGCTCTCTCTTGTGGATGCCGAGCTCGTCTCCTCTCGAGAAGAACGGACCGCTGTTCACGAGGATCCTCTTGAACGCTTCCACGACGGATCGCGACCGGGCGATGCCGGCGGGATCGCCCTTGGGGCCCACGAGCACCAGCTCGTTGGCGACGATCAGGGTCCGCCCGGTCCCCCACCCGTTCAGAATCACCATCTTCTCGCAATCGGGATCATGGACCAGGATCAGATCGACCTTCCGCTCTCGAAGGAGGCCGATCGCCTCCTTGGGAGCGGCCTTCTTCCAGGCGACGGCGACGCCGTGCTTCTTCGAGAACGCCTCGCCCCACACCTTGATCAGGCCGTACTCGCCGGGGTTGGGGCTCCCGGTGGCCACGACGAGACGCTCCTTCCCGGCACCGTAGACCGCGGCGCACTCCTCGGCCGCCACGGCCGGCGTCGGGTGGGACAGGGCGATGGCCAGCACCAGGGCCACCAGGATGAGTGACGCTTTCCGCACGACCATGGGGCTCACCTCCGGGTGGGCATCGAACGGGAACCGATCGCCCCGGGCGTCCGGCGACTACTGCTTGGTGCGAGCGGCATCGTTGTAGAGCGGGAGGCCGAACCTGGCCTTGCCGTACTCCCCGACGACGGCCTGCCCCTCGGGAGAGACCATGAAGTCGATGAACCGCGACGCCGTCCTGGCGTGGTCGTCGGTCCCGGGCCGGCAGAGGGCGTGGTAGGAGTTCAAGAGGAGCGGACCGCCCCGGAACAGCACCTTGAGGTCTCGACGGCTCGCCTCCTCCATGAGCCAGGTGCTGTTGTCGGTGATCGTGTAGCCCTGCTCGTCGCTGGCTCGCTTGAGCGTCTCTTTCATGAAGCTCTTCGTGGGCCGGTACCAGGCGCCGGAGGGGCTGATCTTCGCCGCCTTCCAGATCAGGAGCTCCCGCTCGTGGGTGCCCGAGCTCTCGCCCCTGGAGAAGAACCTGGCCTGCTTCGCGGCGATCTTCCGGAGGGCGGCGTCGGCTGTGATGGCGCTGGCGATCCTGGCGGGGTCGGCGACAGGTCCCACGATCCAGAACTCGTTGGAGCCGACCAGTTCCCTCCGGGCCGCCCATCCTTCCTGGACAGCGGCCTTCTCGGCCGCCGGGTCGTGGGCCAGGATCAGGTCGATCTTCTTCTGCTTGAGGAGCCTCAGCCCGCTGCCGGTCCCGGCCTTCTTCCACTTGACCGTCACGTCCGCCTTCCTGGCGAATGCCACGGAGAGCGCCTCGACCAGCCCCAGCTCCCCGGGGCTCCCGGTGGCGAGAACCAGCTGGAGCTTTCCGCTGCCGTAGACGCCGTCATACTTCTCCGCCGCCAGGAGCGATCCGGAGAAGGCCAGGACGACGAGGGCCACGCCGAGGATCGCCGGACCCGGGCGCGCGATGATCCGATCTCGTGACACGCTCCACCCTCCTGTCGGTCGTCGTGCCGCTGGACCGAGCCGGGTCCGCGGGCGAACCGGGGTTCGCCACGACCTCGCCGGACATGGAGGTTGTACGTCGAATCCAGGCCGAAATCAAGAGGGCTCGTCGGTCGTCGGTCGGGACCGGGGCGGAACCGGCGACTGCCACGCGGAAAGGGCAACGGGAGCTGCGGAGACGGGACGAGTTCCATCCTGGTGCGGCCTTCACGCCCACCATCTGGTATAGTCAGCGTGCGGTGCAGGCCACGGCCACGGGCCGATGAACCGGTCGAGCCCGGGGATCCACCCGTCGATGCGACCGGATGAGGGTGTCCAGATGGCAGAACGAATCTCCGCCAGGCCCAGGCTACACTGTCGCCTCCGGGAGGCCCGGGCCCGGGCCGGGCTGTCCCAGGAGACCCTGGCCCGGGCCGTGGGCCTGACCCGGCAGTCGCTGGGCGCCATCGAGGCGGGCCGCTACGCCCCGAACACGGAGGTGGCGTTCCGCCTGGCCAGGGCGCTGGAGTGCAGGGTGGACGACCTCTTCTGTCTCGAGGAGACCAGGGACGAGGGGGCGCCAGTCCGCGTCTGGGGCTCTTCCACGGCACCGGTGAGCCGCCTGACCGTGGCCAGGGTCCGCGGGCGGCTCATCGCTCACCCTCTGCACGGCATCCACGCCTGTCAGGACGGATTCGCCAGCGCCGACGCCCTCGTGGCGCAACGGTCGCACCCGCCCAAGACCCGTTTTCTGATCGGCTCCGATCAGCTCGAGAGGAGCGCCTTCCTTCTGGGGTGCGATCCGGCGCTCAGCATCGTCAGCGCCCACGTGGCGCTGCAGGACCCCACGGTCCGGCTGCGGTGGCTGCCGACCTCCAGCGGCACCGCCCTGGAAGCGGTGGCGGACGGTGCCGCCCACGTGGCCGGGTCACACCTCGGCGACCCGGACCGAGGTGAACCGAGCCTCGCCCACGCCAGGCGGGTGCTCTCGTCGACCGGTGGGGTCGTGGTGGTGTTCAGCCGGTGGGAACAGGGGCTGATGGTCGCTGCCGGAAACCCCAAGGGGATCCGCGACCCCTCCGACCTGATCAGACCGGACGTGCTCCTGATCAACCGGGACGTCGGGTCGGGGACGCGGATCGCTCTCGACGCCATGCTGGCCTGCCACGGAATCCCGGCCCAGGCCGTGCGGGGCTACGACCGTGAGGTCCACACCCACTTCGCCGTGGCACGGGTCATCGCCGCCGGCGGCGCCGACGTGGGCGTCGGGTCCCGGGCGATCGCCATTGCATGCGGGCTCGATTTCACACCGCTCTCCGAGGTCAGGTTCGACCTGGTGATCCCGGCGGACCATGAGAACCACCCCGCGGTCGCGGTGCTCCTCGAGGTTCTGCAAGGCCGCTCCCTGAGGGACGAGCTCTCCCGCTTCGAGGGCTACGATGTCCGGCAGATGGGAACGGTGCTCGCCCGGGTCTCCCCGGCGGCCTGACCGGCCGCCCCCGGGGCCGCACGGTGCGACGGCGCTCCTGACCGGGGTCTACGCTTTCTCGTAGTACGACGAGCCAGGGCCGCCGCAGGGGCCGCAGACCGCCTCTTCCGGACTCGCTTCGGTGAGAAAAGGCTCGCCGCAGCGGATGCACGGTCGGGAGGGCAGCATGACCTCCTTGGAGGGGAGGTTCACCGTCACCCGCTGGTACGAGAGACAGTCCCGCTTGAGCTTCATGAACTGCTCCACCACGAGCTTCCCCTGCTCCTTGCGGAACTCCGGGTCGGTGAGCACCCGCTTGTCGCGCTGGCGGACGTGGAACGCCCAGAGGTCCGGGTACTTGTCGCGGGGGATCCTGGAGAGGTCCAGGTACACCCGTACCCCGCTCTTGGTCCCGCGGTCGTACATCGTGAGCGCGTACTTCCCGATCTCGTCCCTGAGCCACAGGTACTTGTTCCCCAGGGTGCATCCGGTCATCACCTGGACGCAGTCCGCCAGGCACACCCGGGTCTCCACGACGGCGTTCAGCTTGTCCGCGCGATCGCCGAGGAGCTCCAGGGCGTACTCGACCATGTAGCACCCGATGATGCCGCCAGGGGCGTCGCGCCTGTGGAAATCGAAGAACTTCTTGATGTAGGCGTCCACCGATTCTTCCAGCTTCATTCCTGCCGACCCTCCCGATCCGAGGTCACTTCGCCCGGCACTCGACGCAGCCCGGATCCCTCTCGATCTTGATGTTCTGGAACTCCATGGCCTCTCCGTCGTAGATCAGCAGCCTGCCTATCAGCAGATCGCCGACGCCGGTGAGGTACTTGATGACCTCCGTGGCCTGGAGCGCCCCGATCACCCCGGGAGTCGCCCCGAACACCGGGATGCTCTCGGGCTCCGGAGCCTGTTTGAAGATGCAGGCCAGACACGGTCCCTTCCCCGGGGCGATGAACGTCAGCTGCCCCAGGAACCCCCGGATCCCGCCGTGGACCATCGGCAGACCCGATCTCACCGCCTTCCTGTTCAGCACGTACCTCACCGGGAAGTTGTCCGTGCAGTCGACGATGATGTCGTGACCGTCGACGAGCTCGTCGATGGTGCCATCGTCCATGATCCGGGTCACTCCCTCCACGTGAATGTCCCGGTTCAGATCCCGGAGCGCCTCCACCGCCGACTCGGTCTTGAGCCTTCCGATGTCACCCTCCGTGTGGAGGGTCTGGCGGTTCAGGTTGCTCAGGTCCACGGCGTCCCGGTCGACGACCCGGATGTGGCCGACCCCGGCGACGGCGAGGTACATCGCCAGCGGGCTGCCCAGCCCCCCGGCGCCGGCGATGAGCACCCGGGCGTCCTTCAACCGGTGCTGCTGGTCCTCGGTCCAAGCGAGGAGCTGCCTCTTGTAGCGCTCCCTGTCCCTGTCGGTCAGCATGGGTCTATCCGCCCGCCAGAGGCGGCATCAGGGCGATCTCGTCGCCGCTGTGCACCATCCGGTCCCGGTCTTTGCCGATCGGGTCGACCAGCTCCCGGTTCACCGCCATCAGCACGGCGCCGCGGCTCACGGAGTCCGCGATCCCCTCGATCCGCTGCGCGAGCCGGTCCATCAGGACGGCCAGGGTCAGCTCGGAGGCCTCGACCTCGACGGTCTTGTCCCCGTACGCCTTTCTCACGGAGGCGAAGAGTCTCACGATCATCCGATCTCCTCTTTCCAGATGGCCAGGCCCTTCTTGAGCTCGGCGACGCAGCTCTCGCAGGCCTCGAGGCAGCTCTTCCGGTGCCTGGCCGCCACCATCACGAAGGTGATGTTCTCCCCCGATCCCATCCTCCCCTTCCGGTGGGTTATCCTGGCGTCGATGACGTCGAACTTCCGGATCGCTTCGGCCTCGATCTCCCGGAGCCTCTTTTGGGCCATCTCGTCGTAGCACTCGAACTCGAGATGGCTTCCGCCCCGCACCACGCTCACCAGGATGGCGATCGCGCCGATGTCGTTCGACGACGCCTTGATCTTCTCGATCTCCTCGTCGATCGAGAACTCTCGTTCAGGGGTCTCGGCCATGGCAGCTCTCTCTTCTGGGTATCTCGAGTCGGGACCGAATTGCAGAAGCCGACGGGCCGCCGGCCAGGCCTCACATCGGGAAGATCACGAACGTCGGACAGCTACGCCTTCTTCGCCCTCAGCTCGTCCCGGATCTCCTTCAACGTCTCGAGGATCTTCTCCTGGTTGTCCTCCATCTTCTGCTGGCGCTCCCTGCAGTGCTGTCGCGACTTGTCCCAGAGGAAGACCCCCAGGGCGACGATGACCATGGGACACAGGTGGCGCATCAAGCGGTGGGCGATGTTCACGGCGTTACCTCCCCGGGCCCGTTGGTCGGGCCCGACAGCTCGAACGACAGCCGAACCACTGTAGCACGATCAGAACCTGTCCGCGAGCTCCACCCCCGAGAGCTCCCTCTTGAGCATCCGCTCGAACAGCACCGGGGCGAACCAGGTATAGACGCAGAAGAGGAGCCAGACCAGGACGAGCGCCGCGGCCGCCGTCTCGTGGCCCAGGTCGTGGAGAATCCGGGAGACCAGCCTCACGGAGATGTACGCCCCCACCATCACCCCGATCCGCCGCGTCTGGTCGAGGCGCCCCACCCGGGCCGAGAAGAACCACCAGGGGGCCAGCAGCGGGTTCTCTTTGGCCTTGAGCCACGTCAGCAGCGTGAGCCCCCCCTCGTTGGCCGCCTCGACCCTGAGCCCCTCGAGGCAGAGCTCCCTCGCCTCGTGCAGACGGCCCTGGAAGTAGCGGATCATCCCCAGCAGCACCAGGTGGTCGGCGTTCTCGGGCTCCAGCCCCAGCGCCTGGTCCACCGCGGCCTCGGCCGTGGCCAGGTCGCGCCGCTCCACGGCCAGCCTGGCGAGCCAGTAGCAGGGGCCGCTCCGGCCGGGGTCGAGCTCCCGGGCCGTGTGGTAGCACGCCTCGGCCTGGCCGAGATTCTTCATCATGTGATGGCAGTACCCGAGACCCTGGTGGTTCGGCGACGAGCGCGGCGACAGGCGGACCGACTCCTCGAACGCCAGGAGCGCTTCGTCGACCTTCCGGCGGGCCACCAGGACGTACCCCAGGGTACGATGGGCGTCGTCGCTCTCCGGGTCGTGCTTCAGCGCCAGCTTGACCTCGTGCTCCGCCGCGGCGAGCCGCTTCTCTCCCAGCAGGTTGACCGCCATCAGCCAGTGCAGCTGGGACTCCTCCGGGTTCTCGGCGAGCTCCTCTTTCAACAGGTCGATGGCCTGGCGCCGTAGCCCCTGCTCGGTGAACCGGAGGATCATGTCGACTCGGGTCGCCACGGGTCACCGCCTCGGCCGCGGCGTCACGAGCCGGGCCAGGGTCTTGATGAGAACGAACGTGTAGCCCAGCCCCACGACCTTGCCGCCTTCCATCTCGTAGAGCTCCGCGGCCCACTCCTGCTCGTCGGTCAGGTAGTAGCCCAGCGACAGCCGGATCGCCACGATCGACAGGGCGATGTACGGCCACGAGACCTCGGGCAGGAAGGTGACCGCCAGATACACGATGGCCTTCACCGACACCACCGCGGCCACGGCCAGCTTCAGATGCCACACCCGACGGGGGTGGCCGAGCAGCCACGAGTTGCCCACGGAGACCGCGGCGAGCCAGATCACCGGCAGGACCATGGCCGCGATCAGCGGAGCCGAGGGGGAGAGCGCCACGGCGTTCCCCTTCACCGGCTCGATCTCGTCGATCAGTCTGTAGGTCGGCCCGGCCAACGTCTCCTCCTAGCGGCCGTGCTCCTTGATGAAGGCGAGCACGTCGTCGTACTGCCCCCCCTCGTTCGAGTAGAGGGCGTAGTTGCGAGCCGTGGAGAGCCACTCCGTGGTGGTGGGCCTGATCTTCGGCAGCACCCTGGTCACGTGGCCGATCGAGAGCGGCGGCTCGCCCCCCGACTCGATCGCCTCCTCGATGACCAGGTCGAACGCGGTCTCGATCAGGTGTTTCAGATCGGCGCCGGAGAAGCCGCTGGTCCTGGCCGCCACGGCGGCGGCGTCCACGTCCCGGGCAGGGCGGTTCCTGAGCAGGATGGAGATGATCGCCTCCCGGGCCGGACGGTCCGGGGGCGGGACGAACACCACGTTGTCGAACCGGCCCGGCCGCCGGAACGCCGGGTCCACGGCCCACGGCACGTTCGTGGCCCCCATGATCAGCACCTTCTGGTTCGACTTGCCGAACCCGTCCATCTCGGAGAGGAACGAGCTCACCAGGATCCCGGCCGCCTGGTGGATCGTGGCGCTCCGCCGGCCGCCCAGCGCCTCGATCTCGTCGATGAACAGCACCGCCGGCGCCCGGTCGCGGGCCAGCTGGAACAGGGCGTGGAGCTTTCGCTCCGACTCCCCCTGCCACATGTCCAGCACGTCCTCGATCGCCACGTTCATGAAGACCGCCCCGCACTCGCCGGCCGTGGCCCGGGCCAGGTGGGTCTTGCCGCAGCCCGGGGGACCGTACAGCAGGATCCCGCCGCCGGCCTGCTTGCCGTACTTCTGGAACAGGTCCGGCTTCTGGAACGGGAGGATGATCTTCCGGTGGACCGTCTTCTTCAACTCGTCGTAGCCGCCGACGTCGGCGAAGGTGAGCGTCTGCCCGGTCGGGGCCGGCTCCACGTCCCGGCGCCCCTCCTTGCCCCCCACGACGACCCTGAGCGCCGGCTTCTGGGGCGGCTCAGGCCTGGCCGCGGCCAGCTTCTCGTCCAGGGCGGGGTCGGTGAGAGCCGGGTCGACCTCCCGGGCCATCATCCACGCCTGCGCCGCCCGGTTCCAGTCGTTCAGCTCGGCCCGGACCCGGGCGGCCACGTGGAGGAACCGGGCCGACGAACGACCCCGGTCGTAACACCCCTCGACGACCCGCTCGGCCCACCCGGCCTCGCCGCCGTCCAGCAGGAGCGTCGCCGCGTCGGTGGCGTCGGCGGTCCCCAGGGCCTGGGGCTCAAGGTCCACGAGGAGCGCCAGGGCCTCGTCCTTCCGGGTCGCTTCCATGAGCTTGCGCGCCAGGAGCAGACGCAGCGGGAGGTTGGTCGGCGAGGCCTGGAGGGCGGCCTTCAACTGGTCGATCAACGGGTCCGAGGGCATGGGCACTCTCCAGGGTCGCGCGCCCCGGTCGGCGGGGCGGCCAGGCCAGCATACCATCGCCGGGAAGGCGGGACCAGAGGGTCCAGCTGGAACCGGGACCCCGCCCGGATCGGGGTGCCGGGATGCAGCCGGTTTCACCCGGAGTGAAGCTCTCTTCGCCGCCGGGACCCGGGGTCACACGCGACCGCCGGGCCGCGACGAGCGTTCGTGGCCCTCACGGAGCGGGTCGAAGCCGGATGTCCCTCGACTGGCACGGGACTGGCAAGGGAGGGTGCCGGCCTCCGGTTATCGACACCTCCAACAGTCCCGGGGCTGGGAAGACCAGCCCCGGTTTTTCTTCTGCCCGGCCCTGGCACTCAGCCCTTGTGGACAGGCAGCATGACCGTGACGCTCGTCCCCACTCCGGGACTGGACTCGATGGAGAGCGTTCCCTCGTGCCGCTCCACGATGTCTTTCACCACGGCCATTCCCAGCCCCCTGGCGCCATGGCCAGGGCTCGGGAAGAACAGCTCCACCAGACTTCGCTGGAGGTCGTCGGCGATGCCGTGGCCGGTGTCTTTCACCTCGACCCTGACCGCCGACCCGGTCGCCCCGGCCTGTACCTCGATCCGTCCGCCCTCCACCATGGACCGCAGCGCCGACGTGAAGATCTCGCAGAACGCCATGTTCAGGTCGATGCGCCGCCCCGACACGGCCGGCAACGGGTGCTGGGTCTTGACCACCCACTCGTGATGGGGCGCCCCCCAGAGCGACTCGCAGGCCCCCTTGGCGAGCAGGATCACCTCCTCCAGATCCAGCGGCTCCGTGGCCTGCTCGTCCGTGTGGGCGTACCGGCTCAGCGACTGGAGCATGGAGAGCAGGCTGGTCGTGTGACCGAACATGCCCTGGGCGGCGCGCCGCTCCTCGTCGGGCAACCAGGCGGCGAGGCGAGACCTGAAGTACCCCTCGAGCTCGCGGGTCGGGGAGATGAGGCGGCTGCAGATCTGACTGCAGAAGTGGCGGAGGGTCTGCTCCCGCAGCAGCTCCAGGTCCGTGAACCTCTTGCGGAGGCGCTGGAGAGCCAGCAGCGCCTTCAACCGCGCCCTGAGCTCCCACTGCTGCATCGGTTTGGGCAGGTACTCGTCGGGATCGCCTTGAACGCCGGCTCGGCCCGGATCTTCTCCAGGACCTCGTAGCCGTCCATGACCGGCATGTAGAGGTCCAGCAGCACCAGGTCCGGCGGGGTCTCCCGCATCCTGTCGAGGGCGCACGCCCCGTTGCTCGCCGTCATCACTTCGTAGCCGTCGGCGAAGAGAGCCTCTGACAGCAGATCCAGTATGGTTTCTTCGTCGTCGACGATGAGGATCCTCTGCTTGTGGGTCATGGGGTCGATGCCTCCTGGCGACAGTATGCCCACTCCGGGCCCCGGGTGCCAGCGCGTCGTGCGAGGATTCGCGGGGCCAGGATCCCCCACCTGTGTCGAGAGGCTGGGCCCGTGATCAGGCCTTGGCCTGGGTCGTGACTCACGGGGGAAAAGGAGGGGATACGGTTCGAGGTCGCGCTCGGGGGCGCGACTCGGACCCGGCGAGGCGCCGGGTCTTGCCGCGGGCGCACCGGCGACTCCATCATAGGGGAGGCGAGGCGCCGGGCCCCGCGGCTCGACCGCTCGAGCGACCCCGACCCGGCCAGCGCTGCCGACTCATGCCCAGCATCCCCCAGGACACGTGCCCGTCGTGCGGCGGCCGCGCCACCCCGGTCGCGGGCGCGGAACAGCTCGTCACCTGCGAGAACTGCCAGAAGACCTACGCCTCCACCTGCGCCAGCCAGGTGTCTCTCCTGGTCCGTTCCGAGGCCGGGCACACCCACCTGATCGGGAAGATCGCCCTCTCCGAGGATTTCCGGGCCCGGTACACCCTCGGCGAGGTGCTGGGACAGGGAGCCATGGGAACGGTGTTCAAGGCGACCCGGCGGACCGACGGCACCGTGGTGGCCATCAAGTTCATGACCCAGGTCGGAGACCCGGCGGCGCTGGCCCGGTTCCTCCGGGAGGGGGCCTTGCTCAAGGGCATCGAGCATCCGGGCGTGGTCCGGATGTTCGAGCTGGGCGAGCTGGCCGGGCATCCGTTCCTGGTCGCGGAGTACCTCGGCGGAGGAACCCTGCGGCGCCGGATCGTGGGCGGCGTGAAGGTCCCGTACCGCGAGGCGATCCCGTCGCTCCTGGAGTGCCTGTCGGGCCTCCACGAGTGCCACGTCCGCGGGATCATCCACAGGGACCTGAAGCCCGACAACATCCTGTTCGACACCGAGAACCGCGCCAGGCTGGCCGACTTCAGCCTCGCCAAGAGCTACGCCATGGACCAGAACGTGACCGTGGCCGGTGAGCTCCTCGGCACCCCCAGGTACGGTGGGCGTGGCCAGCGACAGCTACTCGAGGGGGATCGTCCTCTACGAGATGCTGGCCGGGCGACCGCCGTTCTCGGCGCCGATGATCTACCGGATCCTCGACATGCACCTCAAGGACCCTCCGCCGCCGCTGGCGGAGCTGGTCGAGGGGATCCCGGAGCCGCTGGTGCGGGTCATCGAGAAGGCTCTGGCCAAGAGAATCGACGAACGCCCTCCCACGGCCGAGGATCTCGCCGGCCGGCTGAGAAGGATCCTCGAGCCGGATGCGCCGGGCCCCGACCTGTCGGTCAGCCTGATCCGGCGACCCACCCTCAAGACCAGGTCCCAGGCGAGGCCGCTCGGGTCGCGGCGGACCGGTCGGACCGCCGCTCCCCCGGTGGACGACGGGGCCACGCTGGTGCTGGACCTGGACATGCCCGAGGAGGTGGTGAGTCGCAGCATCCTGGGCGGAGCGATCGCGGTGGTGGGGGTGGCGCTGGCGTTTTGGCTCGCCGAGCGACACGCCTCGACGGGCGCCATCGCCCTCACCGTGGGGATCGCGGCGGCGCTGGTCCTGGGGGCGATCCGGGCGCAGCGGATCTACGCGGACTGCTACTACCTCCTCGATCAACGCCGGAAGGCGCTCGTGTACCACAGGCGCATCCTGGGCTTCACCGCGGTGACCTACATCGCCCCCTGGACGAGCATCGTCAGCGTCCGTCTGGAGGGGGTCAGGCGCCTGGAGCACGAGGGGTGCGCGCGGGTGCTCCCTCGGGTGCCAATGACCAGAAGACCTACCGCGTGGCGCGGACCGGGGCGGCCTCGGTGGCGCAGTGGTCGCTGGAGATCACCGCCCCTGGCGCCCCGCAGCCGTCGGGGCGGGAGGACTCCCGGACGAACACGCCGCTGGTGCTCGCCGTGGGAAGGAAGCTCGACGTGGGGCCGGTGCGGATGTAGCTCGAGTACGCCGATCGCCAGATGGCGAGGCTCCGGGTCGACACCGTCGCCGGCGCCGGGCAGCCCGGAGGCGCCTGGAAGGACCGCACCGACCTGGAGGTCCGCTCCCAGACCGCCATGCTGAACATCATCTGGGAGCTCCGTGAACGGGGCAAGTTCAGGCCGTACGTCCTGGGAGGCGTGGGCTGGTACCACAACAAGGTGCGGGGCACCCAGACCACGCAGTCGCCCCTGGATGCGGGGCCGTTCGTGTTCTCCACGTCGTGGAACGAGGGCCGGTACTCCGACGTCGCCTGGTCCGCCGGGGTCGGCGGCAGCCTGGAGCTGGGGGATCGACTCCACCTGGAGGTGTGCTACCGGTGGGTCGACCTGGGCAAGTACGTGACCGGGCCGGACGTGGTGTCCGGCAACGAGAGCTACACCGCGAACCTGCGGTCCAGCGAGGCGCTGGTCGGGGTCAGGGTCAGGCTATAGGGCCTTTCCGCGCCTCCTTGACTCGGCCCCGGCGGATCGCTACTCTCGATGCCGATGATGCTGAACGAGCTCCTCACCACGATGATCGCCAAGGGGGCCTCGGACCTCCACCTGAAGGTCGACTCCCCTCCCCGGTTCCGTATCCACGGCGAGCTGGTCACGCCGCGGGGCAACAAGCTCGGCGAAGCGGACGTCTGGAAGCTCCTGTCCACGGTCCTCGACGAGAGCGACCGGGAGCGGTTCGAGCACGAGCAAGACGTCGACGTCCTCTACTTCGTCCCGGGCATCGGTCGCTTCCGCGTCAACGTGAGCCGGCAGATGAAGTCCACGTCGGTGGTGATGCGGCACATCCCCACGGAGATCCCGTCGATCCGTGACCTGGGACTTCCCCCGGTGATCGAGGAGCTGGCGCTCTTGCCCCGGGGGATGGTGCTGGTCACCGGGACCACCGGCTCGGGCAAGTCGACCACGCTGGCGGCGATGGTGAACCACATCAACATCAGCCGGAAGAAGACCATCGTCACCGTGGAAGACCCGGTGGAGTTCGTCCACGTGGACCGCCGGTCCATGATCCGGCAGCGGTCCGTGGGGATCGACGTCCCCTCGTTCTCCAGGGGCCTGAAATACGCCCTGCGCCAGGACCCGGACGTGATCCTCATCGGCGAGATGCGGGACCAGGAGACGATCCAGACCGCCCTCACCGCCGCCGAGACCGGTCACCTGGTCCTCTCGACCCTCCACACGATCAACGGGCCCCAGACCGTGGAGCGCGTGCTGAACGCCTTTCCGGAGGGGCTGTTGACGCAGGTCCGCATGCAGCTCTCCCAGACGCTCCGGGGGGTGATCTCCCAGCGGCTCGTGCGACGTCGCGACGGCCGGGGGCGCATCGCCGTGCTGGAGATCCTCCTGGGAACGCCCACGGTGAGGAAGCAGATCCTCGATGGCGACATCCCGCGGCTGTTCACCACGATCTCCGAGGGCAACCTGGAGGGGATGCAGTCGTTCAACCAGGCGTTGCTCGCGGCCTATCTGGCCGGGCAGATCTCGCTGGACGACGGTCTGGAGACCTCCGACAACCCCGACGAGCTGAAGCTGCAGCTCAGGACCCGGGGCTTCGAGCAGCGGAGCTACGCCCGACCGACGCTCAGGGATTGAGCGGTGCCCGCCGGGTCCTTGCGAGCGGGCCGTCCCTGGCGTGTCGACCCGGGACACCTGCCGGTCATTGACTGCGGGCCGGCCACGCTCTAGAGTCACCACGGTTCCTCGGGGTCGCCACGGGATCAGGAGGTCGGTCCGTGCTCGATACGCAGGTCGAGAGAAGACAGCAGAAGGCTCTGGAAGAAGGCTTCAAGGTGAAGAACATCGGCGACGAGCCGGTGTTCTCGACGTTCTCGGTGCTGTCGCCGTCGAAGCGCACCTACCAGGTGACGATCCGGTCGCTGAAGGAGCGGATCAACAGCTGCAGCTGCCCGGACTTCAGGACCAACCTGCTGGGCACGTGCAAGCACATCGAGGCGGTGCTGGCGCTCGCGCTGAAGCGCCACCGGAAGAGGATCGACGAGCTCGAGCGCCACAGGCCGCCCGTGGCCGACATCTTCCTCAGGTACGGGGAGCAGGTGCAGGTGGCGCTGACCCGTCCACGGTCCCCGCTGCCCGCCGAGGTCCAGCGTCTGACCGAGCGCCACTTCGACTCCGAAGGGCTGCTCCTCGGCGACCCGACGGTGCAGCTGCCGGTGCTGCTCGACGAGGTGGCGCACCTGTCGCCGAAGGCCACCTCGTCGATCCGCCTCGGCCCCGACGTCCAGACCCACGGTCTTCTGCTCATCGACGGGGTGAACCATCGACGGCAGAAGGAGTGGTTCTTGACCGAGGTGAGGGAGGGGAAGCGGTCGCTGGAGGTGCTCGGCGCCAAGCTCTACCCGTACCAGGTCGAGGGGCTGCTCCACCTGGCGTTCAGCGGCCGGGCGCTGCTGGCCGACGACATGGGGCTCGGCAAGACGGTCCAGGCGATCGCCGCCACGGCCCTGCTGAAAGAGATCCGCGGCATCTCCCGGGTGCTGGTGGTCACCCCGGCGTCGCTGAAGCACCAGTGGCTCAGGGAGATCCACCGGTTCACGTCGCTCTCCGCCGAGGTCGTGGGCGGGCCGTCGTCGAAGCGGGAGCTGCTCTACGCGCAGCCCGCGTTCTTCACCGTGATCAACTACGAGCTCTTGCTCAGGGACCAGCAGGTGTTCGAGCGGCTCGCGCCGGATCTGGTGATCCTCGACGAGGCCCAGCGGGTCAAGAACTGGCGGACCAAGACCGCCCAGGCGGTGAAGCAGCTCAGGAGCCGGTACATGTTCGTGCTCACCGGCACCCCGCTGGAGAACAACCTCGACGAGCTGTACAGCGTCATGCAGACCCTGGACCCCCGGCTCCTGGGGCCGCTCTGGCAGTTCAACACCCGCTACTACCAGCTGGAGCGACGGCGGAGCGGCAGCTACAGGGTGCTGGGCTACAAGAACCTCGAGGAGCTGCGGGGGCGGATCAGGCCGGTGGTGCTCCGGCGGGAGCGTCACGAGGTGCTGAAGGACCTGCCGCCCCGGGTGGACAACAACTACTTCGTGCCGATGACGCCGGCGCAGCTCGATCCGTACAGGGACTTCCAGGGGGTCGTGGCCCAGCTCATCAACATCGCGGAGCGCCGGCCGCTGACACCCCAGGAGTCGAAGCGACTCATGATGGCGCTCCAGAAGATGCGGATCCTGTGCGACGCTCTCGAGCTGCACGACCACAAGATCCCGGACAAGCTCAAGAAGCAGACCGCGCCCAAGCTCGACGAGCTGAAGACCATCATCGAGGAGCAGGTGGTCGAGACCGGCCGCAAGGCGATCCTGTTCTCGAGCTTCGAGGGGATGATCGATCTGGCGATCGAGCGGGTGGCTCGACCGCTGGGGATCGCCCACGTGAAGCTGGCCGGATCGGTACCCACGGCCAAACGGGGCCAGCTGCTCGACCGGTTCCGCGACGACCCCACGTGCCTCCTGTTCTTCTCCACGGACGCCGGGGGCGTCGGTCTCAACCTCCAGGCCGCGAGCCTGGTGGTCAACCTCGACCTGCCCTGGAACCCGGCGGTGCTGGAGCAGCGGATCGGCCGGGCCCACCGGATGGGTCAGAAGAGCACGGTCTCGGTGATCAACCTGGTGTCGCAGGGCACCATCGAGGAGAAGATGCTCGACACGCTGGACGTGAAGCGGCAGATCTTCCAGGCGGTGTTCGCCGCGATCGACGGCCAGGACGAGCTGGTCTTCGCCAAGAACCGAGGGCTCATGGCGAGGCTCAGGCAGATGCTCACGGAGGAGCCGCCCGCGCCCACGGCCCCCCGGGAGCTCAGGCCCGGCGAGGAGCCGGTGCCGGTCGGCGCGCCGCCGGTGGAGTCGCGGCCGGTCTCGCCGGACGAGCAGGTCCAGGTTCTCGCGGACCGGCTGTCGGCCCGGCTGGGTTCCCGGCTGCTCCTGGTGCAGCGCATGGCCAGCCCCCCGTCGGGTCCGGTGGCCACCCGCGATCTCCCGCGGGTCCTGGTGGTGGTCGATCGGGAGGCGGATGTGCTGGCCAGCATCGTGGACGAGGTGACCGCCTCCGTGGTCAGCGACACGATCCGGTTCGCCACGGTCCTGTTCGATCGCCTGGGCTACCAGAACCTGGCCACCCTCCTCGGCGGTTCCATGGCCGCACCTGGCGCGCCCGACGCCTACCGATCCCCGGCGCTGCCGCTGCCGGAGGGTGAGCGAAAAGACCAGCAGTCTCTGATCGTCGACGAGGCCAGGGGGCTCTTGACCCGGGCCGAGGAGCGGGTACGTCTCGCCC
>JACQZM010000339.1:0-10983 GCA_016213885.1 Candidatus Rifleibacteriota bacterium | reverse complement strand
GGGGGAGGGTTCGGTGCCGACGCGATGGAGCCGCTCCGCCAGGCGTTCGACTCGATCCTGGGAGGGCTGTTCAAGCTGGCCGGCGACGGTTCCACCGGCGATCGGACGAACGTGCTGGCCATCGAGAAGTGGCTCGTCAAGCCTGGCCTGATCTCGCCGGCCGACTCCGCCAGGGTGCCGTGGATCGCCAACGTCCTCCAGGCCAAGGCGCCGGATGGTCCCGCTCCCCTGGAAGGCGGGCTCCTCGAGAGGGTGACCGAGGAGATCGAGCGGTTCCTCGGCGCGGCCCGGGACCGTCTGACCGCCTCGTCGTTGTGACGGCGCCGCGGCGAGCCGCCGGGGCCGGCGCGGAAGCGAGGCGCCCGGTCACCGCGAGGCGTCCGGAGGGACCAGCTGCCCGTCCAGTGCCCTGCGGAGCGCCCGCTCGAAGCCCGGCAGCGACCGCCTGATGGTGTCGGTGGGGATCGTGAGCGACAGCCGCATGTAGCCGCCACGGCCGAAGCCGCACCCCGGAACCGCCAGGATCCCCTCGGCCTGCAGGAACCGGATGAACGCCTGGTCGTCCGGGATCGGGGTCTTCGGAAAGACGTAGAAGGAGCCCTGGGAGCGGGGTGCCCGGTACCCCATCGCACAGAGCGCGTCGCACAGCAGATCTCGCTTGGCCTGATAGAAGCCGACGTCGATCGTCTCGTTGGGCACCTGGCCCACCAGCCGTTGCCAGATCGCCGAGGCGTTGATGTAGCCCAGGATCCGGTTGGCGAAGGTGCAGGCGTTCCGGAGCGGGCCCGCCTCGGCCAGGTGCGGTGGGATCGCCAGATAGCCGATACGCTCTCCGGCGATCGCCATGGCCTTGGACCAGCTCCAGGCCAGGACCGATCGCTGCACGAGGCAGAGCACCTCCGGGTGCCTGGCGCCGTCGAAGATCAGCGGCCGGTACGGTTCGTCGCTGATGACGAGCATCGGCTCCCGGACCAGGTCGTCGAGCCCTCTGAAGATCTGCTCGTCGTACACGACGCCGGTGGGGTTGTTCGGCGAGTTCAGGATCAGCGCCTTGGTCCGCGGGGTGATCGCCCGGGCGATCCTGTCGAGGTCGGGCTGGAACCGCTCGTCGGTCTCCACGTCCACGATGCGCCCCCCGTGGTTCTCGATGTAGAACCTGTACTCCGGGAAGTACGGCGTCAGCACGATGACCTCGTCCCCCGGGTCGAGGAGCGCCTTGAGCACCACGTTGATGGCGCCGGCGGCGCCCGTGGTCATGAGAACGTCATCGCCGGTGAACGGCAGGCCGGTGCGGCCGGCCAGGTTGCGGGCTATCGTGGCCCGGACGTCGGGGAACCCGGCGTTGGGCATGTACCCGTGGCTTGCGGGCCGGTCCTCCGCCACCACCCGGCGGAGGGCGGCGATGACCGGGGCGGGAGGCTCCACGTCCGGGTTGCCCAGGGAGAAGTCGAAGACGTTCTCGGCCCCTCGTTCCTTGCGCATCTGGATGCCGATCTCGAACATGCGGCGGATCCAGGAGCTGCGCTCCATCTGCTCCGATATCGATTTCGAGATGCCCATGTCCACCAGTCCTCGCCGAGACTGTAACGCCTCGCGGGGTATCCAGTACAGTCCCGGGAAGGACGGTCAGGAAAAAAGTCCGATGGCAGGGGGGGCGGCGTTGCCCTGCTGGTTGGCCTTGCCGACCCGGCTCGCAAGATCCTCGACGGTCGGAGCGACGGAGCGCCCGGAAAAGACCGGCGACCGGGCGGACCGGCGGCGTCACGCCGCCGGGCCCGGAGGCGAGGGCGACGGCCGTCACCGGCCGATCGCTCCCAGCTCCCCGAGGTAGAAGTAACCCCCTCCGTAGCCGGACAGGATCCGCAGCTTGACGAACCGCGCCTTCACCGGTCGAAAGGCCAGCGTCTGCCACAGGCTCCAGGGCTGCATCCGGAACGACGCCACCTCACGGAACCCCCGTTCCTTCGACTCCGCCACCCAGAGCTTCACGTCCTTGGCCACATCGCGCCAATCATGACCCCGACCCGACAGGATGACGCGGTCGATCTCCACCGGGGCTCCACCGATCGATGCCACGACCTCGGCCGGGCTGGCGGCGTCGGGGGTCAACCACCCGGGGTCGGCGGGCCAGCCGTCCAGAAGCCGACCGGCGTTCCAGGTGCCGTCGTATTCGGCCGAGACCGACTCGATCTTCCCTCCGAGCACCGATGACAGGACGTTCATCCCTCCGGCGAAGTCGCTCGAGCCCAGGGGAATGGCGTGATCCCCCCTGAGGCACGACTGGAAGCCCGGAACCGCCTCCATGACGCTGACCTCTCCCAGCTGCGTGTACTGGCCGCCATTGCTCGCCTTGACGCGGACCATGACCTGCTTCGCCTCCCTCGGGGGGAAGTCGACGACGACGTCGCGATCCTCGCGGTGAAGCGTCAGAGTCCCCACGGACTGCCAGTCGTCTCCCTTGCCGGTGGCCAAGACCAGCAGCTCCACGGTCTTCGCCCAGTGTTCCGGGGGGTCCGCGGTCCTGGGGTTCACCCGTATCGATCCGATCCTGGCGATCCGGTCACCGGCGAACCCGATCACCACCTCCTGCGGCAGGGTGCTGTCCTTGGAGCACCAGCCCCTGCTCTCGACCGATCCGTCGAGGAGACTCTCGGGAGCCCAGTCGGAGCCGTACGTCGACGTGGCCCTGACGATGTGGCCGCCGTTGTCGCGAAACGCCACGTTCAGCTCCGGGCTCCGGGACTTCTCGGGAAAGAAGTACCCGGGCGCACCGGTCTTGACGGTCAGCGCGTAGCCGGTCTCTTCCCGGGCCCGGCCCCTCACCTCGATCACGTACGAGCCCGCTTCGAGGGTGGGCAGATAGGCACTCTCGTCGCGGCCCTCCGGCTCCAGGCTCCAGCTCCTCAGCTCCCGGCCCTGGGCGTCGAACAGCACGAGCCAGCCGTCGCAGGCCTTCGGCACCGCGAGGTGCACGCCGAGCGAGCGAGGCCGATCGAGGGTCAGCCGCACGCCCTCCCATCGCTCGTGCCCGAAGGGAAGGAACTGCCCGTGGAGCGGTCTGTCGAGGAGCGCCTCTCTGGGGTTGGCGCCGTGGTGGCTCGGGGCGTAGATCCGGTCAGAAGACGGGGCCTTGGCGGCGTCGATCCGGAGCTGGTACGCCGCCTTCGCCACGGCCCCGTCGATCGCCACGTACCAAGTCCCCCTGGTGAGGAGCAGATCGTCGAGCTTCAACGTCTTGCCGGCTTGAACGGTGACGGTGTGGGTGTCGACCTCACGCTTGTTCTGCTCGTCCCAGGTCCTCAGAGAGACTCGGGTCTCGCACCTGGTCGGGCCGGCGTAGGCGAGCGTGAACGGCTGGCCGTCCGGCGAGGTGACGTCCAGTCGATAGACGTCTCGATCACAGCGGTGGTCGATCGATCCGGCGATCTCCCGTCCGGGGACCAGCGTCAACGCGTCGGCGAACTGGTCGTTCGGCTCCGCATCCGCGGTCACCGAGGCGGTGCTCGGCAGCAGGGAGACCTCGTAGGTCGGCTGCTCCGACCAGTATCCCTTCACGGCGATCACGGAGTCGCGGTCCCCGGTGACCCAGCGCTCCACCGTGGCCTCCTCGCCCCGATCGAGCCCGAGCCGCTTGACCTCCCTGAGCTCCTTGCCTTCGCGGCGCGACACGATCGCCTCCAGGCCGCTCTTGTCATCGACCTTGATCTTCAGACGAAGCGGCGTGGGCCCGGATCCCCTTGCCAGGAGACAGTCGACGTCGCCATCGTAAGCCGTGAGCCCCCTCAGCGGCGTTCCAGTGTCCAGGGGAACCGCCCAGTCCGGGGAGTTGTTGAACTCGAGGTCGCGGCCAGGGTCCGGTCCGGGCTGCCGGCTGACCCGGATGGTGTAGGGGGTGGCGGAGAACCCGTGGGAGGACAGGGTCACCCTGTACCGCCCCGCCCTGGCCCGGATGTTCGGGAGTGCGAGCTTGCCCCTGACCGAGGCGAGCGGCGCCCACTCCTTTCCGTCCTTGCTGTGGGCCAGGTCGATGCACAGGTTCTGGTCCGGTGGAGAGATCGAGAGTGTGTACGGGCCGGGGTCTTTTTCCGGCACCTCCCACACGAAGAGGTCCTGGTCGCCCTCCGGCCACATCTGCCCCACCATGTCTCGATCGACCGAGAGCTTCCCGGCCCGCGCCAGATCGAAGTTCGGCTCGGCCTCCAGGCCCTCCTTCCAGGGCCCGACCTCCGTCGCCACGACGGAGTAGTCCGCGCTGGCAGCCCGGTACTGGTACGAGTTGCACCCCACCTTGACGAACAGCGACTGCCCCCGCGAGAGCACGAAGCCGGTGAACTCCATGGAGCCGCCGTGCGGCATGGCCTCCGAGGAGATCACCGCGCCGGTGCTGTCGAGGATCGTGACGCGATGGAGGTTGTCGGCTCCGGTGAGCTTGACGCGCACGATCTGCGCATCGGGTCTTGTACCGGTGACCCTGAAGACGTCTCCGTCCTCCGGCGTGGTCAGACGACCCTGCACGACCACGTCGAGCTTCAGGTCGTTCGCCTGATCGACGGCGTCGTTGGGCTCGAACTCCATGTCGGCGGACCGGCGCCCGGTCTCGCGCCAGCGCACCGTGTAGGGCGCATTGCGGTTCTGATCGACGGGACACCACACGTGGAGGAAGTAGGAGCCCGGCTTCGGACCCCAGTTCTCCAGTCGCTCCGGCTCCCCGGCGCCACGCTGGTTCCGGGCTGGCAAGACAGGCTTGCCGTCAGCATCCTCCAGCGCCATGGCCAGGTCCAGCTGCTTGCCCCCCGGAGCCGCCTCGATGGCGTACAGCTTGCCCGCGCCGTCTTTCGGATCGATCCGGTACCAGTCCTCGTCGCGCAGCCCCGCTCCCATCGGTGAGAGCTGCCCGTGCATCAACGTCTCCTCGGCGAGCCCGGTCGCGGTCTGGCGGCTGTCGTTGAACTCCCGCTCCTCCTCCGGCGTGGAGAGCCTCTCTTCCTGGATGCGGAACGAATAGTCCTCCTGGTGGTTTCCTCCGTCCAGGCGATAGACCCTGAGGGTGTAGCGGCCCGGTGCGGGAGTCCAGTTCTCCAGCGTGGACCCCGCCACGATCTTCAGGAGCGTCCGTCTCTCGTCGTGGATCTGTACCCCCAGCCGGTTGAGAGAGAGCTGGATCGGGCGGAGTCGGTAGACGAGGTCTCTCTCCTTGAACGTGACGCGGTAGAAGTCGGCGTCTTCCCAGGGGTAGAGGGCCGATCGCAGCGTGTCATCCGGCGTGATGTCCGTGGCGGTCTCGAACGAGTTGTTCCGGACCGAGTAACCGTTGTCAGGTTCAGCAACGACTTCCACACGGACCCGGTAGCTCTGGCGTCGGTCCACGGCCCGGGTCGTTCTCGCCGCGAGGCCGAAGCAGTGGTCGCCCTTGTCGAGCGGCCAGTTCGTCACCGACGCGTCGGCGCCGGTCCTTCCGAGCGGAAGGGGATAGCCGGGGTTTTCGAGCCAGACCTGGTAGGCGACCCCATCCATGCCGGTCACACCGATCCGCACCAGCGACGGTCGGTCCAGGTGGAACGAGTACCAGTCCTGATCGTCGGCCGGATCGAGTCTGCCGCGCAGAGACCCTCCGAGCGGCAGCCGGTTCGCCTGGTCCGGGGCGTTGTCGGGCTCCTCCTCGAACCCTGCCTGGGCAGCCGCCCGCCGCACCTCCAGACGGTAGGGCGCGCGGGCGTTCGCCTTCGGGCTCTCGGCGCGGGCCTGGACGACGAGCCTGTACTCCCCGGCAGGCAGCTTCACCAGCTCCGCCTCGTCGGGCTCGCCGACGCCGCCGGTATTCACGTCGACGATCTGGCTGTTGCCGCGGCTGTCCTTGATCCGGACGGATGGGTCGACGCCGGGGATCGCACCGAGCACGATGGCCAGGTAGGTGTCCTGCGTCACTTTCAGCGAGAAGAAGTCCGCGTCGCCGGCCGTGGCCAGATAGCCGGTCACAGGGCGGTCGATCTCCAGCGGCGTGGCGCCGGCCGCGTCATCGTCGGGCTCGCGCTCGTCGCCCGGCCCGAGCGGCGCCAGCCTCTGGACCTCCGCCACGTAGGGCACGTCCAGGTTCCTGCCGTCCCCGGACACCTCGAGGTAGTAATCCCCGGCGGCCAGCGGGAGGTTCGGATAGACCTGCTCGCCGACCACGGCCTCGTGCAGGGTCAGGATCGTCTTCCCGGGCTTGTCCCCCACCGCGGCGAGCACGGCCAGGCGGGTGTCCACCCCAGGGACCTTGGACAGGCTGAACCGGTACAGAACCGGCCCGGCCACCCACCTCACGTTGCGGATCTGGAAGTTCTGGCAGCGGGAGCCTGAACTCGACGAACGCCGTGTCCCTCTGCGAGAAGAGCGGGACCGTGTGCCCACCGTTGACCCGGACCTGGGTCCCCGGGGCCGGCTCCACGGCGCTCGCCTCGAAGACGAGCTCCGAGATTCCGACCGGGGCGCGATCCAGCCGGAGCGCGAGCTCGAGGGTCCGGCCCTCCGGATGGGGTCTTTCCCAGCCGGGCCGATCCGCGCCGCCCAGATGGTGCGCCTTCGGGTCGAGCACCGCTGCCGGCAGCTCCGGGGCGACGCTGAATCGATGCAAGACCTTCGCTCCGGTCGTCTTCACGAATCCGGTGAACGTCGACGGCGGCTCGAGCACCCCCTGGCCGGCGTCGGGCCGGGTCCGGCGGTCCACCTGGGCGGGCCGGCTCGAGGTGCCGGTCGCGATCGCCACGGGACCCGTGGAGGAGAGGACGCCCGCGACCGACGTCGTCACCGGCGAGGTCACCACGGGCGAGGGCGCTGTCCGGCCGATCGCCAGGGTGAGCGTCCGGCGCGGGGGAGCCGGGTCGCCACGTGCCGTCGAGAAGATGAGCCACGCCAGGGCCAGCACCATCGCGGGAGCCGAGAGCACGGCCGCGAGACCGCCGAGCTTCGTGACGGTCGGCAGCTGCTGCCACGCCGCGAGGTCGCTCCGGACCCGCAGCTCCAGCGACGCCGCCTCGGAAAGCAGCATGGCGTGCCTCTCCAGATACGGAACGACCCTGGGGTCGGCGCTCTGCCGCGCGATCACCTCGCTGCCCAGCAGCGCCAGGCATCGGTCCGACTCGGCCAGCAGCGCGTCCAGGCCGAGGCGGAGCTCCCGAGCCCTCGCGCCTCGCTCCTCCTCCTGGCGTCGCCGTTCCTCCAGGTCTTCGGACACCGGCGCGCCCTCCATCGCGAAGATCGCCTCGCGCCTCTCCCGGGCCAGCACGAACGCCTCACGGGCCTTCTGCTGCAGCGCTGCGATCGTCGCCTCGTTGAATGCGACGTCCAGCGAACGTCTGCCCACCTCCTGGAGGCTCGTCTGCAGGTCTCGGTCCAGACGAGCCCTGCGGTGGGTTCGAGTGAGGCCGTGGGCCCATCGGCGCACGAGCAGAGCCGCGGCCAGCGACAAGGATCCCGGATCGGACATTCTTGGTTCGCTCATGTCAGATCGCTACTCCGTCGGACGTTGCTTGACCGTCAGGGTGTAGGCCCCGGGCCCGATCGGCCCTGGGGGCTGCCGGGACGAGACCGAGATGAAGTACTCTCCGGGGGCCTCCGCGACGAACCCCGAGAACGCCTCCTGGGCCGGGTGAGGCGTGTCGTCGACGACCCGGATCAGCGGCGGTGGCCCCGCCGTGACCGGGATGCCCAAAGAGCTGTCCGGGTCTGGCCCGGACAGGGTGAAGAGAGTGTCGCGATCGGGCACCTTGGACAGGAAGAAGGCGTACGAGCGCCCCTGCCCCGGCGGGACCACGAAGCTGAAGACATCCACGTCGCTGGCCTGGTCGAGCACGCCGTCCAGCACCGCAAAGTCCGATGGTTCGATCGAGACACGCCGCGGACAGACCAGCCGATCGTTGACCTCGCGGTCACTATCGGCGGCCTTCGACCGCAGCAGCCGGCAGCGGTAGTCCATCTTCCCCGGGGTGCCGCTGGCCGCGGCCAGACGCAGCATGACGCGCCCGCCCGCAGGCCGCGAGATCCGCGGGAGGACCAGCCGGGAATCGATGATCCCGACCGGCACGAAGAAGAGCCGGACTCCGGCCCGCGAGAGGCCCACCAGCGTGCCCTCCAGCCGCCGGCCCTCCACCTCCAGCCGGCCTCCGTCAGGGGTGGTTGCGAGGTCGATGAAGTCCACATCGGAGGAGTCGACGACCCCGGTCAGCGTCTCACCGACGAGAACCGGATCGGCGTACGAGGGGGAGTCGTTCGGCTCGCACTCCGCGACCGGTCCCGGCCCCGGGATCTGGCGGAACCTCCCGAACAGGGACGCCTCCCGGAGCGCGCATCGATCGCCCGGTCCCTCGAGCGACTCCACCACGAGCCTGACCCTGCGGCACGGGAACCCGTTTCCCGGCGGGGCGAGCCGGAACATCTGGGCCGCCGGGGAGGACGAGAGCTCGAGCTTCCCCACGCTCGCGAACGAACCCTGGGCTTCGTCGGAGACCTGCACGTCGACGACTCGTGGCGCGGAGCCGGCGAAGGACTCACGGTCCAGGCGCGTGTCGAGCACCACCGTCTCGAGGAACGCCGGGGCCGCCCGGAACGGAATCAGATCGATCGTCACCGGCAACCCGTCTCCGGGCCGGCTCGCCCAGGGCTCGTGGCCAGGGAGACCGCCGGGCCGGGCGACCGGCCCGGCGATCAGGTTCCGGGGCGAGAACGCTCCGCTGACGTGCCCGGCGATGGCCCGACCCGGATACTCGGGGCCCGCGAGGTCGACAGCGTGTCCCGACGGGGCGCGATCACCGATGACGCGGATCCTGCCGATGGCCACACCGTCGGGGCTGCCCTGATTGCCATCGATCACGAGACGGACGAATCTCGCCCTGGGGGATCCGGGCAGGGAGAACGAGACCTTCCGGTCGCGCCGGAGCTCAATCGATGCCTCGTCCCGGAAGCCGTCGGTGGCGCTGAACTCCGAGAGCAGCAGACGGACCTGGCGGGGCAGCATCGCCGGGTCGATCCCGTCGGGGGGATACTCCAGGTGGACGGACCGGATCGCGTAGCACCCCCGATTGCGAAACGAGAGGGTCACCTCCAGCGGGAACGCCGGCGAGGCCTCGACCCGGAAGCGCCGCGCGGTCTCGTCGACGAGCGCCGCCCATCCCGGGTCGGGCTGGAACCGGCCGGCCACCGACTCGACGCAGCCGCCGTCGGCCGTCGCGGCGAGGTCCACGGGCCCGCCAGCCCGTGCCGGCCACGGCAACCCACTGGACCCGCCCGGCGTCCGTCGGGGAGACCGCTGGTCGTTGTCGCGAGCCAACGGCCCAGGCCACCGCGAGCACGGCGAGAACCACCGTGCCGGCCAGCCAGAGCCGCTTGTCGATGCGTCGCCGGTCCATGGCCCTAGACCATCACGCCGTGGTAGAGCACGTTGACCCCTTGCCACAGACACTGCTGGGTGACTCGACCGTCAGCGGCCCGACCGGCCAGGATGCAGTTGTTGTCGTACTCCGCGGCCATGAAGCAGACGAGTCGCCCGTCGTATTCCCAGCCCGTGTACCTGCCCGGCCGATAGATGCCGGGCGACCAGTCGGAGAAGGGAACGACGAGGTTGAGTATCGGATGGTCCTGGTCGTCGAGCTGCACCGTCACGGCCTTCGGGTCTCCCCGGAACACCTGCTCGTCCATGAGCTTCCTGATCGAGGTCGCAAACTCCCTCCCTCCCTGGCCGCAATCGGAAGCGAAGAGGAATCCCCCCTCGGTGAGATGCCGCCGGAGCGCCTCCGCCTCCGCCAGGCTGAAGACGTTGGAGCCCGAGAAGCCGGTGATGTAGAGGAACGGGTAGCGGAACAGCTCCCGATCCCCGAGGCTGACCTGGACGATGTCGGTGGCGAATCGGTCGCCCGTGAGCCGCTGGAACTCGGCGGTCAGATTGAGATCGGCCTTGGGAAGGCCCGCGTCCCAGGATCCGTTGTAGATGATCCTGGCGAGCGTGAAGCGGTTGCGCCCGAACTCGTTGGTCACCTGCGCCCACGCCGGGCGTGTCCATCCCAGGCCGAGAAGCCCGGCGACGGCCAGCGCGCCTCCCTCGAGCAGCTGGCGCCGGCCCATCAGTCGCCAGGGTCTCGACCGCCCGGGAGCGATCGAAGGCAAGGCGGCGCGGCGGTCCGACCGCGGGCGTCGGTCGCCGGACAGCTCCCCGGAGCTGCCGCATGGACAGCTGTCGACGGTGAGATCCATGGCTACCTCCTCTGCTCCAGGAGCGATCGGAAATACTCCTGGACCTGTCTCTTGAACGCCTCCGGAGGGTCGGCCAGCCGCCCCTCCGTCAACCGGGTCCGGGCCTCGGCCGGGAGCGTGGCCGCCAGCTCCCCGCCCTCGCTGTCTCGGGTGGCGCCTCCGGTGAACAGCCGTCCGGCTCCGGCTGCGACGGCGCCGCCGCTTCCGCGGCCGTCGACGAGGGTCTCCGTGGCTGCCACCGCGGGCGCCGGGCCGTGTCCGGGGCCGCCACCACCCCGCGCGGAGCCGCGTCCGGTCCGGTCCGGTGAGCGCTCCCGGGACACGGCGTCATCCAGCGTTCGAACGGCACGTTCCAGCTGAGCCCTTCGCCTGGCGACCTCCGCCGGCGGTTGGCGGCTCCCCATCGCCTCCCGATACGCCTGCGCTCTCTGACGCACCTCCACGGCCGCGGCTCGCACCGGCTCCTCGCACGAAATCGACGCCACTCTGTCCGCCCTCGCCTGGACGTCCAGCGCCCGGGCCTCTGCGGGCGCGTCAGCACCCGCCCCCCCTGTCGACGACCCGCCGCTCGAACCCGACGACCCACCGCTCGAGCCCGACGACCCGCCGCTCGAACCCGGCGACCCGCCGCTCGAGCCCGACGACCCGCCGCTCGAGCCCGGCGACCCGCCGCTCGAGCCCGGCGACCCCCCGCTCGGCGCCGGCGACCCACCGGTGGAACCCGACGATCCGCCGCTCGAACCCGGCGACCCGCCGCTC